>JBOHVN010000050.1:0-32300 GCA_050735675.1 Binatia bacterium | reverse complement strand
AAAGTGCCGTCACGCCGATATTGCCCCGAACTTGCACCACGTCGGCCAATAAATTTTCTTGGCGAAAGAAGCCGCGGTCCTGAGCAATGTAAAGATCAACCGACGCGATGCTACGACTGGGATAGGTGATAACGATTTTTTCGAGCGATGATTGTCCGCGCGCATGGGAAGTAAGAATGACAAACAGGAAAAGGGCAAATGAAAGTATTCTGGTTTTCATCCGGACCTGCAGCGATCCATGTTTAGATGCGCGCCCCGCGGATGTCAAGTTGAGCGACGCAGGCAACATTGCCTGTTGTTGCCTTTAATCCACTTGACGATCTACGCCGCGTGCAATATATCTCCGGCTTACGCTACCTTCTGTGATAAATTTTTGTGACCTTTGCGTTCTTTGTGGTCAAGAATCTGTAAGAAAGAGGAGATAACATGGGCAGACCAGGAGCGATAGAATGGCCGGACAAAGCCAAAATCTGTGTGACCTTCATTGTGCCGTGGGAAGTTTGGCCCGAGAACTTCGCCTCCCACGAATCGCTGCAGCGCCAAGGCGGCGCCACAATTCCCCCACCTAAGGCGGTGTTCAAGCAGAACATGGCGCTCATAACCGAGCGGGAATATGGAGACCGGGCCGGTATCTGGCGAATCTCCGATCTCTTCGACCGGCATAACCTCAAGGTAACCTTTTTGATGAACGGTTTGAAGGTGGAGCAGTTCGCCGATGCTTGCAAAGAGTTCAAGGCCAAAGGACATGAATTCTCGTCTGAAAGCTACGAGCATGAATACTCGTTCATGTACACCAAAGAGCAAGAGCGGGAGTCGATCCAAAAAACGGTGGCGGCGTTTGAAAAAACCCTGGGGCAAAAGCCCACGGGATATCTGTCGCCGGGACACGCTTCGACGCCGAACACACTGGAATTGGTTGCCGAGGCCGGCTTCGTTTGGTGGGCGGATCCACTCAACAGCGACATTCCCTATATCGTCGAGTCTCGCGGTCGAAAGGTGGTCGTCGTTCCTTACAACGTACCGGGGTGTAACGACTACTCTACGTACGGTACCGGGCGAACGCCGAGAGATCTGTTGCAGATCATGAAGGATCAGTTTGACTACCTCTATTGGGAAGGGGAACAGGGCGCGCCGAAATACTTCGCTTTCAATATGCACCCGTTTGTCTCGGGTGTGCCGTTCCGCGCCAAGATCATCGACGAGTTCATCCAATACGCTAAGGGCTTTCCCAAAGTGTGGTTCGCCCGCCGGATCGAAATCGCCGAGTGGTGGCTACAAAAGGGCTATCCGTGAGAAATCGCCTCGACCTGATCAGGGGGCTCGGGGAATGTCTTTTTCGCCGTCCGCCAGCCGGCGCGCCGAGGTGAGGAAACCGGTGTGCGCGACCATCCGATGCTGCGGGCGCGCGCTCATGCCTTTGAAGTGCCAAAAGCGCATCAAGTTCTCCGACGTTTCTATGCAGGCGAAGCGCTTGTCGTTGCGTAGCGCGTCGACTAGGCTCTTCACTTGCAATACCGTGGGCAAGTAGCAGAGGAGGAAACCGCCCGGTCTTAGCGCGTTCCAAGCGCGCTCAATGACCTGCCAAGGTTCGGGTAAATCGAGAATCACACGGTCGATGTCGCGTTCGTCGAGTTTCACGGCGACGTCGCCCATTCTAACCGTCCAGTTGGGAGCGGGACCGAAATATCGCGCGATATTTTTTTGGGCGAGCTCGGCAAAGTCTTCGCGAACTTCGTAGGAAATCAATTGACCGGTGTCGCCGATCGCGCGCAAGAGCGCCATGCTCAAGGCGCCGGCGCCGACGCCGGCCTCGAGCACGCGCGCGCCGGGAAAAAGATCGGCCCAAAGTAAAATCGGCCCGATGTCTTTCGGGTAAATCACCTGCGCGCTCCGCGGCAAATTGGGAATCAGCTGCGGCAGGCTGGGGCGAAAAACTATGAAAGCCTCATTGATTGAAGAGCGCACCACGCTGCCTTCGTCGCGGCCGATGATTCCATCGGCGGCAATTTTGCCGCCGCGGATTGAAATCCCGCGGCGGGGATCGAGGCGCGCGAGATATTCGCGGTCCTTGCGGTCGAGCAAGATAACCGCCTCGTCGGCCTGAAACGGACCTTTGGGGTATCGTGCATTCACAGGGTTTGGCGAAGCTTACGCCTGGGCAACGATCAAACTGTGTATGAGCCGAGGCCTTTGCGATTCAATTCGTCGACAAGCTCGCGGACTTCTTGGGAGCGGTTGAGATCGCCGACCAATAACGCGTCGGGTGTATCGACGACGACGGCATTTTCCATCCCCAGAAGCACCACGAGGCGATCGGGCGCGTGAATGAGACAATTCTTTGCGCCGCGACCCAGCCAGCGCCCCTGACTTGCGTTGCCGTTGATATCCTTTCGCAGCATTCGATGCACTGCCGACCAGCTGCCGACGTCGCTCCAGCCAAAGTCAGCTTTCAAACTTAGAACCTTGCCCTCGGAGCCGGCTTTTTCCATAACGCCATAATCGATGGAAAGATTCGGCATCTTTTTATATTCGCGCGCAATTATCGCGCGCAGTTTGGGTCCGGGGTTGGCCAGCGATTTGCCCGCTGCGGCATGTTTGATTGCTTTCAAGCCCTTTGCGATGGCCGGCTGATAACGCGCGAGGAGTGCAAGCAGTGTCGATGCCTTCCAAACAAAGATTCCGCTGTTCCACAAAGAACGCTGGCGGATCAGCCGTTGTGCCGCAGCAAGCGTCGGTTTCTCGGTGAAACGTTTTACCAGAAAAGGCGCTGATAAATTATTACCGGCGACGGCCTTGCCTTTCACGATGTAACCGTATCCGGTTTCCGGGTAATTGGGGCGAATGCCGATCGTTATCAATTGCTCATGCTGTTGCGCCAGAGCGACCGCCGCCTTTAGAGTACGGCGAAACGCCGCACCATCGCCAACCCAATGGTCCGCTGGCAGCACGATCATGACCGCGTCGGGATTCCGCTTGATAACTTCCAGGGCCGCCAGGCCGATGCACGGAGCGGTGTTCTTGCCCTGCGGTTCGGTGAGGAAATTATGTTTCGACAAATCACTCAGCTCGCGCCGCAGTGCATTGACTTGATCCGCAATCGTGACCACCAACGTCTGGTTTCGACCGCTGAGAGGATAAACGCGCTCGGCGGTTTCTTCGATCAAGCTTTTTCGGCCGATGATTTTCAGTAACTGTTTGGGCCGCCGGGCCCGGCTGAGCGGCCAAAACCGCGTGCCTTTGCCGCCGGCGATAATCACGCTGAAACAATTTTTCGACATCCCGTAGCCTCGTTGATGAGATCGCGAAATATAGTACGGTAGCGGGTATGGCGGATCAAGCGATTAAGGTCGCGACAAAAACTTGGACCTTGCCGGCGGAGCGCAGAGAGATTCGCCTCGACGCCTTTGTGCGCCAGTGTCTGCCTCATCTGTCGCGGCGAGAAATCGAGAACGCCATCCGCGCCAAATTATTTTTCGTCGGCGATAAAGCGAGCAAGAAAGGCGACCGCCTGGGGAGTGGCGACGAGCTGGTTTTCCACGGTCCGGCGAGTTGGTTGACGGCCAACCCGCTCCCCGAGTCCGCGCTGGAGGTGCCGATTGTCTACGAAGATGCTTCGATTTTGCTCGTCAATAAACCTGCCGGCATGCCGACCCATGGCTTCTCCGCACGTGACAGCGGTACGCTGGCGAATTTTCTCCTGGCGCGCCGGCCCGCGCTGGTGAACATCGGCACCAGCAGGTGGGAACCGGGACTGGTTCACCGTATCGATCGGGAAACCTCCGGACTGGTTCTGGTCGCGAAGACCGAGACCGCCTTCGCCGATCTTAAGTCTCAGTTTCGCCGCAGACGGGTGAAGAAAATTTACTGGGCCCTGGTTTGGGGTATCACGCGTGGCGAAGGCGTCATCGAGCTGCCGCTCGCGCACGACAGCGGCGGTCGCGCGCGCATGCGCGCGGTCACTCGGCGGGCGCATGCCAGGGGACGAACCTGGAACGCGTTAACGCGCTATCGAAAGCTCGGACAATCCCGCGGCTTGAGCTTGCTCGAGATCGACATGGAAACCGGCGTGACGCACCAGATCCGGGCCCATTTGGCCGCCATTGGCCATCCGATTGTCGCGGATGCGGTCTATGGTGCCGGCCGATCGGAAAACTTGGGACTAAAGCGTCACTTCTTGCACGCGCGCAGCTTGGCCATTTTTCACCCCGACGGCGATGGGCTGCTGACGGTTGAAGCGGACCTGCCGAAAGAGCTCGGCGAAATATTAAGCCGGCTTAAGATCAAACTCTAGGCCGCGCTGCTGCGGATGCCTTTAGTCTTGGCGCAGGCACCGCAATAATTGTTGAGCGTACCGGCTTCTTCGATCCAGCCTTCGTCGAGGTTGTGGCAGATTTTTCTGCACTCATGGCATATGAAATACAGGCCGTCGATGCTCTTGTTGATTTTCTCCCGATTGAGCACGCGGCCTCTGAGCTTTTCGATGCGTATGCCGAGCAGTTCTTCGTAGTTCTTCTTTATCTTGCGCCGTCCCGCCTCGTCACTTGGAAGATCTTCATCTTCCGATTCATCATGCGTGCCGTCGTCGATGTAGTCATGCGTCCGGTCTTTGGCGGCTCGCCCGGCGCTTTTTTTCTTTGTCCGTGGCATTTTGATTGTTTGACGCTCCCTAATTCGATTGGACCGTGAAGTCTACAGTCGCGAGGACAGACTTGTTTCATAATGAACGGTGCACGGCTTGTCAATAGCGATTGCCGCAACGCGAAGCCGCAGTCGATGTTAACTGCGAAGCTTGCAGCTCCAACCCGAGATTCAGAAGCAGAATGAGGTGGCCGTGACTTGCCGCTGCCGAGATTTCTCACATCGGCAATTGATTCATGCGACGGAGTTGCCATGAAACGAAGCTCCGACTTCCGACTATTCAGTTTGCTCGGGTGGTTCACGACGTCGATCGTATCGTCGCGGCAGCCCAGGAAATAGCTTCGCCGGCAGAATTCCGCACCGCCCTCAGCGACAAGGACGTGATTGATTTTCAATCAAAATTTATCGACGCCCAAGGAGCCGATCTGCGCGGGATCACCGAGTACCACAATTCGACCGCTAAGTTTGAAACTCGCCGAAGGCACGCTGCTGAAAGCTACCACATGAAGATTGCGGGAGTTAAGAAAGAGGCCGGCCTCGCGGTAGGCGCGATTCTCACGGATCGAGGCTGGATTTCACCTCACAAAAAACACCGCGGCAGTCCACAACCGGCTTCCCGCGGTGACTGTGTCAATAAGACTTGCGAAACGCTGTGTTTATTGTCTGATCGCTGCGGCGCGCCTTTGCAGGTAAGCGTTGCGTACGGCGCCGTAGAGGTCGACAGTGCTTTCGGCGACGCGCTCGAAACGATCCAGGTTCAACGATCTTTCGTTCACCGTATTAGTCGCCGTGCCCGCGGCCGAGCCCCACCAAGGAATGAAGTAGGTATAAGGTGTCATCGCCGCATCAAAGGCATAGCCGACGCCATCGCGAATGGTAAGCGGCGGCAAGAATGGCAGAACCAGATATGGACCGGGTCCCATGCCCCAGGTGCCGAAGGTCTGGCCAGTGTCCTCGTCTCTCTGCTCAATTCCGAAAGCATCTTTAGCAACGTCGAAAAAGCCGACGAAACCGATGGTGCTGTTGATCGTAAACCGCGCAAGCTCGGTGGCCGCGCCGGTGAGTTTCAATTGCAAGCCATTATTAACTACACGCCGGACGACGGCGAGATTATCAAAAAAGTTGTGCACGCCGCGCTGCACCGGATCGGGGAATATGAAATCCCACCCGGTGGCGAGCGGCCTTAGGAGAAAACGATCGACCACTTCGCGGTTGAACCAGAACATTTTTTCGTTGAAGCCTTCCCAAGGATCTTCGTCAAAATCTTCACCGGGGGAGGCTGCCATCGGTGCTGCATCCACGCTGGCAATCGCGACGCTGGGTTGAGCGTCGGCCTGGTTGAGCGCGATGATAGGCTGGATCTTCTCGCCGCCATCGAGTCGCGCAGGGGTTTCTCCTGCGTGGCCCGTTCTCGTTACCGATAGTAACGAGCCGAGCGCCGCTGCGAATAGTGCGGCGGTGACGAATCGTTGAATCCGATGCCCGAAATCTCTATTCATCGCTATCTCCTTCTCCGCTGAATTACAGGAACTGGGCATATTGGTCAAGCCGTTCGGGGGCTTAGATCTACTGTAATAGCAGAATTTGAAGCCAAAACTATGCCACGAACGGCGGCCACGGAGTTCTTGCCGGAAGATGGGCAATTCAAGGCATTTAGCGATCGCTAACCGCGATCTTCGGCCACTTTGTTGATCGCCGCGGTAGACAAAAAATCGCACCGGCGTCAAATTAGCGACAAAATGGGCGCCGTTTGTTATGGCCCGCCTGAAGTTTGCACGCCTTCGGCAGATCGGCTATTTTTGCAGGGTGTCGAGCACGTCAACAGAGCGCATGATCGTCCTCGGCGTCACCGGCGGAATCGCCTGTTACAAAGCAGTCGAGCTGGTGAGGCTGCTGGTTAAAACCGGCTTCAAAGTGCAGGTCATCATGACCCAGGGCGCGATGGAGTTCGTCACGCCTTTGACTTTTCAGACCCTGTCCGGCAATCCCGTCGCAAGCGAAACTTTTAATCTTACGCAAGAATCTGAAATCGGCCATATCAACCTTGCCGATAGCGCCGAGCTTTTTGTTATTGCCCCGGCTACCGCCAACGTGATCGGCAAAGTTGCCGGCGGGATCGCCGACGATTTGTTAACAACCGTGATCATGGCCACCCAGGCGCCAGTGTTGATTGCGCCGGCGATGAACATCCACATGTACGAGAATCCGCTAGTGCAGGAGAATCTGCGCAAGCTCAGACGGATCGGTTATCACGTTATGGAGCCGGCCGAGGGCTATCTTGCTTGCGGCTACGAGGGCAAAGGGCGCCTGCCCGATCCGGAGAAGATTGCCGAGGCGATCGAGCGCATACTGAGAACTAAAGATTTGACGGGAGAGCGGCTGCTGATCACCGCCGGCCCGAGTAGGGAACCGATCGATCCGGTGCGCTATCTGTCCAACCGCTCATCGGGAAAAATGGGCTATGCGCTGGCGCGCGCGGCACTGCGCCGGGGCGCCGAAGTCGCGCTCGTCAGGGGGCCGACGGCGCTCGATCCGCCTGTGGGGGCGCGGGTGATCCCGGTGACGACCGCCGCGGAGATGCGCGAGGCCGTTTTGAAAGAGTATGCACGCTGCACGGCAGTCATTATGGCGGCGGCGGTTGCCGATTATCATGCCGTTTCGGTGGCCGAAAAGAAAATCAAACGCGGCAAAGGCACCATCGAGCTTCGCCTTGAGCCGAACCCGGATATCCTCAAAGAACTGGGGCAAAACAAGGACGGTAAGTGGCTCATCGGCTTCGCCGCCGAAACCGAAGAGTTGACGGGCAACGCGCAAAAGAAACTGCGCGAGAAGAATCTCGACATGGTGGTCGCCAATAACGTCGCCGAGACCGGCAGCGGCTTTGACGGCGATACCAACATCGCTACCATTGTCGATCGCACCGGCGCGATTCGCGCACTACCGCTGATGAGCAAAGACGATTTGGCCGATAAGATATACGATCATTTTCTCGCCTTAAAAAGCCGCCGCTGACATGGGAATTCCGAAGGAGCCCAAGGCGGCGAAGTATTTCGTCGCGTTGCTCTCGTCCGATGCCGATCTTCTCACTACCGTCGAGAAAGATTTATCGGCCGCCTTGAGCGAAATCGATGGGCGAAGCGACGTGGTGCCGTGGACCGCGTCAAATTTTTACGAAAAAGAAATGGGGGACGGGCTTTGGCGCCGTTTCCTTTCGTTACTGACTTTGCAATCTCCTGAAAGTCTCGCCGCAATCAAGCTCAAGACCCAAAAAATCGAGGATCAATATCGGTCGACGAGCACTCACGGGCGGCGGGTGAATCTCGATCCGGGTTACCTTGACGCTTTCAAAGTCGTGCTCGCTTCCACCAAAAATGCCGGCCAGCGCGTCTATTTGCACTCGGGCATCTACGGCGAAGTGACGCTGCTTTATCACGACGCGGCTTTTCATGGCTTGGACTACACTTATGCGGATTATTTATGGCCTGAAACCTTCGGGTTCTTCATTCAACTGCGCGCGCGATATCTGATCCAATTGAGGTCACTCGGCTGAACGTCCGGGCACAAAATTGTTACTCTAATGCGATATTGCTACCTGTAACTCTCCGGTGGTAAGATTCGCCGTTGAACGGTAGCGATGCGCGGTGGACCAGTATATTAAAACTGAAGAAGTCGCCACGTTGGTCGAGTCGTTGCGGCGCCACTTGCAAAGACGACAGCGGGCGGGGATTCGTCTATTGCCCCGTGAGGAACTAGCCAAAGTGAAACCTGCAGTCGTTGAAAACGATTATTTGCGTGGCACCGATTTTTTCACTGTTCAGCCGCCGGCGCTTGGCGTCCAAACACTCGAAGAGCTGCGCGCCGAGATCGGCGACTGCCAGCGCTGCAAGCTTTGCTCCGGACGAACGAACTTAGTCTTTGGCGTCGGCAATCCAAACGCCCGCTTGATGTTCGTGGGCGAGGGACCCGGACGTGATGAAGATCTTCAAGGCGAGCCGTTCGTCGGCCGTGCCGGTCAGCTTTTGAACGATATCATCACCAAAGGGATGGGATTCAAACGGGAAGATGTCTATATCGCCAACGTGGTCAAATGCCGGCCGCCGGATAATCGCAATCCTGAACCCGATGAAGTGGCGGCCTGCGAGCCCTTCCTTAAGAAACAAATCGATCTGGTGCGCCCGGAGATCCTCGTCGCGCTCGGTAAGTTCGCCGTCCAGACACTGCTGCAAAGCAAGCTTCCGATCTCCAAGCTGCGCGGCACCTGGCACCGCTATCACGGCATTAAGCTGATGCCGACCTTTCATCCGGCCTATCTTCTGCGCAATCCGGGGGACAAGAAATTAGTCTGGGAAGACATCAAGAAAGTCATCAAAGAGCTGCGTGGTGAAAACACTTAGATTTATTCTCTTCATAATACTTGTGGCGGCCGGCTCGGCGTGGGCACAGTCAAAAGACGCGCCCGCGCCGCATGTCGATCTGATCGTCATCGACGGCACGATTAACCCCGCGGTGGATGATTTTATCCGCGAAAGTATCGGTCGAGCCAAAACCAACGGCGCGCTCGCGTTGATGATCCAACTGGACACGCCGGGCGGCCTGGTTGACTCCACCCGCACGATAGTCAAGGAGATGCTGGCAGCGCCGGTGCCCGTCATTGTGTACGTTGCTCCGAGCGGCGCTCGCGCCGGTTCAGCCGGAGTCTTTATCACGTTGGCTGCGCACGTCGCCGCGATGGCGCCGGCGACTAATATCGGCGCCGCACACCCCGTCGCCGGAACGGGAGAAGAAGTTAAAGGAGCGATGGGTGACAAGATTGTGAACGATATGGCCGCGTTCAGTGAGGCCATCGCGCAAAGGCGCGGGCGAAACGCGGAATGGGCGATTCAAGCCGTGCGCAAGAGCGTTTCCATCACGGCGACCGAGGCGCTGAAGAAAAACGTTATCGATATCATCGCCACAGATGTGAATGACTTGCTCGCCCAGGCGCACGGCCGCGAGGTGGATCTCAATGGCCGCAAGCATGAGCTTGCGCTCAAGAATGCCGGGATCGTGCAACATGAAATGAGCCTCAAGCAAAAAGTACTGAACAGCATCGCCCATCCGAACATTGCTTATCTGTTGATGATGGCCGGGATTCTGGGCTTGTACATGGAGTTTTCCCATCCGGGAACGATTTTTCCCGGCGTGACGGGCGCGATTTGCCTCTTGCTCTCTTTCGCGTCGCTGCAATTGCTGCCGATCAACTACACCGGGCTTGCCCTGATGATCTTGGGCGTTGCGCTGCTCATCGGCGAGGCGTTCCTCCCAAGCTTCGGCGTCTTGGGCATCGGCGGCATCATCGCGCTCGCGCTCGGCTCGCTATTACTGTTCGATACGCCGACGTCAGACTTCGCCGTCGATCGCTCCATCGTGTTTACCGCGGTCGCTACTCTGGGAGCCTTCGTGTTTGCCATCAGCTATCTGGTGGTCCGCTCGCAGGCCGCCGCGCCGACGCTCGGCATGGAAGGCCTGATCGGCAAGGTCGGCGAGGCTCGCGGCAAGCTTTCGCCCAACGGTAAAGTTTTCGTGCACGGCGAAATTTGGACCGCTCAAGGCGACGGCGAAATCGATCCCGGCGATAGAGTAAAAGTAGTCGGTTACGACGGCATGCGCCTCAAGGTCGTCCGGCTGTCCGAGGGTGATACGAAGAGCTAGGAGGAGGGAGCAGGCATGTTTGGACTTACCCCAATTGCGACGTTCTTAATCATTGTCGTCGTGCTGCTGATCAGCGGCATCAAGATCTTGAAGGAATACGAACGGGCGGTGGTATTTCGGCTAGGGCGTATGGTTGGATCGCGCGGACCCGGTATCACGTACATCATCCCGGGCATAGAAAAAATGGTCAAGATGGATCTGCGCACGGTCACCATGGACATCCCGCCGCAGGATGTGATCACGCGCGACAACGTTTCGGTGAAAGTCAACGCGGTGCTCTACTTTCGCGTGCTGGAGCCCAACCGGGCGGTCGTCGAGGTGGAGAATTATTTGTTCGCCACCTCGCAACTGGCGCAGGTGACCTTGCGCAGCGTATGCGGCCAGGCCGAGCTCGATGAGCTGTTGGCCGAACGCGATCGGATCAACAGCCGGATTCAGGAAATTCTCGATCAGCAGACCGATCCGTGGGGTATTAAAGTCGTTCTGGTCGAATTGAAGCATATCGACTTGCCCCAGGAAATGCAGCGCGCCATGGCCAAACAGGCCGAAGCCGAGCGCGAGCGGCGCGCCAAAGTCATTCACGCCGAAGGCGAGTTCCAGGCTTCGCAGAAGCTGGCCGACGCGGCCGAAGTTATCAGCAAGCAGCCGATGGCGTTGCAGCTCCGTTACCTTCAGAGTCTGGTCGAAATCGCGTCGGAGAACAATTCCACGACGATCTTTCCGGTGCCCATCGATTTGCTGGCGCCCTTCCTCAAGAAGGACAATCAGACGTAGGCTGCCGGCCAGTTCGCTCGTCTCTTTCTCCGCGCATCACTGTCAGAAAAAAGGTAAGGGGCGCGGCATGCCGCGCCCCTTGCGGCTTTTTTGCTATGAATCTAGCAGAATTCAATTACGAACTGCCGCCATCGCTGATCGCGGCGGTTCCGAACCGCGAGCGCGAAGCGTCGCGTTTGCTCGTGTTGCGGCGCCAAACCGGCGAGATCGTTCACAGCGTGTTCTCCCAACTCGGTGAATTTCTCGATCCGGGCGATTTGCTGGTGCTCAACGACACCAAAGTTTTTCCGGCTCGCCTGCGCGGCACCAAGGCGAGCGGCGGGCGGGTGGAGGTGTTGCTGCTGGAGAGTTTTTCTGAAGCGGGCCGAAGCCTGTGGATCGCACTAGTCGACGGCGGCAAGACGCCGCGCGTTGGCAGTTGCTTTCGTTTCGGCGCCGCCATGAGCGCCGAGGTGATCGGCGATTTGGGACGCGGCCGCTTCGCTCTTGAGTTTCATCATGACGGCGAATTCAGCGCGCTGCTCGAAGCGCTCGGCGAGCCGCCGTTGCCGCCCTATGTGCTGCGCCAGCGCGCGGCGGCGGCAATCGACCGCGAACGCTATCAGACGGTTTATGCGGCCAATTCCGGAGCTATTGCCGCGCCCACCGCGGGTTTTCACTTTACCCCCGAGTTGTTTGCGAAACTTTCAGCGAAGGGAATCGATAGGTCTCTGTTGACCCTGCATGTCGGGCCAGGTACCTTTCAACCCGTGCGCGAGAGCGAAATCGACAACCACCGCATGGAAGGCGAGCGCTACTTTCTCAGCGCCGAAAGCGCCGTGAAAATTAATCGCGCAAAAAACGCGGGGCATCGTGTCGTGGCCGTCGGTTCCACCAGCACGCGCACTCTGGAGTGGATTGCGCTAAAAAAGGCTGAGATTGTCGCCGGCGAGGGGATCGCGCATCTATATATCCGTCCCGGCGCTCCTTTTCGTGTGCTGGACGCATTGATCACGAACTTTCATCTACCGGCCTCGACGCCGCTGATTCTCGTCGCTGCCTTTGCCGGGTTGGATCTTGTCCGCCGCGCCTATCGGGAGGCGATTGAGCAAGAGTATCGATTTTACAGTTACGGCGATGCGATGCTGATCCTATAAAATTTTGGATTTAGGATTGCCGGATTCAAGTATAGCAAAGCGGATCTCCTGGCTTGGCGAGTTTGTTCCGGCAATCGAAAATCCAAAATCGAAACTGCAAAATTGAGTCATGCCCCGCCATTTCACGGTTATCAAGAAAGATTCCGCGACCAAGGCGCGTCTCGGCCGCTTGGTCACCACGCACGGCGAGGTGGAGACGCCCTGTTTTATGCCGGTCGGCACGCAGGGAACGGTGAAGGCGATCTTGCCGCGCGATTTGAAAGCAATGGGCTGCCAGATTTTGCTCGCGAACACCTATCATCTTTATCTGCGGCCGGGCCATGATCTGATCCGCGAAATGGGCGGCTTACACCGCTTTATGGGCTGGGACGGACCGATTCTGACCGACAGCGGCGGTTATCAGGTGTTCAGCTTAGCTGCGATGCGGAAAATCACCGATGACGGGGCGCAATTTCAATCGCATTTGGACGGCTCGTCTCATCTGCTCACGCCGGAGAAGGCGGTGGAAATCCAAGAAGCGCTGGGCGGCGACATCGCCATGGTGCTCGATGAGTGCATGGCGGCCGAGGCGGCGCGCGACTACGTTCAGGTTTCGACCGAACGGACAATGCGTTGGGCCAAACGCAGTCTGCGCGCGCGCGGCAAATCGGATCAATTAATGTTCGGCATCATTCAAGGCGGCCTATTCGAGGATCTGCGCCGGCGCTGCGTCGAGGACATGGCGCAGCTGCCGTTCGAGGGATTTGCCGTCGGCGGCCTGGGTGTCGGCGAAAGCGAGGCGCAGCTAGACGCCATCGGCAGCTTCACGGCGGCTTTATTGCCGGCCGACCGGCCGCGCTACTTGATGGGCGTGGGGCGGCCGCAGGACATCCTTAACGCGGTGCGCGCCGGTTTCGACATGTTCGATTGCGTCATTCCGACCCGCAACGCGCGCAATGGCACGCTATACACTTCGGTGGGCAAGTTGAACATCAAGCGCGCTGAGTTCGCCGCCGATCGGCGGCCGCTCGATGAAGCTTGCGATTGTTATTGCTGCGTCAATTTTTCGCGCGCCTACTTGCGCCATTTGTACATGGCGGGCGAGATTCTGTCGTCGCAGCTAAATAGTTTGCACAATCTTTACTTTTACCACCGGCTCATGGATAAGTGTCGGGAAGCCATTCGCGCCGGCTCAGCTGGGCGCTGGTCACAAATCTACGCCAGCATTGACGCCGCGTGAGCCGAAAATTTTAGGAGGAGTCATGGTCGATTTTGCTTACGCGCAAACGGCGCCGGGGGCCGGCGGGCCGGGACCGCTCGTTACGATACTGCCGTTCATTCTTATCTTCGTCATCATGTATTTCATGGTGATTCGCCCGCAGCAAAAAAAGGCCCGCGAGCACCAAGACATGCTGCGCAAGCTAAAACGCAACGATGAGGTGATGACCTCGGGTGGAATTTACGGTAAGGTCATCGATTTAAAGGAAACGGTGGTGACGGTCGAGGTGGCTCCAAACGTGAGAATCCGCGTGCACCGGCCGCAGATCGCAACGGTTCTCACCGGTGAAAAAACAGCAGCAAAGGAAGGAAAGGATTAGCTGAATGCGGCAAAACGTTCGGGCGCGGATCATTCTGTTCACGGTTCTGACCCTCGCGTCACTGATTTACTTGGTTGCCACTTTCGTCGACCCGCTGCCAGAATGGTGGAGTCAGTTCCTGCCGACGAGCAAAATCCAGCTCGGGCTGGATCTTCAAGGCGGCACGCATCTCGTTCTCGAAGTGAAGGTCGAGAAGGCGATCGAAAACAACGTGGAACGGTTACGCGCGGATCTAATCAGAATCGTGCGCGAAAAGGGCGTTTCCGGGGTCACGGTAGAAAGAGAGGGCATCCAGCTGCACGTCAGGGCGCCGGCGGCAAGCACCGAACCGGTGCGGGGAATTCTCAAAAGCGAATTCGGCAACTTAATTGAAGGCAAGCCGCCGCAGACCGCCGGCGGCGCCACGGATTTTTACCTCACGCTGAGCAAAGAAGAGCTGCGTTCGCTGCGTGACTACGCGGTGGATCAGACCTTGGAGACGATTCGTAACCGGATCGATCAATTCGGCGTCAGTGAGCCGATTATTCAGCGCCACGGCGAGAATAACATTCTGGTTCAGCTGCCGGGCATTCAAGACCCGGAACGTGCCAAGGAAATCATCGGCAAGACGGCGCTTTTGGAATTCAAGCTGGTCGACGAGAGCGCAAGCGTTGAGGATGCGATTAAAAACGGTCCGCCGCCGGGTCGTCAGGTGCTTTACGGCCAGCCGGCCAGAGGAGAGGGAATCGGAGCTGAGAAGGAAGCCTACGTGCTCGAGTCGCGCGCGCTGTTGACCGGCGAATATATTCAGGACGCGCGCGTGCGGCCGGCGGAGCAGTTGCAAGGGGCCTCGGTGGAGTTGGTTTTGAACCCCACCGGCGCGCGGCTGTTCGAACAAATCACGGCGGCGAACGTCAAGCGACGCTTGGCTATCGTGCTCGACAACCGTGTCTATTCCGCGCCGGTGATTCAGGAGCGCATCGCCGGCGGGAGGGCGTCGATCACGGGAAATTTCGATCTCAAGGAGGCGCGCGATCTGGCGATCGTGTTGCGCGCGGGCGCTTTGCCGGCGCCGGTGGAGATCGTCGAAGAGCGAACCGTGGGACCGTCGCTGGGTAAAGATTCGATCCGACAAGGAGTCACCTCGTTCATCGTTGGCGGCCTGCTCGTGGTCCTATTTATGATCGCCTACTACAAGCAAGCGGGATTAGTAGCGGTCGTGGCGGTGGCGCTCAACGTCTTTTATATGCTGGCTACTCTTGCCGGCTTTCAAGCCGTTTTGACCTTGCCGGGCATAGCCGGGATCGTACTCACCGTGGGCATGGCGGTCGATGCCAATGTTTTGATCAACGAACGCATCCGCGAAGAGTTGCGAGCGGGGCGGGCCGTGCGCTCGGCGATCGAAGCGGGTTACAAGAATGCCTTGCCGGCGATTTTGGACTCCAACATTACGACGTTTCTTTCCGGTGTCATTCTCTTTCAATTCGGCACCGGGCCGATCAAAGGGTTCGCCGTAACGCTTTGCGTCGGCATTTTGACGACAATCATCACCGCTGTTTACCTGACGCGCATCTATTACGATTATCGAATCGCCTCCCGGAAACTTGAGCGCATCAGCATCTGAGAGGAAAATGATGGAACTGATCAAGCCGGGAACAAAATTTCCATTCACGCGCTATCGTAAGGTCGCGTTTATACTTTCAACGGTCGTCAATGTGGCGGTGCTGCTGGCGCTGTTCATTAAAGGCCCCAATCTCGGGGTCGACTTCGCGGGCGGCACGATGGTTCATGTAAAGTTTATCCAAACCGTGACCATCGCGGAGATCCGCCAGGCTCTCGACAGGGTTAATCTCGGTGGCGGCGTGGTGCAGGATTTCGGCGAACCGGGCCAGAATGAATTTCTCGTCCGTTTGGACAAGACCTCCGTCGAGCTGGGCGCGCTCGGCGAACAGGTGAGAAAGAGCCTCGGCGAGCAGTTCGGCGCGGAGAAGTTCGAGGTGCGCAGGATCGAGTCGGTGGGGCCGCAGATCGGCGAAGAGTTACGCTTCCGCGGGACCATGTCGGTCATAGTCGCGACGGTCATGATGGGAATTTATATATGGATACGGTTTGGCTCGGCCTTCGGAGCGAGATTCGGTCTGCTTTTCGGCGCCGGCGCCGTGATTGCTTTGATCCACGATGTTTTGGTCACCGTCGGCGCGCTGATGCTGGCCAACTATGAGTTCGATCTCACCGTCGTCGCGGCGCTTTTGACCATCGTCGGGTTTTCGGTCAACGACACGGTGGTCATCTGCGACCGCATCCGTGAAAACTTGAGAAAGATTAAGCGCGAAACTCTCGAGAGCATTATCAATATCAGCATCAACGAGACGTTGAGCCGGACCCTTCTCACGACCAGCGCTGCGTTGATGGTGCTCGCCTCGCTGTATTTCTTAGGCGGCCATGTCATCAAACCGTTCGCCTTTTCGCTGCTGGTGGGGTTTATCTCCGGTGTCTATTCGACGATCTTTATCGCCAGTCCGGTGATCCTCCTATGGGAAAAGAGAGCGTTTAAGAAATGACTGCAGAGCCTAGCGCCGACTGAAAATTGCAAAGCCGCTCACTGAAAGAAAAGCCATGGATAGGCTCTAAAGGTACGGTACCGTCCGTCGTTCATTCGTCGCTATAGCTTCAATGCCGACCGCTCTGCAAAAACGCTGGGTTGTCAAAGAAGCCGATTCACAATCCGTCGTTCGCCAATCAGAACAGCTTGCGATCTCGCCCCTATTGGCGCGCATCTTAATTTTGCGTGGTTTCACCGATAGAGATGCCGCTCGGCGCTATCTTTCATCGAGCTTGCGCGCCGATTTGCCATCACCGTTCGAGATGGCCGGCATGGAACCGGCCGTGCGGCGGGTGGTGGAGGCGATCCGAAATAAGGAGCAAATCGCCATCTGGGGCGACTACGACGTAGACGGCACTACCGGCGCAT
This sequence comes from Binatia bacterium, assembly GCA_050735675.1. GTDB lineage: Bacteria > Desulfobacterota > Binatia > UBA9968 > UBA9968 > DP-20. The sequence goes on along the minus strand of JBOHVN010000050.1, from coordinate 15,534 downwards.
CCGTTCTGGTGTCATTTCTCCGCGAAGTCGGCGCCGATCCGATTTACTACGTGCCGCACCGCATCGAGGAGGGGTACGGCCTCAATGTCGGCGGATTGCGCCGGCTCCGACAACGCGGCATTGATCTGGTCGTTACCGTCGATTGCGGCATATCCAACGCGGAAGAAGTGAGAGCGGCGGGTGAAATGGGGCTCGACCTCGTTGTCGTCGATCATCACCAGCCGCCCGACGAGTTGCCGCCGGCCGTGGCCGTGATAAATCCTCATCGCAAGGACTGTCTCTTCCCGGACAAGGGGTTGTGCGCGGCGGGATTAGCCTTTTACCTGGTGATCGGTTTACGCGCCAAACTGCGCGATGAAGGCTGGTTCGAGCGCTCGGCCGGTCCCGATATCCGCCGCTATCTCGATATCGTGACCCTCGGTACGATTGCCGACATGGTGCCGCTCACGGGCGTCAATCGTACGTTAATCCGCCGCGGCCTAACTGAGCTGGGCGCCTCTACCCGGCCGGGCGTGATGGCGCTCAAGCAAGTTTCGAGCATTTCCACCGGCGAAGTGAGCGCGGGACAAGTCGGCTTTCGCCTGGGGCCGCGCATCAACGCCGCCGGGCGGGTCGACTACGGCATAAAGGTTGTCGAGTTATTAACGACCGATTCGCCGGACATCGCGCTGCGCATTGCCCAAGAGCTCGATGCCCACAACAGCGAGCGGCGCGCCATCGAGGCAGTCGTGCTCGATCAAGCTATGACGCAAGCGGCCATCTCTATGGAGAGCGGCAAGCGGTATTCGCTGGTGCTTGCGGGCGAGGGTTGGCATCCGGGTGTGCTCGGCATCGTCGCCTCGCGCATCGTCGAAAAATACTATCGACCGACCGTCGTCATCGCTCTTAACGGCGGCTCCGGCAAAGGTTCGGCGCGCAGCATTCGCGGCTTTCACATGGTCGAGGGATTTCGCCGCTGCGCCGCTCATCTGGGAAAATTCGGCGGCCACGAATATGCCGGCGGCTTGTCGATCAACGCGGATAAGCTGGAGTTATTCGCCGAAGCCTTCGAAACTTGCGCACGGCAAACGCTCTCACAAGAAGACTTGCTGCCGCTGCTCGAAATGGATGCGCAACTGAACTTCTCCGAAATCGGCTTCCCGCTGGCGCGGGAGCTCGATGTTCTCAAACCTTTCGGCGTCGGTAATCCCGAGCCGCTATTTATCACGGCCGGGGCCGAAGTTTGCGATCGCAAAGTTTTCTCGGCGGGTGTGCGTTATCGGCTGCGCCAGGCGGGCCGTGTGCTCGGCGGGGTGATCTTCGGCGTCGGCGACGACTTTCCCGGCAGGCCCGGAGAAACCGTCGACGTCGCGTATCGTTTGAGCGAGAACGAATGGAACGGCGCCACCAGCATAGAGTTGAAAATCGTTGACGTGCGGCCGGCCGACAGCCACGAGTATCCAGTCGCCTGAATGACTGTTGTGGTCATCCGTCCGGAAGCGATCAGCTGTATTGTTGCGTTTGGCGGATCCGGATTGCGCACGACGTTGAGGATGAAGGAGTAGCGCGAGGTCAAGCCGCATGGGCATACAAACTCGAAGAGACATCGTTTACCTGGCGCTCGCTGGGTTTTTTGTCACGAACGCCATCCTGGGAGAGCTAATGGGCGGAAAGTTATTCACCCTCGGCCCGTTTACTCTGAGCATCGGCGTTATCCCATGGCCGGTGGTGTTCATCGCGACGGATCTGATTAATGAATACTTCGGCCGTGACGGGGTAAAGCGGCTGACTTTGATGACAATTGCGTTGATTGTATACGCGTTCGTAGTGCTGTTTCTCTCGATTCAGGTGCCGGCGGCGTCGTTCTCGCCGGTCACTGACGCGCACTTTCAAGCGGTGTTCGGGCAGTCATTATGGATCATCGTCGGCAGCGTGATCGCCTTCGGCGTGAGCCAATTGGTCGACGTCGGCATTTTTTGGCTGGTGCGACACAAGACGGGCGGCCGGTTTCTGTGGATGCGCGCCACGGGCTCGACGGTGATTTCCCAGTTGATCGACAGCATCGTGATCATCGGCATTGCGTTTTGGCTACCTGGCAAGATCCAGACATCGGAGTTCCTGACGGTGGCGGCGTCCAACTATTCCTTCAAGCTGATCGTCGCCCTCGGCATTACGCCGCTCCTTTACGTTGGGCACGCAGCCATCGATCATTTTCTCGGCGTCGAGGAAGCGCACCAGCTGATCGAACAGTCCGCCAGAGCGAGCGCGGATTGAGCCGTTTGATCCTTGGATGAGCTGCAAACAAATTCAATTGGAAATGATCAGGTGACAATTGCGCGGCAGCTTCCTCATCAGGCCTTTGATGACGTGTCCGCGCAGCATGTGGTAAAACGCCGAGCGGCGCGAGGCGCCGATGATGACCGTGTCGACTTCGAGCGCTTTGGCGGCGTTGGCGATGGCTTCGGCGGCGTTGTGCGAGACGGCCCAGATCGGAATAATTTCCACGTTCTTTTCGCGCACGGCCTGGAGCGCGGCGCTCAGCGTGCGAATCCCTTGTTCATTGGGCACGTGCGGTGTCGCGCCGGCAAAAAGTCCCGGCCACTCTTCCACGTAGATGCAGTACAGAGCCGATTCGCCCAATCCCTTGGCGCGCGTCATGCCTTCCTGAATCAGGCGCGGCGCTTCATCGCGCAGAGCCAACAGCGTGGATGACGAGTAAAGCGGTTTCACTTCGACGGCTTCGGCGAGCGTCATCAAGCCTTTGAGCTCGTCTTCGACGAGATCCTCCGACGCTCGATAGGCGCGCGCCTGAAGGCGCTGGATGACAGGAATTTGCACGAGCAGGTCGACGAACCATGCGCGCCGCACGCCGACGGCAATCAACATGCCGATGAATGTGACCGCCCCGCCGAAATAGGTCGCCAGCTGCTTTTCGACGAGATTGACGCCCCAGGCGACCATGACCATGAGAGTCGTGAGCACGCCCAACCAAAAGCCGGGGTCGCGGCGGCCAAGCTGCCAGCGGATCTTATCCAAGCTCAAAGATGAAAACACAAAGGCGCCTAACAACCCGAAAGCGTACATGTCGCCGAGTAGGTTCATCCCGCCGCCGCTAAATATGATGATCAACACAGGAACTGCGGTAGCGATGGCCACGGCGACGTGCGGGGTATTAAACGTCGGATTGCGCACGGCGATGATCTTGGGCATGAAGCCGCCGTTCACGAGCGCGAGAAAGACATGATAAGAGCCGATGATCGCGGTGTTCGACGCAAATAAAAGCAAGCTCGAAGCCGAGACCACGACCGCAAGCTTCACGCCAAAACCACCGATAATCATGCCGAGCTCGGAGATAAACCGTTCGCTCTCCGTGGCCTTTAGATGTTCCGGCAACAAGCCGATCGAGAGCGCGGTCAAGACCGGCGATGTAATGACCATCGTCACCATGATTGCGATCATGGCTCGGCGCGCCGTTCGGCGCAGCGGAAAACGCATGGCCGGGCTCAGCTGGCTGATACTTTCGAGCCCGGAAAACGCCAGCCACGCCGAAGCAAAACCGACCAGGAGTTCGTAATGGGAAATTCCCTGGCCGGCGCTCAATTTGCTTAGCACGGTGTGCCACTGCGCGCCGTCCATGATCAAGAGCGCCACGACGATAACAAAGATATTGACCAGGAAGGAGGCACCGGCCATAACCAGCGACACAGTTGCGCTTTCGCGAATACCGACGATGTTGAGCGCCGCGAGCACGGCAACGCCGGCGCAGGCAAAAAGCACGATATGAGCATCGAGCGCGGTGAAAGCGCTGCCGATATACTGGAATCCGGCCACGGCCGAGATCGCCGTGGTGAGAAAATAATCGACGATGATCAGCATGCCGCCAAGACAGCCCCACATCGGTCCGAACGCCTTGGTGGTAATCGTGACGACGCCGCCGCCCTCCGGATTACGCCACGCAATCTCGATATACTTCAGCGAGAGTAGGATGAAGCCGCCGGTGGTGAGCAGCACGAAAAACGGCGTCGCGTCTTTGACGTGACCGTAAAGAATGCCGGGCACGTAGTAGACGGACGTGCCGATATCGCAAAAGACTACCGCCCAGGCGAGAAACCAATTGAGTTGCCGAGTGTCTTTGGTGGGTACCATGGATACGTGTGCAGGCGCGACAACTTGTTGTTTTCTTAGGCTCTTGCATTGATATCGTCGTTCGACTTATCATGCAAGATAGCATCCAGTTCTTATGGCCCTGCCCGGACAATATTTCCAAAAGCTCGTCGAGAGTTGCCCTGACATCATCATCTCGGTCGATAAGCAGGGAACCATCACGTTCTACAACGACGGCGCGCGTCAAAATCTCGGCTTCAGTTACGAAGAAGTTCTGGGAAAGAACGTATTGGAGATCTATCCGAGCCTCGAGGAAGCGCGCAGAGTCATGACGGCGATGCGCGCTAATGGAGGCGACGGCAGCGGACGCATACGCAACTTCGAGACTGTTTTTAAAACGAAAAAGGGAGAGAAAATCCCGGTCGCAATTTCCGCATCGATCATTTACGACGATCGGGACAACGAGATCGGCTCTATCGGCTTCGCCAAGGATATACGCGAGATTCGCCGCCGGGACCAATTGGTTACTCTCGCCGAAGTCGCTATCGGTGTGTCCCACGAAATCAACAACTCTTTGGAAGTTCTGATTAACCAGATCGAAATGCTGCGCAAATACCTCGGCCGCGCGGCGAATGACGAAGATTATCTGGTCGAATCGGAGCGGCTCGATTCACTGGCGTTGCAGGTCGGAAAAATCCAAGACATCACCAGCCGCATAAGCCAGATGGCGGATGAAGGCGAGTATGGCACCAAAGAATACCTAAACGGCAAGCTAATGACGGATCTTCACGTCGGCGACGCTGCCAAACCCTGCGAACGGCCGATGGCCGACGCACGCTATCCGTTGAGCGGCTTGAGAGTGCTGATCGTCGATGACGACCCGGGCGTTTGCGACTCGCTAAAAGATTTGCTCGAAGGCGAGCGTTGTTGCATTGAGACCGCGCCTTCCGGTGTCCGCGCTGTGGAATGCCTGAGCCGCCAACAGTTCGATCTGGTGCTGAGCGACGTCGTGATGCCGGACATGGACGGCTACGAGCTCTACCAGACTGTTAAAGCAAAGACGCCTAAGGTTCCCGTGGTGTTGATGACGGCGTTCAATTACGACAAAGATCACATCATCAAACGGAGTTGCCTGGAGGGTTTGCAAGGCGTGATTTTTAAGAAGCCAGTCAATCCGGCGATGCTTAAGAAAATGCTTCTGCAGCAATGTCGCCCCGAACAGACCGACAAAAACCCCGTCCCCGTTCGCCATCCACCGACTTAGCTGCCAATCGCAAATCCGATTAACCCGACCATGAATAAAGAAGATCATTATAATCAAGGAATGGAGCTCTTCGCCCAGGACAATTTGGACGAGGCCGTGTCCGCCTATCTGCGCGCGCTCGAGCAAGATCCCAACTACGCCGACGCGCTGCACGCATTGGCCATGACTTACGCGCACCAGGAGAAGCTCGATCAAGCCATTGAAGCGGGCAAGCGGCTCGTTGAGGTTGCCCCCGACGATGAATTGGCCTACACCAGCCTCTCGATCTTCTATCAGCAGAAAGGAATGATTGCCGAGGCTGAACAGATTGCTGCTAAGGCTCGGACGCTGAGCTGGAAGCGCGAGCTTAAGCAGGACAAAGGTCCCGATAAAACTTAGCGAACGCAATCCGCTTTGACGACAATTGCCGGCTCAGCACTCGGCGGTTGAGCGCCTGCCACGGCATCAACGCTGCACCAGCTTGTCATTTTTTTTTCTTACCCGTTCCGTGCTCGATTACAAGTTCTTGCAGTTTGGGTTTGGAGTGGATAATGAATATACCTGTGAGTCGCCGGGAGAGATACTTCCGTGGTCAAGCGGAGAGAACCATGAGCCTCGCAACGGGTCCGATCGAAAGGCTGGTCAAATTAATCACCGATGAGTCTCGTCTCGATGCCAAAATTCGCGACGCCCAGGCAGCCCTGACCCTGGTGAAGAAACGAGTTTCGGAATCTCTCGCGCAGAACTACGTTTCGACGCGTGAGCTGAGAATTCAACTGCCGGAGGAGCTTATGAGGGAAGAACAGTCTTACGAGCGTTTGCTTCAGGCTCTGCAAGACATGAAGAGCGAGATTGCTAAGCAGATACGGCCAGTCGAGGAACAAATCATTCAGGCTAATGTCGAGCACCTGCGCCAGACTTTTAGTCAGGAAAGCCGACGACTTTCGAAGTGTCTGGAAGAAATCGACGATAACATTCTCGCTTGTCGCCAGTACCTCCAGGAGTTCGAGCGAATTCGCTCCAGTCTCTACGGCCTAAACGAAAAATTGACGCAACTCGGCACGGAATCGATTCCTATCCCCGATGGCCTGCCGACCACGGACTTGGGTGAGATTATCCGCCAGCGCATCGAATATTTGCGCTCCCAGGGCAAGATTTAGTCGCTACGCTTCGCTCAAGCTCTACGGCCTGAATATTAGCGTTGGTTGGCTTCCGACGGTCCGTAACTGTCTAATACTCTAGCTTCCATTGAGCGGGTATAGGTTCCGCGCTACACTCCGGCCGTACCTGGGCGCAGTGGTGGTCCCAGCGGGAATCGAACCCGCGTTACCGACGTGAGAGGCCGGCAGAGAAGTTTCACCAACTCTCACGCTCTCTCTAACTCGCCAATATTGCTACATTCCGCCTTGGCAAAGGCTCACAAACTTTCACGGTTTTCCACACACGACGGCACAAAAACGGCACACTTTAACGTACGCCAAGTGGTGTGCTTTCTATACGGCTTGTGCTGCCAAATCGACGTTGACCGATATCCGCGGACGTTTGTCTTTTGCTTCGCTCTGTTCGCTGTGCTGATGGATAAAATCAACTTGCGCTCGCCCGTACCGGCCGGCGCGACGGTGCATTGAGGATGCGCTGCGTTCAATCATGTGGCCGGAAGGCGACACCGGGGCATCGGACGTGTAAGGCGTGCAATGAACGGCAGCAGTTCAGGCTTCAAGACCGCGGGAGAATGAAGCGGCGCGAGAGCAGACCGCGGCGGCACACATGGCATTGATGGCGTAGATGGCACAGATGGCACGCTTGGCATAGATGGCGTGCTTGGCACAGATGGCACAGATGGCATCCTTGTAAGAGAGAGGATGAGAGGGGGAGGGTGTATCATTTTCAAAGCAATGACCTTTTTGCTGTCTTTCGGACTATCTCGGAGTCAACAAGGGAAAGGGCATATGCATCGGATTTATGATTCTCGCCGATGGCGGCGCTTGCGTGCGCTCAAGCTATCGCTTGACCCTATTTGTCAGTATTGCCGTCAGGCGCCGGCGACCGTTGCGGACCATGCACGGCGAGTCAAGGATGGCTGCGATCCCTGGGATATATCGAACTTGGTCGCCTCTTGTTGGTCGTGTCATCAAAGTAAACGTCAAGCGGAGAAGACCGGGCGAGCGTTTACCGGAAGAAGAATAAAAAGCGGCGTTGATGCGGCAACGGGCTTACCATTGGACGGCGGACACTGGTGGAGGCGCGAATAAAAAAAATTTGCCAGAGCTGGCGACAGTTTACCGCGCGGTAACGCAATTGAGAGTAAGATCGTAGGGACTTCATCAGAGTAACATGGGGATTCGAGGGCCGGGCGCCGTCCCGATTCGATTACCAGCCGGTGAGCTGTCCTTATTCCACGACAAACCGGCAGCCAAGCGGCGGAGACGCGGAAAGTCTGCGCTGGATGACCTTATTTCTTTTGTCGAATCCCTACCCGTCACGTCGGGCTTGCTTGCCGGGAAAAAATTCAAGCTTCCAGACTGGCAGCGCGACATCTTGCGCCGGATCTATGCGACCGACGCAGCCGGCCGGCGCGTCGTGCGTCAAGCGCTTATCACCATGCCGAGAAAAAACGGCAAGACCGGCTTGTCCGCTGCGCTGGCGCTCGCTCATCTTGCTGGGCCGATGGCCGAACCGCGCGGCCAAGCTTATTCAGCGGCGGCCGATCGGGCGCAGGCGGCGCTCATTTTTAACGAGATGAAGGCAATCATTCGGGCCGTGCCGGACTTGGCGCAACGAATCATTGTCCGCGACTTCAACAAGCAACTCGAGGATACCGTCACCGGCTCAATTTATGTCGCGCTATCGGCCGATGTTGGAACCAAGCACGGCTTTAGTGCGTCGTTTGTCGTTTACGACGAACTGGCGCAGGCGCCGGACCGGAAATTGTTCGACGTGCTGCTTAGCAGCATGGGCGGGCGAAAAGAGCCCTTGATGGTGGTGATATCGACGCAGAGCCCTGACCCGCATTCCATTATGTCGGAGCTGACCCACTATGGTGAGCAGGTTTTGACCGGCGTACACGAAGACCCGACCTTTTCGGCGACGATCTACGCGGCGCCGGACGATGCCGACCCGTGGGACGAAGCGACCTGGCGGGCGTGCAATCCGGCGCTGGGGGATTTTCGCTCACTTGAGGAAATGCAAGCCGCGGCGACGCAGGCGCAGCGCATACCGGCGAGGGAAAGCGTTTTCCGGCTGCTTTACTTGAATCAGAGAGTCGAAGCGGACTCGCGGTTTATTCCACTTGCGGACTGGCAGGCTTGCGGCGCTGACATCGACATTGACGCGCTCCGCGGCCGTCCGTGCTGGGGCGGCTTGGACTTGTCGAGCACACAAGATTTGACGGCGCTTGTGCTCTACTTTCCCGAAGACGGCGGCGCTGTCTTGCCGTTCTTTTGGGTACCGCGGGACCGATTGGACGAACGCGAGCACACCGACCGCGTACCCTACGCGACATGGTTCAAGGCGGGACTCATCGAAGCACCGCAGGGCCGTGCAATCGACCGGCTCGCAATCATTCGGCGCCTGGCCGAGCTGGCGTCAACCTACGACATCAAGGGCCTTGCCTACGACCGATGGCGGCTCGAGGATTTAAAGAAGCTTCTCTCAGACGAAGACATTGACGTGCCGATCACCGGATGGGGCCAGGGCTTTCAGAGCATGGGGCCGGCCGTTGATCTGCTGGAGACCGCCATTCTCAATATCGAACTGAAGCACGGAAATCATCCCGTCCTAACCTGGAACGTCAGCAACGCGGTTGTGGAGATGGACCCGGCCGGCGCGCGCAAAATCAGCAAGAGCCGGAGCCGGGAGAAGGTTGACGGCGTGGTCGGGCTCTGCATGGCGATAGGACTGCACGCGAAAGAGCCGGCGCCGCGGGAATATGACTTCAGCGGGCCGCTGGTCATATCCGCCTAAAATATTGTCAGTTGATAATATTTTCTTGACTTCACCCCGATAAAGAGATAAGGGTGAACTGCGTCAGGTGAATGTATGGAGCAACGAAACCCTCGATTCGCAGAGATCAGCTGGATTTCAGACGTGGGCCAATTTCGGCTACGCAATTGGATTGAGCGAAAACAAATCACGCTTGATGCGTCAACGACCGAAGGCGTTCATAGGCGGTTCACGCTCTATGATGCTCTGAAGATTGCCTTTGTTGCGCTCCTCACCCAGTACGGGATGACAGTCGAATTGGCGAACGAAGAGACCGACGAGCTCCTCAAGGAGCCGCGTTACGTGCGAGCACGGGGGGTCAACGTAGCGACCGAAAAAGATTTTCGCAAAATTGTGGAAGCATTTAAGCGGGAAATGTGGGTTTGGCATACGACTGAAGACAATGGAACCCAGTGGATGAGATTTCGCTTCGACAAAGAAAAACCGCAAACGGGCGTCATTATTGACGCCGGAGCCGTTGTCCGCACCGTTGTCGAAAAATGGGAAAAAATCACCAGCCAACAAGAATAGGCAAAGGAGAATTTTTTATGACCACGAGAGATTTACTAGAGCGGCGCGCGTCTTTGGTAACCGAGATGCGCAGCATCACGAACTCACCAGGCGGCGACGGCGGCGACCTGTCAGCGGAGCAGGGAGAGAAATTCAACTCCATGAAAACTCAGCTTGAGCAAGTCGAGCAGCAACTTGCGCGTCAAAAATATCTTGACGAAGCCGAGCGGCGGATGCAGGGCGAAAGCTTGAGCGGCGGACACGGCGATCGTCGCCTTGACGATGCGCTGCGCGGTTTTTCTTTGACGCGCGCCATTGCCGGCGCCGCAGGGCTGAACGTGGATTGGGCCAGAGAGCGCGAGTTGAGCGCAGAGATTGCGAAGCGCGCCGGGCGCGCGTTTCAGGGTGTTGCCGTCCCGATGACTGTTTTTCATCAGCGAGTTGAAAAGCGCGTCATCACGACGCTGGCGCCGGCGGGCGGACCGGGCGGCAATCTCATCGCGGAAGACTACCGCGAGGATCAATACATTGATCGTTTACGCGCTGCGCTTGTGATTCGCCGCCTGGGCGCGCAAATTCTAAGCGGCTTGGTCGGAAACGTCACGATTCCGAAACTCGATGTTTCGAGCGCGAGCGGGTGGGTGGCGGAAAACGCTGCGCTATCGTTCAGTGACTTCGAGCACGACCCCGTGACACTCGCGCCGAAGCACGTCGGCTGCATCAGCGAGTTTTCGAGAAACTTGCTTTTGCAAACTTCACCCGACGTCGAAGATTTGCTTCGCGGCGACTTCGCGAAGCAACTCGCAGAAGCAATCGACAAAGCCGCTATCAAGGGCGGCGGCTCAAATGAGCCGACGGGCATTTTATCAACGAGCGGGATCGGCGCCGTCTCACTCGGTACGCCAGACGGCGGCGCGCCGACGTGGGCGGGCGTCATCGCGCTGATATCCGAAGCGGAGATTGACAATGCTATGGGCGGCGCATTTTTGACAAACCCGAAGGCTGTCAAGAAAATGCGTAGCACGGCTAAAGTCACTTCAACCGATTCCGTCATGATTCAAGAAGAACCGAACTCGTTGGCAGGTTATCCGCTAGCGAGCACGAACAATGTGCCTAGCAATTTGGTCGAAGGCAGCAGCGGCGCGACGTTGTCGGCGCTGATTTTCGGTGACTTCACTGATTTACTCTTGGGGTATTGGAGCGAGCTAGACATTCTCGTGAACCCGTACGAATCGACGGCTTACAGCAAGGGGAACGTGCAGATCCGCGCGATGGCGACTTGCGACGTGAAGCTTCGTCACCCTGAGTCGTTCGCAGCGATTCAAGATATGGTGACTACATAAAAACGACTCCGGCGTAGGCTTTTGCGCCTTTGCCGTGCTGCCCTCCATTGCGCGGCAAAAAGACGGCCTGGCGCGCGACCGGGTTTCAAAGGCCATCGCGCAAAAAAATTTCGCACACAATTGGCGTTAAACGAACGAAAGCGACATGACCTTGACTAAACCACTAACCGAATTTCGCAGTTTCACCGAAATTAGAAAAGCCGAGCGTGGACTGACTGGTTACGCTGCGAAATTCGGAGTTGAGGCACGGATTGGAAACTATGTCGAAGTAATCAAAGCGGGAGCATTCCGGGAAACTCTTAGCGGCGGCCGGGACATTTTAGCGCTTGTCGATCACGACCTAACAAAAGTCTTAGCGAGAACAAGGAGCGGTTCGCTCAAACTAATCGAAGACACCGCGGGCCTTCAATTTGATTTGTCTTTGCCGCAAACAACAGCCGGCCGCGACGTGTTGGAGCTGGCGAACCGCGGCGATTTGGGAGGGATGAGCTTTGGCTTCACCGTCAACGGCAAAGATGGCGAGCACTGGACGGACAATCGTCGCGAGCTTCGCTCTATCAATTTGGTTGAAATTAGCGTCGTCAGCAGTTGGCCGGCGTATCCTGACACTGTTGTGCTAGCGCGCAGCAAAACACCGCGGCTCAATCTTGTGCGGCTCTACCTGGAGACCTGTAACAAATGGGCTTGATACGACGTATCGCTGATTACCTGGACCCGGCAGAGACCCGCAACGTTACCTCGTGGGACTTGATCCAAAACGGCATCGACCTGGCCGGCGCTGTCGCGACGAATCCGCGAGCCGCGGAAAATCTTTCAACCGTCCTGGCGTGTGTCTCTGCAATCTCAAGCGCGATGGCTTCACTTCCCGCTTACGTCTATCGCTTCAGCGAAAACGGTCGCAGCATTGATGACGTGCATCCCGTATCGCGCTTAATCGAGCTTGGACCGAATGCACATCAAACGTGGGCGGACTGGCTTGAATGGGTGATGGCGAGCGTGTTGCTCCGCGGCAATGCCCTGGCTGAAATTATCACCGACGAACGCGGCGCCGCCATCGGCTTGAAGCCTATTCCGTGGAATTTTTGCAGCGTTCAACTCTTGCCGGGCGGGCGGCTGGTTTACGACGTGACCGACGTTACCTACCTGGGCGGCGGCACCGGCAGGCTGCGGCGGCTATTGCAAAGCGAAGTCTTTCATCTACGCGACCGGAGCGACGACGGCCTCATAGGCGTTTCACGTCTTCGCAGAGCCGCGGCTGTCGTCCAGGCGGGCTTGAGCATTCAAGATTTTGCAAATCATCTGTATGCCAATGGCGTCAATCCGAGCGGTGCGCTCGAAGTGGACGGCAAGCTAAATGCCGAGAATCGCGCGGCTCTACGGAAGCACTTTGAAGAGGGATTCAGCGGCACTCACAACACGGCGCGGGCGCTCATTTTGGACCAAGGTTTGAAGTGGAAACAAATCAGCATCAATCCCGAGGACGCTGAATTTCTAGCAAGCCGCCGATTCACCGGTGAAGAACTCGCGCGTGTCTTCGGCGTTCCGCCACCGATTATCGGAGACCTTACACACGGCACCTTTACCAACACCGAGACCGTCGGCAGATGGTTTGCTATGCACACGTTGAGCCCATGGATTCGGAAAATGGAATCCGAGTTTAGCCGTAGCGTGTTTTCTGAATCGACCCGGCGCACGCACCGGCTTGAAATTGATATGTCCGGCTTTCTGCGCGGCGATCCGGCGCAGCGTTGGGCCGCGTGGAAGATTGCCGCGGATGCGCAGATTTTGACCGTCAATGAAATCAGAGCGGAAGAGGGTTTCAATCCATTGCCGGCGGCTTCGCCATAAGCCAAAAAAAAGGGCCGCGTTGGCAGCGCGACCCTAGAAAACTAAAAACCATGCAAAGCACAGCATACAAGCGAACCCTATCAGATTGCAAGCCGTCAATCATCGAAGTCGTTGAACAATATTTTCAGCTACGACGCACCGGAAAAGAATTTTTCGGTGTGTGTCCATTTCATCCGGACAAGCGGCCGAGTCTATCGGTTAACGAAGAAAAGGGCCTGTTTCATTGTTTTGCGTGCGGCACTTCGGGCGACGTCATTCGTTTTGTCGAGCTAATCGAAAATATTTCGTTCCCTGAAGCGTGCGCGCGGCTCAACCTGGAGACCTTCAAGCCGAGACCGCGACCGCACCGGATAGAAGCGGAAAAAATTGCGCGATGGGCTCAAGAAACGTCAAAGAGCATCAGCGCAGCGCTGCGCGCGATCGGCGACGAAATCTATATATGCTCGCTCGCGCGCAAGGAACCGGGCGCGGACCGGGAATTGATAAGAGCAGTTGAAGTCGAGCTAATTCGCCGCTGGGCGATTCTCGAAGATTTTGACGACGATTTAAATAATTCGGCGCTGGTTTTGGAACTATGGCGGCAGCGCCGCGACGTTGAACACTTAGTCGAACTATCATGAGGGCAGCGAGTTTCATCCATGCCGTCGAGAGCGAGCTACGCGGCGCCGGCAGCATCAAAAAGTCTCTCATCGAGACAATGAACAATATTGAAGAAGAAGAAATAGATTTTTTATGGGACAAGCGAATCCCGCGGGCGAAGACAACCTTGTTCGACGGTGACCCGGGCGTCGGCAAGTCATATGCTGCGCTCGCAATCGCGACGGCGCTCTCAAATGGTCATGCGCTACCTTACGACCGCGACCCCGAAGCGCCGTTGCGCTCGCTCATCATCAGCGCCGAAGACGGACCGGCGGATACTATCAAGCCACGGCTTCGCAAGCTCGGCGCTGACATGGATATGATTGCAATCCCAAACCGTGACATGGGATTCACGCCAAACGGCATCAACGCGAATTTGATTGATCGTATGCTTGTCGAGTTTCCGGCAGCGCTCGTTATTCTTGATCCGGTCATCGCTTTCGCCAAGGGCTGCAACACGGACCGGGCAAGCGACGTGCGCGGCATGCTGGGACCGCTTGCCGTGGTCGCAGAAAAGCACCGGGCGGCGCTCTTGCTTATTCGACACTTGAATAAATCGACGCAATCAAAAGCGCTCTATCGCGGTCAAGGAAGCGTTGATTTTGCTGCGATTTGTCGCAGCGCTTTTGTCTTCGCTCAAGATGGCGATAATCGAGAGCGGCGCTTGATGGCGCATGCAAAGTCGAGTCTTGCCGCCTTGCAGCCGACGATTGAATTTTTCATAGACGGTGACGGCGGCTTTCGCTGGGGTGGCGAGACATCGGAATCCGCCGACGATGCGCTAGGCACCGGAGAGCCGAGACAACAACGAGACTCAAAGCAACTAGATTCGGCAATGCGGTTCTTGCAAGACGTTTTGAGCAACGGGCCGATGCCTACCAATGACTTGAAACAAAGGGCGCTCACGGGCGGCATGTCATGGCGGACTATCTGGCGCGTGAGGGAAAAGAGTTTGCTTAATATCAAGGCATCGAAAGAACGCAGCAGCGGTGAATGGTTTTGGCGGTTGGGATGAACGCTCAAGTCAATGTTCCGCGAATCGGTATCAATGCACAACGGCTGGCCGCGGCCGTCATCGAATCCGGTATGGGAGAAGTCGAGATTTGCACGCGTGCCGGCGTTGCTCATCAAACGTTTGCCAAGATGTTAAGGGGGAAAATGGTTCGCTTTCCTTCTGTCGGACGTATTTGTAAAGTCCTGTCCGTGAATCCGGCTGAAATTGTCAAGGAGGTGTGCGCCGATGAAGCTATACAAGCGGAAGGGTAGTCCGTTCTGGCATCTGCGCAGCGGCGACCAGCGCATAAGCCTAAAAACGACGCGCAAGGTAGCCGCCGAGCAGTTGCTTGCAGAGTACCAAGCGAAGCGGCTTGGCATTTATCGCGTTGTTCACAAACGCGCGTCTGACTTATATGAAGCGTATCTTGCACATTGCAAGATGTACAACAAAGCGACGACGATTGAAGATAAGAAGCGAACTTTGAATTTCTTCAAGCAGCAAGCCGGGGATCCATGGCTAAGGCAAATCAACAAGAAGACATTGGTTGATTACCTGGACTCGCGCATTGCAAGCCGTTCAAAGCAGCCGATATCCGCCGAGCGCTTCAATACCGAGCGTCAAGTCCTGAACAACTTCTGTAACTACCTCCTGCGGGAAAAACTGCTCAGGGAAAACCCAGCCAAGGAAATTGACAAAAAGAAAATCGTTCGCAACAAAGAGCCGAAAAGTCTAGCGCGCGAAGCCGAGAAGAAACTAGATAATTGGCTTGCCGGGCACAATGAGGAATTGCTGCGCGTCAAAACCGTGGCGATCTTCACCGGGCTTCGGGCGCGCGAGCTAGTCAACCTGACGTGGCCGGATATTGAGCATGAAAAGTCCCTTCTCAGAGT
>JBOHVN010000049.1:0-15423 GCA_050735675.1 Binatia bacterium | reverse complement strand
GCTAGTCTAGTTTCTGTCGCGAAACTCGTAAAAAATCTTACGGGTGCGACATGGGCCAAGTTGTTTCTGTGACATACTTCTATCATTTTGAGCTGAAAGTGGACAGCAAAGAGTCGTGTAGGGTGTTCGATGGACCGCGCAGTGGATAGCAGAAGAGACTACGCCCGGGGAGCGTCGAATGAACGTTTGAGAGCGGCAGTGGCTACGCCGCTCGTCGCAGGCGTTTGTTCTTTTGGTTTAACAGGTGAGCGATGTTCATGAGGTTGTTGGTAAGCACAGCTGCGCCGACCAACACTTCAAAGCGCTGTGGTCCCTCGGCCAGACAGCGCTTCATGCCGCGGCCGCGAAAGAGCACGGAGATGCGGCCCTCAATGCCTGCGCGGAAGCGTTGTCCTTTCTTGAACTCTGGGCTCTTTTCGAGCGCTTCGCGTTGGGAGGTCCTTTTGCCACCGCGCTGCGGAATGCAGACGAGCTTCACAGCGCCATCCTGGCCTGCTTTGATGGTCTCAGCGCTGAAAAAGCCTCGGTCGCCACTGTACCAATCGGGAGCCCAACCGAAAGTCTCCTGATGACGCTTCAGCGACGGTGTGACGTGGATGTGATCGGAGGGATTACCTTCAAGCACGCGGTATTGGGTGATCAAACCGCGGGCACTTTCAGCGAGAAAGATCTTGTGGCCAAACTCCATCGGCTTTTGTACTTTTCCCCGCTTGATCAGATCAGTGTGGGGTTCAAAGATCGAGTAGATTTTCTCCTCGGTTGGGACCTGCTCTCCCTTGAGCACGCGCCGGCTGCTCTGATCGATGACGCGGACACCGAGTTGACAGTAATGATCGATTTTCCTTCGAAGCTCGCCGATCACCAGATCGTCCATCAGGTCAACGGCGCATTGATCCTTGGTCTTTTCGAGCACCCCTCGGGCATTGCGGACGACCTGCTGGGTGATTCCGATGAGTTGGCGATATTTACCCTTTTGCTGGGTAAAGCGTTGCCGCGCGGTCATGCGTTGGATTTCCTGCATCCGACGCCGCGCCGAGCGTGTGCGGTTAGTAAAGTTATCGATCCCATTGGGAAGAAGTTTTCCGAGACGACCGATGAGCCGCGTCAGGACTCGCACTACATCCCAGAGCAAAGTATTGTCGGTTGGATGATGGATATCGGTTTCGGTAACCGTCGTATCGACGCGCAGTCTCTTGCCGTCCTCCAGTCCCAGATCGACGGCAGCTTTAAGGACCAAGTCATTGATGGCTTGTATGGTTTTGGGGTGAAGTTTATTAAAGGCCCGATTGAAAGCGTCGTGCTTGGGTACGCGCCGGCTATAAAAACCACTGAACCGGCGCAACGTGTATCCATCGGCAATCCGCTCGCGCAGTTCCCGATAGTCACAGTTCTTGACCCTCATGAGAATCAGGGAGCGCACCACCTGCGGCGCGGTCATGCCAGAGCGCCCCATGTGGGGTTTTTTCAGACCCCGCTCAAGATCTTTTCCAACCAGCTTTGCGATCTTTGGATGGTCGTCGAGGATCTCGCAGATCCTCTTGAGAATTGGGTCGAGATCGATCTCCTGAGTGAGAAACTCCAGATCAGCGAAGCTGATTTGCGGCTCGGCGAGTCTTGTCATGGTTGACCCTTTGAATCTTTGTGGCCCTTTGATGCTTGAGAGCTTTGGTATATCGAATAGCGGTTTGATACAGCAGCTCCTGAAGAACACGGCCGTTGTCGAGGCTAAGCCGTATCTCTGGGACCAATTCCTCTGGGATGTAAATCGCAAAACGGCGCCCTTTGATGCGGACATAAAGGACATGACTGGGGTGCTGTTCGCCCGAGCGGCAGGCTGCGCAGTGTTCGCGCACGCAGGGACTTCGCCGCAGGCTCAACGAGCCGAGCGCTGCGGGCCACAGCCCTGCGGCTTGTTTTTGGAACCATTGCTCGACATCGGCGGCAGTTTCAGTTTTACGCGGCATGTCCTATGTGTGCCATAAGGCATACATGCCTGTCAACTAAAAAATGAAAATAAGAAAGAAAAAATTCTTTCTTTAGCAATGAGTTGCGAGTTTCGCGACAGAAACTAGACTAGACAAGACGAGAAATTATGGTTCACGCGGCCAAAATAAAGCCCTCCTCGACCCGACTTCGCTCTATGAGCAGCCAGTCGTGGCGCTTGGCCAGCGCCGCGCTGCACAAGTACTACGCCGACCAACTCAGCGTGCGCGCGGCGAGTCTAAGTTATTGGACCTTGTTATCGTTGGTGCCGTTGCTCGCCGTTACCTTCTCGGTACTCAAGGCGTTCGGCGGCCAGGACTTCATCCTCCCATTCTTGATCGAGGTCCTCGAGCCGCTCGGAGCGGGCCGGATCGAGATCGCCAAACGGATCGTCGAGTTTGTCAACAATACGAACGTGGGAGTGCTGGGCGCTGTCGGGGTAGCGGGGCTGTTCTACACCGTGGTTGCCCTGATCGGCAACGTCGAGGAAGCGCTCAACCAGACCTGGCGCGCGCAGCCGGTGCGTAACTGGACGCGCCGGTACGGCGAATTTCTCGGGATGCTGCTGGTCGGTCCGGTATTGCTGTTCGCCACGCTTGCGATGATTGCAGCCGCCCAGAGTTACTGGTTGGTCGAGCGTTTGATTGAATTACCGGGCTTCGGCCTCGCGCTTGCGCTGCTGACACAACAAGTCATGCCGTTCTTTTTCCTTTGGGCCGGTTTTACGTTTCTCTACAAGATGGTGCCGAGCGCCGAGGTCCATTGGCGTTCGGCGCTGTTCGGTGGCGCAGTGGCGGCGATTCTGTGGCACCTCGCAGGTATCGCGTTCGCCACGTTTGTCGCCAATTCGGTCAACTACACGGCGATCTATTCGGGCTTTGCGATCCTAGTGGTGTTTTTTATCTGGCTCAATGTCGCTTGGCTGATTGTGCTGATCGGCGGCATGATGGCCTACCTGCATCAGCATGCCGGGCTCTACGTGCGCGGGCAATCGGTGGATACACTCGACTACGCCGTCCAGGAATGGTTGACTCTCAGCGCCCTGGTCGAAACCGCGCGTCATTATATTTCTGGCGACGGACCGATGACGGAGAAGCAATTGAGCGATCGACTCGGCGTGTCGCTGGCGCAGGTCGACGACATTGTCGATCGATTCGTGCGCCGTGGTGTGCTTTTGCGCTCCGCCGATCCGCCGGGTGTGAGCCTGGCGCGCGCCCCTGAAACGATCCCCGCGTCGGATATACTGAAGATTGCCCGCGGCGATTTGCCAGCGCTGAGCGCCGACAGTCAGGCCATTGCGGAGTTGTTAACACGGCGTGATTGGGCACTGCAGCGGGGTCTTGAGAGGATAACCTTGAGATCGTTGCTTGAAGAAGACGCTTGGCCCGGCGCCGTCCACGAGCATGACGCCCGGGCGCAATATTCCTGAGCGCCCGTGATCGTCATCGACAAGTGGCTGGCGCGCCGAATCGCGATAGGGTTGAGATCACAAAGACCGCCTACTTTTTGCGTAGTCTCGTCCGAACACCGCATCAACAAGGAAAAATTGTCTGCAGCTGGGTCCATATCGTACCCCTGTTGACGCACAGCTGGGACAGAACCATTCTGGTGAAATTCAACAACGGGAAATTTCTCTTGATTTCTCAATTAATTAATGTCTCTCTCGGGGATGGTTGAAATCCCTCGCCCCTTCGACCTTGCTCAGGGGAGGCTTGGGGCGGAGTGAAAGTTGGTCATGCCGGTGAACGCCGGCATCCAGGTGACGGACAGCGTCCGTCATACCGTTGGAAAACGGTATCCAGGTTAAGAGGGATGGACCCCGGTTTTCACCGGGGTGACGATAACGCCGGCATGACGGGATTAAGAGTCGACTTCCAGTCGACAAATTCAGAACCCCTCGGCTTGGAGCCGAGGGTCGTTCAGTTTCGTGGCACCGCCGTTGCGTGTTGTGCAAGCCAAATTCTCTTGGAGGTATGCATCGATGCGAAAACGGCGACAAAATTAAAACCATCGACGACAATGCCAGCGACGGCAATCATATTTTTAATATCGGCATCGGCTTGACCTGGGGCGGTTCGGGCGGCAAGTCAAAACCCTAAGCTGCATTCGAACCGCAGTGAAATTTAGGCATGGGGGTAGACGCCGGTCGCACAGCACAGTAAAGGGCGTGTGCCTCAACCCCCTTCCGCGCTCTTTACGCCCGCATCATAGGGGCGACCCACTGGGGTCGCCCCTATTTTTTACACAGGGACGGACTGTATCATTTTTGCGTCACACGGCTTGTGTGAAGTTCTAGTTTTCAGACATTCCCGCGCGCCCGGCTATTTGTTTCATCTAGCTGCAGTTCGACTTTACTTGAGCAACCCCAGTGCGAGCGCCGTTGTTCATGCGTGGCACACTGGTTGCTCTAAGCCTCCAAAGAAGAAGGACGGAACGCTGGTACTTCGTCAGTACATGCCGGACGCGAGTCGCTAAAATGGAGGTTCATGCACGAAAAGTTTATTACTCCTGATCGTAGTGGCCGGCTTTTTGGTAAGCGGGTGCCAGTTTCTCGGCGGCGCGGCAACCGTCGCGCTGGCGACTGGCGCCGGCTACGAAGTCCAAGCCAAACGGCAAATGGAGGGGTGATGAAAATTCGGCGCAGCAAGGCGGCGCGGATTGCCGCGATCATGCTCGCGGCTTATGTCACTGGTTGCGCCGTTGTCTCGAGCGGACCGCCGGAGCCGCAGGCGCCGGATATCCGCCAGGTATCGCCGCAGCAGGGGCAACGGGTTTACCGGGTGATGGCGCCGCTGCTCGCCGCGATGAACAATCCGAAGAATCCAAAACAAGTTTACGTCGGCATCCTCGATGACCCGCAGATCAATGCCGCCAATGCCGGCGGCGGCCATTTTTATATCACCACCGGTTTGCTGCAGAAGGCCAACGACAATCAACTGCGCGGTATCCTGGCGCATGAGATCGCCCACGACGATCTGGGCCACGTGGCCAAGTTACAAACGCTCGGCGCCGGGTTGGGGATCGGCATTGTTCTTTTGGAGCAACTGTTGCCCGGCAGCAGCGCCGTGACGCCGATCGCCGGCAATCTGATAGCGCGCGGCTACAGCCGCTCGGAAGAATACGCCGCCGATCGCCATGGTGTAGAAATTCTCAACCGAGCTGGCTATCCGAAAGATGTGATGATCGACGCGCTCAGTTGGGTGAGTCAAGCTTCCGGTAGCGGCGGAGGCGGATTTTTGTCTACCCATCCGGCCACCGACGATCGGATCGCGGAGTTGAAGAGGCTCGCATGGAAAAAATAACCGCACGCTCGGCGCTGTCGCTCATGTTAATCGCAGCAATGTTTTATAGCTGTGAAAGTGTCGCTTTGATCGGGCGACCGACATTGGAATCGCGCGGCCAACCGCGCGACATCACGGCAACGGTCAATGGCATCGACCCGCAGCGGCGCGAGATTTATCTTCGCTCCGGCCGCGAGCAGCACTACGTGGTGAATTACACGGACGATACCCGTGTGATGATCGACGGGCGCGAGCACGCCGTCACCGGTCTACAGGTCGGCGACCAGGTCAGAGTGAATTTGCGCGAGGGCGACGGCCGGCGGCTTGTCGCCGATCGGATTCGCGTCGAGAGCGGCGCCGTCGCGGGCGCGACCGGTATCCGCACCGTCGAGGGCACGGTGGAGCGCGTGATGCCTGAGCGCGGCGTGCTCGAATTGCGCACGCTTAACGGCGACCTGCTGACAATCTATGTGCCGGAGTCGTTGAATGACGCGGCCAAAAATCGCTTCCAGCGGATTCGCCCCGGTGACCATGTACGGCTCGAAGGCGAGCGCCTGAGCGAATATCGCATGGAGCTGCTCGCCTTTCGCTAAAATAGCGATGGAATTTGATCTGGTATTGCAACCGCTGCTGGCGCTGATTGCGGGCATACTGATTCTGCTGCTGCCGCGCATTCTCACACAAAATTTAAAAGGAGGCTAATCGTTATGATGAATACCGTTCGATCCCTGATGACCGTGGTCATCGTGTCGTTTTTGTTGGCGTCTTGCCAAGCGACGACTGGGCGGACCGCGGGGCGTAATATCGACGACGCCGCGCTGACCGCGTCGGTTAACGCCGCACTGGTGGCCGACAAACCGTCGAACTTCACTCGCATCGATGTCGATACCACGAGCGGCGTGGTGTCATTGACGGGTACGGTGGAAAATTCGGAACAGCGCAGAAGAGCGGAGCAGCTTGCGTCGCGCGTCGATGGCGTGAAACGGGTGATCAACAACCTGCAAGTCGCCGGTAAGACATCATAAGTAGCACGAGTTGCCAGCGAGTTGTTCCTTAGAACTCGTCTCGACCGCGAAAGTTCCTTCAGCGCCGGGCCGAGAATCGATGATGGACGATGGCCATCTTCGATCCTCGGTCGTCGGTCGTTTCCTCAATCGTCTCCGTCGTCCTCCCCTGCTGCACCGGCAAGGCGGCCTGTTGCGGCGACTCTGGCTGCCGAGCTGCATCCGGATGCAGCCATGTCCTGATTGCGGGACCGCGACAGCCATTGTTTGTCTCCGATCCCGCGAGCCAAGTCTCAGATTCTCGGTCTTTTTTTCCCGATTGAGTTGAGCCGGCCCATTTGATAGACAACGTAGCATCGGATAAAGCCGCGGTCCCCGCCGCTGGGGACCGGCGTAAGTTCTGGAACTCAGCCCTGGAAGCTGAAGGGAAAAATGACGTCAGCGTCATCAGATCGAGCGCTCCAGGAGCCCAACTCGCCAGCGAGTCTGCCGCCGCTCGAAGAGCAGCAATTGACGGCGCTCTTCGCAGGTATCGCCGAAGCCATATACATCGAGGAACTCAAATCGCGCCGCATTGTATATTGGAGTCCCGGCGCGGCGGCGTTATTTGGTTATACCGGGGCGCAAGTTGTGCAGCAAAACGCCGCGCGCTTGTGCGCCGACGAAAACGAATTTGACCAATCTGCGCAAGTGGCGATAACGGAGCTCGAAACGGCCGGCTGCAGGCGCGGACGGCGCCGCTACCGGCGCGCCGACGGAGCCGTTTTTGATGCCGCTGTGACCACGACGCTTTTGCGATCCGAGCCGGGAGTTTACGCGGTCTCGGTGGTGAGCCCTGTGAGTGACGTCGATGTTCCAGGCGTCAAAACCGCGCCACGCTTCGAAGAATGGGCGCACCCGCAGACCTTCGATATGCTCAGCGAGTCCGAGCAGCTGCAACAGAAAGGAATTGAGCGCCAACAGGGCGAGCAGATGATCGGCCAGTTGTTACGCAACGTCATCAATTACGCGCTCTTCACCACCGACAGCGAAGGTTACATTGTTGATTGGAACAAGGCGGCGAGCCGGCTTTTGGGCTACCAGCGCGGTGAAGCTTGCGGTAAACACTTGTCGGTCATTTGCCACGAGGGCCACGAACGCGCAGGGCGGACGCTCGGCGATGCGCTCCAGAAGGCCGCCGAACACGGGAGCGTGCGTTACAATCAATGGATGGCGCGCAAGGACGGCAAACCCGTTTATGCGGGCGTGTCGGCCTTTGCGCTGTGGGGCGAGGCGCGCCCGCAGGGATTTTTATTTCTGGCGTGGGATGATTCGCGAGAGCGCCATGTCCGCGAGAAACTCCGTGAGAAGGAACAGATGGCGGCGATCGGCACGGCGGCGTCGATGCTTGCCCATGAGATCGGCAATCCGCTCAACGGCATCTCCACGACCGTGCAGTTGCTCGAGCATTTCGTCACCAGGGAAAATCTGCCGTCGGCGCAGCCGATGTTATCTTCGATTCACGATCTCAAGAGCGAGATCCACCGGCTCACTACGCTGCTCAATGAGTTCAAGAACATCGCCTGGCCGCAAAAGCTCGCCCTGGCGCCGGTCGATGTGCCGTGTTTGCTTCAGCCGCTGGTCGGCTTGATTGAAAAGCGTGCTTCCCGCCAAAGGATCGAGGTTTCGGTGGACTGCCAGCCCGGCCTGCCGCTGCTCGACGGCGACGCCGACAAGCTCAAGGAAGCGTTGCTCCATGTTCTCGACAATGCAGTGGAGGCCATGCCGCGCGGCGGCACGCTGCAGATCAAAGCCTACCCGTGCGATGACGCGATCTGCATCGACATCACGGACACCGGCGTCGGCATCCCCGAGAATTTTAAAGTCTTCGATCTGTTCAGCTCGACCAAACCTCATGGCACGGGATTCGGACTCTTTGTCGTACAACAGATCGTTTTAGCGCATGACGGTACCATCACGTACTCGAGTACACCGGGTCAGGGAACCACATTTCATCTTACGTTTACGGCTCATCCCGCGCCGGAGCCGCCGGGCGGCGATTTTGTCGAAGCCGGTTAATCCCCATCCATAAACCCGCAGACTGCTGTCTCATCCATTGCGGCGTAGCCGCGACCGAAAGTCAGAATATGTCGCGCAAAGATGCAAAGGCCGCCAACGCCTCGGTGAGTCAATTCGAAGCACGAAATCCGAAGCTCGAAACAATCGCAAAAGACTAAAAACCAAATGTTCAGCTTGCATGCGTGTTGCAGCCGCCGATCGTGTCGTCGTCGATCTCAATTTCATCCGGGAACACGTACATCTCCAGCCGTTGTCCCATCGCACGGCAATCAAATGGCGGCCGAGATTATTGATCTCGGCTTCGATGGTACCGCGAGTTTGCGCGCTGATAAGTCCCTGGTGTCCGCGGATGCTGCGTGTCGCCTGACAGCGTTGTCTCTCGCATTGCTGCGTCATTTTCGCTCCTCCGGCGCGTTGCCCCTCAAATAGGCTCAAGGGCAAAATGGGTGCCAAAGTGAAAATGGCATAGCTCGTAGCTTCTCCTGTGGTTGTCACCGATGCGGGACTTATTCACCGCCGGAATCTCGCTGCTGGGACTAAGCGCGGCGCCAGCGCAGCTGTCCACTAGACGGGAAAAAATTTCTGTGCGTTCCGTCCCGCGGGTGAGAACACAACGCGGATGCAGCGAAGTTTTTTCTCATCTTCGGTTTAAAAAGCCCGGCACTCAAATTGCGCAACTTCGTACAGATGAAAGGAGGTCATTATGGAAAGCGTAGCCGGCATTTTTGATTCACGCCGAGAGGCTGAGCGGGCATTTTCCGAACTGAAGGAAAGTCCGAATTTTGAACGCGAAAGGCTTCTGTTGTTGACTCCTGACACTGCCGCAGAAAAAATCGATGAGGTTCCAACCGACGAAGGAGAACAGCCGGGCATGGGAGCAACGATCGGCGGCGTGATCGGAGGGGCGGTGGGCTTGGCGAACGGAGTGGCGCTCTCCAATCTGGTGGACGAAATGTTTTTCTATGAAGATGCGTTGCGCTGCGGGCGCTCCGTGGTCATCGCCAACGCGGAGTCGGAGAATGGCGCCGATGCGGCGCGCTCGATTATGGAGCGTAACCACGCGGAGAGCGTCGATGCCGCGCGCGAAAAGTGGTGGATCGGCATCCGAGACCGCGAGACGGATCGCTACTGCGGCGCCGGGCCGGAAGATACCGCCGAGCGCGAAAGAATTTTTCGCGCCGGTTTCGAAGCTGCGTTGCCCGGTGTTGGGCCGGTTCTTACGTTGAGTTTGAGTGCTACCGGCGGCCTCGGCGGCGCTGCAGCCCGAGATGCGTAACAAGTCCTTGAACAAGGCGGAAAAACGTTTGCGCGAGCAACATCCCGCTATCTGCAATGATGAAATCTTCCGCCGCGGCTATGAAAGAGGCCGGCGGCACCTGCGCATATTTCAGAAAAACGGCGCCAATGGCGCCGCCAAGCGCTAGCGCTGAATCAAGCAGCGCTTTCAAGCTGCCGAATGATTTCTTCCACCCTTCAATCCCTCGTGAGGTTTGCGCCAAAACCTCGGCGTTGCGTGCTGGCATATGGATTGCTGATTGTTGAAACAGAGATGAGGTCCACCGGCGCGCGTCGCGACGCGCGCCGGTGGACAACGGCCGTTGCTGGCCCCACTGCATAGTGGTTTCGGCAGTTACAGTGGCGACTACCCGCTGTGCGCAGCGATGAATTGCGCACAACGGCGTGGAGACGGATCGAGATCGTCCTAGGCATCGGCCTGAGCGGCCATGGATACACGCCTACGCAACTTTCCGGAGATTTTCACTAGAGCTACTGTTAAGCTGCCACGGACAGTCATCTGGATTGCAATTGCGCTCGGATTGCTGATCTTGAGCGCCGTCGTCGCGGCCTATTTCATCGACGAACCGCTGCGCCGGCAAACCGAGGCCAGGATCAATGCCGCGCTCAAGGGTTATAGCGTGCGCATCGGCACGCTGGATTTTCATCCCCTCGGCTTCTCGCTGGATCTGGAAGATACGGTCATCATCCAAAACGCCAATCCCGAACCGCCGGTGGCGCGAATTCCCAATCTCACCGCCGGCATCGACTGGAAAGCGCTGTTGTTCGGCCGCGTGGTCGCTGATTTTACGATCGACGATCCGGTGATCGTTATCAACCTGAAACATAGCGAGACCGAGCGGCGCGACCCGGCGGCCTTGCACGAACGAGGCTGGCAGGCGGCGCTGCAGGCGATCTATCCGCTGAAGATCAACGAACTTGTCATTTCCAACGGCCATCTTACCTATCTCGATCGCGGGCCGTACCGGCCGCTGGAGCTCCGCAACATTGATTTCACCGCGCGTAACATCCGAAACGTGCGCTCGCGCGCGGGAGTGTATCCTTCGGACGTTCATTTGCAGGCCGCTGTTTTCGAGAAAGGTCGACTCGAGCTGGAGGGCCACGCCGATTTTCTCGCCGAGCCGCACGTCGCGTTCACAGTCGGCGTCGCCTTTGATCAGATCGACTTGAGCTATTTTCGGCCGATCACCGAGCGCTATCATTTCGACGTGCGCGGCGGCGTGGTCAGCACGGCGGGGACATTGGAATACGCCGGCAACAAAAAGATCCTCGATGTGCCCGATCTGCGGGTCGACCGGCTGATCGCCGATTACGAGCACGTCAAGGAGTCGTCGCCGACCGAAGAGCTAGCGAAAAAAACCGACCGCGTCATTAAGGAAAAAAGCAACGATCCCGGCCTGGAAGTGCGCTTCAATAACGTGCGCATCGCCGGCGCAGAGCTCGGCATGATCAACCGGGCCGCCAATCCCGAGTACCGCCTGTTTGTTACTAAGACCCAACTCGACATCAATAATCTCAGCAATCGGACCGAGGCGGGTGTCGCCACGGCGCGCGCTCGAGGGTTATTCATGGGCTCCGGCAATCTGGAGGCTTCGGCGCGTTTTCTGCCGCGCGGGAAAAGCGCGAACTTCGACCTGCGACTGGTGATTGAAGAAGCCGAGATGAAAGCCATGAACAGATTGTTTTTGGCCACGGGTAATTTCGACGTCAACGCAGGTCGCTTCTCGGTCTACACGGACATCAGCGTGCGGGACGGCGCCGTCGATGGCTATGTCAAGCCTTTGTTCCGCGACGTCGACGTATACGACGTCAAGCAGGATAAAAAGAAAAATATTTTTCGCCAAATATACGAAGGCCTCGTCGGCGGCTTGTCCTGGCTGCTGGAAAATCGGCCGCGCGGCGAAGTCGCGACCACGACGCGCAGCTCGGGGCGCTTGTCGAATCCCGAGACCAGCACCCTCGACTTAACACTGGGTCTGATTGAAAACGCTTTCTTCCAGACGATTCTGCCGGGGCTGGAAAGAAGCCTGGAAGCGGAACGCAGAAACAGAAAATAAATAAGGGTTCGTCCTGAGCGGAGCCGAAGTGAACAATCAACGCTACGGTTTATTTGTTTCTGGTTGTGCTTCCGCCGCCGCGGTCCATTCGCTCAGCTCTGCCGGCGACATCAGCCCTGGCGCTCGCATATCTCGATAGCCCATTCTTGGATGTCGACGAGAAACTGCGCGCGGGACAGGAATGTGCCGGCGCAAACGCGCTCGCCGGGTGCGTTTTGGCCGATCTCGAGGGCAAATAAACCGGCCAGGTGGCGCTGCACCCAATCGGGAATCTTGCTCCGTTCAGCGGGATAAATGTAGCCGAACAGAGTCACGCAACTGAGCAGCACGCGCCAGTGTTCGCCAAAGCGGCGCAGCAAGCGAAGCCAGTCTAATTTTTCGCTCTGGGCGCGCAATAGATGCGCGATATCGGCGCCGTCGTAACGCTCGCGCTCCAAGATGAAAGCTTTTTGCCAGATCGATTCTTCCACCGGGCAGAAGCGCACAGCTTTGCCGAACGCTTCACCCACCGGCGCGTGATCGAACCAGGTGGGATCGACCTTGCACAGGCCATTGCCCGAATTGAAGATGATATCGACGAAGTCCACGCCGTCTTTGTCAAAGGCTTTGCCGAGCCAATGGGAAAAGGTCGGCTCGGTGCGGTAGCCGGCGCGGTTGAGCGCGTCGAAGGCGCGCTGCACGTCGCTTCCCAGGATAAACAAGTCGAGATCCTTGGTATCGCGCGAGACGCTGGTAAAGTACTTCTGCGCAAAGGCGCCGCCGACCAGGACAGGAATCTTCCCCGTGTCGAGAATGTCGAGGATGTCGCGGTAGAATTCGGCGGCGGGTTGGGAATCGGCCATATTCATCCAGCGACGCGCGACGACGTTCGCAGCCGCGCCAAGGCTGTTTCCAGTTTTAGCGATTCGTCGATCGCCTCACGCACGAATTGCTTGATGATGGGTTCGCCCCAAGGTTCGAGCAGGCGCGAGCCGAACCCGCCAGGAAAACCTTTGACGCCGGCAAAGCCGATGCCCTTAATTTCGCAAGCGTCGCCGTCGAGGATGGTGATACCGCCGTCTTTCAGGATGCTGATGATTTCACCGACCTTGCCGGATTCGAACTCATGATTGCCGAGCACGGCAAGCAGCGTGATGCGCTTGGCCGTATCGCCGATATCCTTCATCAACAAACGCGCTTCGTCGGGCAGGCCATAGTCGATAATATCGCCGCACAGGAGAAGAATATCGGCCGCGTCGGAGATTTCCGCAAAGAGAGATCGCAATTTGCCATCCCCGCCGTTGTGGTAGTGTAAATCGCCTACAGCCGCGATGCGAATGGTTCGCTCTGCCATCGCCTTGTTTTGAGCAATTCATATGCACGAAGCGGTGCACGCCAATGACCAAGCTAAACCCGAAATCCGAATATCGAAATCCGAAACAATCCGAGAACTTCTAAGACTAATTCCAAAATTCGAGAATCTGGTGAGTACTGTTTGAAGCTTTGGCGGTTTGGTTTTTGATCATCTGAAATTTTGTCGAGTTTCGGATTTCGTGCTTCGAATCTAACGATTGTGGAGGGATCGGACCGGCGTCGCGAGTTTCGCGCTACCGGTCCAACGGGGGGATAGAAAGAAAGACTCAGTTGGACTTGAGGGACTACGCGCCTTGCTGGTTTTCCCAGCTGTTCACCTGGCGCTCGGCTTCTTCCTTGCTGATGCCATATTGTTTCTGAATTTTGCCGACGAGTTGATCGCGTTGGCCCTCGATCTGGTCCAACTCGTCATCAGTGAGCTGGCCCCACTGCTCTTTAACTTTGCCCTTGACTTGCTTCCAATTTCCTTTGACCTGATCCCAGTTCATGGATTAGCCTCCTTCTTTTTGATTCGGACGACTGACAAAAATGCAACCGGCGTACCAAAATTATTTTTAGGTTTTCAAACAACTTTAGCGCGGGCGATTGTCCCAGCCCTGCTAAGAACAAGAAGGCCGCTGTCTTAAAAGCGAGACAGGTTGCGACCGAAGCTTGCACGTATGCTTGTGATCGCGTTGTTTGCGTCATGCGGGCCGTCCCGGCGACGGGTCACATTTCACGGTCGCCGTGGGTCACACTTGATGCGAGATGTGAAAATCCGAATCCAATCAAGGCTCTGGCTGCGCTGAAACTGTTCACTCCAGCGACTTGCGCGGCTGAGCGCCGCAGGAGCGGCGATTTTCGCCGGCCATGCTCGCGCCTGCCGCCGAATAGTTCGCGTACGCCGCGCGCCTAGCTTGGTATCTTTATTGCTCTCCAAGTGGATGCCCGCGGAGCGCGGGACAAAAGCTGGGGGTCATTATGGAATATAACGATAACGAGAATATTCACGAGAGCGGGTCGGAAACGGCGAGAAAGGCCGAGAGAACAAGCGAGCGCGCGTCCGCCGCGGCGCACCGAACCGCGGAAAAAGTCGGCGCCCAAATGAAAACTTTCGCCGGTAAGATTCGCGATACCGGACCGCGGGTGGAATCGAAGATTCACGACACCGCGGAGCGGCTGGCGGAAAAATTCGAGCGCGGCGGCGAGTATTTCAGAGAAGGGCATTACCAGGACACCGGCCGCAAGATAACGCGATACATTCGCAATCATCCGGCGACGGCCTTGATGGTTGGCGTCGCCGCTGGACTCCTGCTGGCGATCAAACGACGCCACTGACAAAAGCGAGGCTGGTTATGGCGAATATTCATGACGAAGAATACCAAACCGGCGGAATCATGACGCTCGTCGGCGGAATCTTCCGTGACGCCAGCGAATTGATTGCCAAGGAACTGACGGCCGCCAAGCTGGAGATGCGCGAGGAGCTAGAAAATCTCAAATCCACGGCCGTGCTGATGGGCGTGGGACTGGTGGCGTTGCTGGTCGGTATTCTTATGCTGGCGCTGACGCTGGTTTATCTGCTGCAAGAGTACACGGCGCTCGACCTGTGGGCTTGCTACGCCATCGTTGGCGGTTCCATCTCGCTGCTGGGAATTATCATTTTGCTTTTCGGCAAGCAGCGCGCCGCGAAAACCAGTCTGATGCCGACGGCGTCGATCGAAAACGCGAAAGAGGATGCACGATGGATAACGCGCAGAGTGAAATACGATACGAGATAGAGTCGACCCGGGCGGGGATGGTGGAAAAGATCTCGACGCTGGAGCAGCGCCTGGAGGGCGCGATCCGGGAGGTCAAACGCTCGGTCGATCCCAAGTACCAAACGCAAAAGCGCCCATGGCTAATGACCGGATTGTCACTCGCGGCCGGCTACTTGGTGGGCCGCATTTTTTTTGCCGGATCGTCGCGCCAAACGCAGGTCGTCCTGCCGGATGATTGGCGCGAGCGCGCCGGAAATAATCATCAAAACGCCGGCTTGATGCATACTCTTTCGGGCATGGTGAGCGGCGTCGTTACCGCCGTGGGCGTTTCGGTGGCGCGTGAATTTGCATCCAAACTGCTGGCCAAGCGCCACGGCCGGGAACAAGGCGATGGCGCAAATGGCTCGGGGACGGAGTTCAACGAACGGCGTTTTTAATCGCTGCGGGTTAATTCCCGCAGCTTGCTGCGTAATGGTGAATTCTTACTCCGTCATTCCCGCATGCTTTTAGCGGGAATCCAGGCGAGTTCGGAACTGGACCCGCCCAAGGGAGGATTTGACTTCAGTATCTCGTCGCTGATCCGCCACGCCGCTGCGAAGTTGCCGCGGCGCATGTGCTCGGCCCAAAACACAAAGGCGTCGTTGCGCCGAGACTG
>JBOHVN010000048.1:0-12712 GCA_050735675.1 Binatia bacterium | reverse complement strand
AGCTCGAGGCGGCGGCAGCCGCCGGCGTCGACTACCTCGTGGGAATCTACCATGCCTGCCATCGCGAACTATGTGCCCACGAAACTACTTCGCCGTTCAAGGTCGTCAACTTTCTTGAACTGGTCGGCGAGACCATGGGCGTCGAGAAAACTGATCTCTTCAAGCAGTGGAAGATGATGCAAGACGTCGATCGCGTTCTGGCGGAAGTGGCCAAACAGGCGACGGCGGCCGGGCTGGACTTGGAAAGCGTGCGCGAAGTACTGCTTGCCCATATGCTGGGCGAGCAGCCCCTGCCGGTAGGTTTCCGTGACACACCAGGGACCAAATCCGAGGATGCGCCGGTTCGCGTGGTCTCAGAGTAGCGTTAGCCGAACCAAATCAAGCGAACCGGCCGCGCACGAGTTGCTGATTGATATTGAGCAGCGTGAGATTACGCACAATCATTTCCTCTGCAAGTGGCGCATAAACGATGCGCTTGATTCCGACGAAGGAGAGCGCGGCACTGCACATTAAGCAGGGTTCTAAAGTGACGTACAGACAGAGCGAGCGGCGAGCCTGCTCGTTCATCTCTTGAAGCTTTTGTCCCGCTTTATGGAGCAAGACCATCTCGGCGTGATCGGTCAAATCCCCAGTTTCCTGACTGGTATTGCGTTCGCGCGCGATGATCCTAAGGCTTGATACAGACCGGCAGACCCGCTTGGGCGCGATTCGCCGCGGAACGACTCTGAAAAGAAACAATCGGCTTCGAACTGCGGATGAACTTGCAGCATCATGTCCGATCTTCTGCATCGACTTTCTCTGTGGCGGAATTGTCAGACCTCAAAAAAAGCAACGACCCATACGGCGCCCCAAGTTTGGTCATAACTGGCCACTTATGTAAACACAGTCGGGTTCCCTCGACACAATCCGTGTAGAACAGCGCGGTTTATACCCCTTTCTAGTTTGGCATTTTGATTGCTCTAGGGGTCAAGAACACAGTTTGAAACGAGGAGGAAGTGTGATGTTCTTCGACCTAAAACAATCGTCGGGGCTGCTGTTTGTCGGGCTCTTTGTTTCGTCAATCACGGGGTGCAGCGCTACGCATACCTTGGAAGTCGCCGCCACGGCGGGTGAGCCTAAGATTGTCGAGGAGTCAATCGCCTTGAGTCCATCAGTCAGCGCTCGGGTTACGAAAATCCAGTTTTTCGAAGGCGAACGTTCCAAACGAGCATTTACTGCGGAGCGGAATTATGAAACCCGGTTTGCAACGAAGATGACTAGAACCGTTTATACGGAAGTTCACCTTGACTATCCCCGACCCGAAACCAATATCTATTTCCCCATTACACTTTATTTTCGCCAGAACGGAAGAACGCTCCGCATTGAAGAATTCGAAAACCGGATTCGACCGGATTGGACTTCGTCTAGCCATGTGATCGGCGCTGGAGATTTCGACCCGGGAAAATGGCCGGTTGGCAATTATGAGCTAGACGTTTACATCAACGCCAAGAAAGCGGCCACAGGTTATTTTGAAATCTATTAGCTCATTAAAATGCCGGAACTGCAGAAGCAATGACGAAGCGGTCCCGGCGATTTTTCTGCCAGCAGGATTCTGTGGGTTCCCTGCATAGCGGAATTTCCTCGCCGTAACTGACTGGGGACAATCGATGCCCGGCAATTCCCACCGACACTAGGTAATCCCTGGCCGCCTGTGCCCGTTTCGCAGCCAATCCCATATTGTACTCGTTGGTGCCGCGCTCATCGCAGTGTCCCTCGATCTCCACCCGGACCGCCGGATGTTCCTTAAGCCACTGCGCATTCGCGTCGAGAGTTGCGCGAGCATCGGCCCGTAGCTGGTATCGATCAAATTCAAAATAAATGTCTTTAAGGGGACTCGATGGCGGTGTCGCCGAGCTTTCGCCTGTTCGCAGCGCGTCGAGACTGGACGAGCTGAGAGCTCCGGATACCATGCGCGACGACCCTTCTGATGCGCCTGTAGACGTGAGTGGATTTTCTGCCGTCCAATTCAGCGCTGTCGCTTTTAGAGTGCTAATTTCAGGTGCGCAACCGATTATTAGTAGGAGAGCGAGAATGCTCCGATAAGGCAACGAGCTACGGTATTGCTGAGGCATTGCTTTTTCCTTTCCTGGCCAATCGGGGGGCTACGAAGAATTCTGAGCAACACCCATGCCATTGGTTTAAATGAGACCCGAGCGTCAGATCACGTTGATTTTCTTTAAATTGGCTATCACTTTGGAAGTCTCTTGACGTGTCTATTAACAATTTTGTCGTCTCCATAAGAATCATAGACACTTTGGCGGGAGTTTGAACCGCTAAGCCAGACCCAAACGATATTGACATCGTGTTGGTGGGGGTCCCATCCCATGATTTTTCAACAGACCTTCCGCCCGCGCAATACAATTGGCCAGCCCGACAGAGGGTGCGGAGGCGGTTTGGGTTTGATCCGCGGGTGACGGAGGCTGGTGTCGGGGGTCTAGCCTGTTTTTCTTTACAATAGCGCCTGACCCCGCGAGCTTATTTTTGGAAATGCGGCATCACCTTCGTCGCGAACGCTTCGACGCTTTCGTGGTACACCTTCCGCGCCGCCGTGAGCATCAAGTGATCGACACCCGCGGCTCTTAGCTCTGCGATTCTTTCGATGCATTCCTCCGGTGTGCCGGCGATCGAGAAGCGGTGCACGAGATAGTCGTTGACCAAATCGGGGTCGACGCGGTCTTCCATCGGTTTCATGGCATCGAAGCCGGCCATAAATTTTTTAACGCCCTCCAGTTCTTCCGGC
This sequence comes from Binatia bacterium, assembly GCA_050735675.1. Lineage (GTDB taxonomy): Bacteria > Desulfobacterota > Binatia > UBA9968 > UBA9968 > DP-20. The sequence goes on along the minus strand of JBOHVN010000048.1, from coordinate 9,933 downwards.
GGCACGGTTTCGTAAGTAAAGCGGAAATTATGATGCGCGCGGTTGGCGATGCGGTTGCGCACGATCCTGCGCGCCTCGTTGCCGTCGCCGCGCACGCAGAGCATGCCCGCGGCGATGACCGCGATGTCGCTTTCCTTGCGGCCGGCTTCGCCGGCGCCTGCGCGAATTTTATGTCTTGCCCATTCGTAGACGCGCAGATCGAAGCCGGTGCCGAGAATGACGCCGTCGGCGGAGCGCCCCGCGAGTTGCAAGCCCTTCGGGCCTTCGGCTGAAACATAGATTGCGGCGGGCTTTGAAATTGTAAAGCCGATGCCGACATTCCCGCTTGGGAAAGTGGCGGGATTTCCTTGCACGAGGTGGCGAATCAGCTTCACGCCTTCTTCGAATTCTTTTAGCGGCGTTGCCTTCAAGCCCTGACCGTACACCGGACCGTCGCCAGTGCCGAGGCCCAAAATCGCCCGGCCTTTTGAGATTTCATTGAGCGACGCCGCGGCGCCGGCGAGCACGGTGGGATGACGAAAGACCATGTTCGTCACGGCAATGCCGAGAAGCACGCGCTGGGTGATCATGGCGCAGCTCGCCAGGGTCTGAAACGAATCGATGGAGCTCAGATGGCTTTCGCCGAGAAAAATGCCGTCGTAGCCGAGCTCTTCAGCACGCTTGGCGCGCTTGTGAATTTCGTCAAGGTTCTTTACGCCGCCGTGCAGGCTGTGCAGGCTAAATTTTAGAACCACATTCATCTCCAAGGAAAGAAGAAAAGATCCTTAACCGCAAAGAACGCATAGGACGCAAACTTGGGGCGCAGCATGCCGCGCCCGGGTCGATCATCGGGAGAACGCGACCAAGCCACAGCCGGTCGCCCAGGGGACGACCGGTTCGTAGGCGAGCAACTCGGCTTTCCAGTCTTGCACCGCTCCCGCGAGGGCGATCCAGGTTCGGATCTCGTGGCCGCCGGAGCCGGCTTCACTGTTGATCTCGTCGTGGGTGTACTCCGTCAGCTTCGCGCGATCGGCGCCGGTCAACGTCTCCAGGAATTTTTTGTCGAAGGGGATGTTGATTTTTCCGTGTTTGGCTTCGCCTGGCCAGTGCGACAGGCCGCCGGTCGCGATAACGGCGATGCGCTTTTGGCTTTTTTCCAGGAACTGGCCGAGGAACTGACCGAAGGCAAAACAGCGCTTGGCCGTGGGCATCGGCGGCGTGAGCGTATTCAGGATAATCGGCACGACCGCCACGGCCTGGTGGGGATTCAAAAAATGCAATGGCAAAAATGTCGCGTGATCGAACAACAACTCGTCGGAAAAAGTCGGATCGAAGCCGCCGTCCAAACACGCGTCGATGATCTCCACGGCGAGATTCGCGTCGCCGGGAACGCGCGCCTTGGGAATGCGCAGCCATTCTTCGACGGGGCCGTCGTAGTGGGCGGCGCGGCCGATACAGAACGTCGGCATGCCGTTGAGAAAAAAATTCGCCCAGTGCTCGACGGTGAGGGCGACGATGGCGTCGGGTTTTGCTTCAGCCAGTCTGTCGCCGAGCCGGCGGTAATTGCCGAGAAAATTTTCGGCCTGTTCTTTGGGCGCGGCTTCGGTCCAGGCGGTCATTCCCGGCGCGTGGCTGGCCGCGCAGGCAAATACGATCGGCATGGCTATTCCAATCCTTTCAGCGCTTTGGCGTAATCTTCGTTGGAAACTTTGTGCAGCAAGGTGAACGGCCGCAGCAGCAGCGAGTGAACCCCCATGCCGTAAAGCGCGCGCACATCGACGGCGAGCGCTGCCTTCGCTTCGGCTTCAGTCAAGTCGTAATTTTTAACGAACGCCGCGGCTTCCTGGCGGTAACGCTCGCGCTGTGCTGGGTCGCGGTTGACGTGATAAATGAGCTTTTGCAGTTGATAGAGGCTCATAGGTTCTTACCCTTTAAAGAAAATCCGAAATCCTAATATCGAAATCCGAAACAAACGCAAATTCCAATTACAAAATTCGAAACGCCCCGATTTGAGCTAATGTGCTTACAAGTGTCGGTTCAATCGGGCTTTCGGAAACGGCAAAAAATTTTAACTCCCGCAAAGGCGCAAAGCTCGCCAAGTTCGGAGAAATAAGATCATGGTTTTTCTTTGCGATCTTGGCGTCTTGGCGCGATAAAATGTTTTGACGCGATTCCTTCCGTTGCTTTTGCTCCCCTGCAACTTGCTGCGGGGTAGTTCATTCCAGTTTTTCGTGCAGCCAAGCAAGCACGGTTTTGAAGATATTGGGGATCGCTCCCATATGGCCGCCGGGAAACAGCCGGATCGTTTTTGGATTGCCATGTTCGAGCAGCAAATAGAAATCCTCCAGCGGCACTTGCTTGTCCTCCTTGCCGTTGACGATCAGCAGCGGCGCGCAGGGTTGGTCGAGCCCGCCGTGATCCAGCAACGACATCGCCGGCATGACCTGGCAAAGCTCGTCGAACGTTTTCTTGCCGAAGAGATTGGCGCGCGCCTCAATCAGATCAAAGAGATAGGAGTCGGCATGGCGCGAGCGCTGCTGCCACTCGGGTTGAAAGAAATAATGGATGCCGCCGCCCCAATTGACCGCGGCGCGCAGTTTATCCGGCGCGATGTGGGCGAGCTTGGTCGACCAGTGGCCGCCGAAGCTGGCGCCGACAACCGCGATCTTGGCGGCGTCGACTTCCGGCCGTGTCAGTAAATAATCGAGCACCGCGGTGTGGACTTGGTGCGCGTCCGGCCCGGCCAGCATCGGGCATTCGCCGGTGCCAGGGCCGTCAATAATAAAGCAGCCCCAGCCTTCTTTGACGAAGGCTTCGCCGAAGGAGTGGCGCTCTTCTTTCCAGTTGTCGATGCCGCCCCAGTGCATGATCATCGGCGCCGGTAGTTTCTTCGGCAGTCTCATATGGCCGACGATGGATTTGCCCTGGAACGGGATGGCAACGCGCTCGATCGAAACGTCGAAATACTTCGACGCCGCCAGAAACATCTCGCGGGTTTTCGCGTAGCCGTGATGTTTTCCCGGCGTGTTGGGAAATGGATGGCGCGCGATGCCGTAGTAGCCGTAAGATTTAAGAAAGGATTCTTTTGCCTGAGCGGCGTTGCCGTTTTTTTCGGCGGTCTTGGCTTGCTCTTCCCATTGCGCTCCGAGGGCATTCCAGGCCGCGGCCCAGGTCTCGCCCTCGAAGTTGGGCATCTGCGCCAGCGCCGCTTCCGCTTGGCTTTTCTCCGCGTGGAGAAACGGCGCGCGGCGGCCGACGCGGTCGCGGATATCGTTTTTCACCTCGTCGATGGTCCGTGGCTGGCTCATTAAATCAAAACCTTTCTAAGCCATTCGTCGTTCTGCTGTCGTCGCTGCTGCCAAACGGCGCAGCAGCGCGGCAGATTCGAACGGACGGGTGCCGAGAGTTGTGTGTTAAAGTCAGCCTATAGAGCGCCGCTGCCAGGTTGTCAACATAGCGTCAACTCTCGCAAAGGGCTCGGGCCGACGCGGGTGCAAGGCCGCGTTGGCGCGGTCGAAGTTCTTAGCCGAAGGTGTTGACGTTTAAATTTCACCATGTCATGCAATTAAATTATATCGCTTGTTTACAAAGAACGGTTTTCTTGTATAGATTTCCCAATCTCGTGACGGAGTAATCATGGCCGCCATCATTGACGGTAAAGCCGTCGCCAAAGAAGTTCAAAAGCAAATCAAAGAGGAAGTCGACGGGCTTGAGCGGCGCTGGGGTATCGTGCCGGGTTTGGCGGTGGTGCTGGTTGGCGATGATCCCGGGTCGCATATTTACGTGCGCAACAAAGAGAAAGCATGCAAGGAAGTCGGCATCCAATCGTTCGAGCATTTGCTGCCCGCGACCGTTTCGGAAAAGGAACTGCTCGCGCTCGTCCATCAGCTCAATAAAAATAAAAGCGTGCACGGCATCTTGGTGCAGCTGCCGCTGCCGCCGCATATTCACGCGGAAAGAATTTTGGAAGCAGTCTCACCGCACAAGGACATCGACGGCTTTCATCCGGTCAGCCAGGGCATGCTGGCGCTCGGCGCCGACGGCTTCAGACCTTGCACGCCGATGGGCATCATGAAATTGCTCGAGTCCGTGAACTGCGATCCCAAGGGCAAGAACGCCGTGGTGGTCGGACGCAGCAATATCGTCGGCAAGCCGGTGGCGCTGATGCTGCTCGGCAAGCATGCGACCGTGACCATCTGTCACTCGCGCACCGCGAGCCTGCGCGACGAAGTTGGCCGGGCCGATATCCTGGTGGTCGCCATCGGCAAGGCCGGGCTGGTGCGCGGCGATTGGATCAAGTCCGGCGCCGTGGTCATCGACGTGGGCGTCAATCGCTCGCCGAGCGGCAAGCTGTGCGGCGACGTCGAATTCGAGACCGCCAAGGAGCGCGCTTCGGCGATCACGCCGGTCCCGGGTGGAGTCGGTCCCATGACCATATGTATGCTGCTCTATAACACGTTGAAGGCCGCCAAAGATTCGCTCCAGCGCGAGCGCTAAGCCGATCGTTTCGTCGCGGCCGTGGCGCAGGAATTGAAAAGGACACCGCTTTTTCCCGCGCACCGGCGGGCGGGAGCGAAAATGGTCGAGTTCGCCGGCTGGGAGATGCCGGTGCAATACAGCGGCGTGATCGAAGAACATCGGGCCGTGCGCAGCCGCGCCGGGCTTTTTGACGTGAGTCACATGGGCGAGATCGAAGTCCGCGGCGAGGGCGCAACGGAATTCTGCCAGCGCATGACCGCCAACGACGTTTCGCGCATGGCGGTTTTCCAAGCGCAGTATAATTTGCTGCTCAACGAACATGGAGGCGTGATCGACGACGTCATTTTTTACCGCTTGCAATCGGATGTTTATTTCATTTGCGTCAATGCTTCGAACAGCGACAAGGACTTCGCCTGGATCGCCGCGCATGCGGCGGGCAAGGTCGAGGTTGAAAACGTCAGCGCCAAGTACGCGCAATTGGCGCTGCAAGGGCCGCGCGCCGAAACAATACTTCAGTCGCTGACCGCCGCTTCATTAACCGGGCTGAAAAGCTTTCGCTTCGAGTTTGCCGACGTGGCGTCGATACGCTGCCTGGTGGCGCGCACCGGCTACACAGGGGAAGACGGATTCGAGCTTTATTGCAACGGCGCCGACGCGGCGCGGCTTTGGTCGGCTCTGCTCGAGACGGCAGCGCCGGAGAGTTTGGTTCCCGCCGGTCTGGGAGCGCGCGATACGTTGCGGCTGGAAAAGGCCTATCCGTTGTACGGGCACGAATTGGACGAGACCACGACGCCGCTGGAAGCGGGCCTGGAGTGGGTGACAAAATTGTCCAAGCCCGACTTCATCGGCCGCGCGGTTTTGCTCAGACAAAAAGAACGCGGAGTTGAGCGCAAATTAGTCGGGTTGGAGATGCTCGAGCCGGGGATTGCGCGCGGCGGCTATCCGCTGTTTAGGAATGATGTCACCATAGGCCGCGTCACCAGCGGTACCAAATCGCCTTCGCTCGGTCAATCGATCGCGCTCGGCTATGTGGCGATCGCGCACGCCGGACTCGGCAATGTCATCGACGTAGAGATCCGCAACCGGAAAATCCCGGCGAAAATCGTTTCCATACCGTTCTATCGCCGTTGAGCGCACCGCCAGAGGGTTAAGGAGGTTTGTGATGGAGTTTCCTGAGGGACTTAAATATTCAAAAGAGCATGAGTGGGTATTGGTCGAGGGCACTACGGCGACGATCGGCATCACCGAGTATGCCCAGGAAGAGCTCGGTGACATCGTCTATGTCGAGTTACCGGAGGTGGGTGAAAAAGTCGTCAAGGACGATCCCTTCGGCGCCGTTGAGTCGGTCAAGGCGGTTTCGGATGTCTATGCGCCGGTGAGCGGCGCGGTCCTGGAGATCAACGACATCCTGCCGGACAATCCGGAAACGATCAACGATGATCCCTACGGCGACGGCTGGATGATTCGCGTCGAGCTGTCCGACAAAGACGATCTCAAAGATCTCATGGATGCCGACGAGTACGCCGAATACGTGCAGCAGAAAAAAGAGAACGAAGAAGAGGAAGACGAAGACGAAGAAGAGCCCGACGAGGAGGAAGACGAAGAGGAGGGCAAGTAGCCTCGGCTCATGCGCTACACTCCCCACACGCCGGCCGATCAGGAGCGCATGCTTAGCGCGATCGGTCTGGATTCCATCGATGCGCTCTATCGCCATATTCCGCAAACGCTGCGTGATCGCGCCCGGGTCAATTTACCGCGAGGCCTGACCGAACTCGCCGTGCGCAAGCGGCTAGCGTGCTTAGCGTCGCAAAACGCCGCGGCGGGCGACTGGAGCTTGTTTCTCGGCGGCGGAATCTACCATCATTTCATTCCGAGCGCGGTGGACGCCGTCATCTCGCGCTCCGAATTCTCGACCTCCTACACGCCCTATCAGCCCGAAGTCAGCCAGGGCACATTGCAGGCGTTGTTCGAGTATCAAACCCTGATCTGCCAGCTCACCGGCATGGAGGTTTCCAACGCCGCCGTCTACGACGGCGCGTCCGCGGCGGCCGAGGCGGTGCTGATGTCACGGCGTATTCAACCATTGACGCGCAGGCGCGTGCTGGTGTCGAGAACACTGCACCCGCAGTATCGCGCCGTCGTGCGCTCGTACTGCAAAAATCTCAACGACGTTGTGCTCGACGAAGTGCCGTTCGACGCCAGCGGCGCCACGGACTTAAGCGATTTGTCGCGGCGTTTGGACGACCTTTCGATGTGCGTTCTGGTCGGCTATCCGAATGTTTTCGGCGTGATCGAGGACCTGGCGCCGATGCAAGCGGCCTGCGCCAAGTCCGGCGCGCAATTGATTACGGTCACCACCGAGCCCTTGTCGCTCGGGCGGCTCAAGCCGCCGGGTGAGTTCGGCGCGGACATCGCGGTCGGCGAGGGCCAAAGCCTGGGCGTGCCGATGAATCTCGGCGGCCCGGCATTCGGCTTCTTTGCTTGTCAGAAAAAATACGTGCGCAACATTCCGGGCCGCCTGGTCGGCGAGACCGTCGACGGCGACGGCCGGCGCGGCTTTGTCCTGACGCTCGCCACGCGCGAGCAGCATATTCGCCGCGAGAAGGCGACGTCGAATATCTGCACCAGTCAAACGCTGTGCGCGCTGGGCGCGACGGTCTTCATGTCGTTGATGGGTAAAAGCGGCATGCGCCGCTTGGCCGAAGTCAATGTCGCGCGCGCGCACCGGGCGCGGGCGCGGCTCGTGCGCGAGGCCGGCTTGTCTCAAGTTTTTGCCGGTCCGTTTTTCAATGAATTCGTTTTGCGCGCGGCGAACGCGCAGGAACTGATGGCCAAGTGCGCGGCGAAAAAAATTATTCCGGGAATCGCGTTGGAGAATTGGTTCCCGGAATTGAAAAATTGTTTGCTGGTTTGCGTCACCGAAATGAATGAAGCAGAGGAGGTCGACCGGCTTGTCCGAACCATCGTCGAGTAGCCCGCAAGCAGGCACGGCGGTGCCGAAACTCATTTTCGAAAGCGGCTCGACGGGCCGCAGCGCGCTTTTCTGGCCGGCTGAAGGCGATGATATCGCGGCGGCGATTCCAAGCGCGCTGCTGCGCCGGGATATCGCCGGCTTCCCGGAGTTGGGCGAGCTCGAGACGTTGCGCCATTTTACCCGGCTGTCGCAGAGAAATTTCGCCATCGAGACCCAATTCTATCCGCTCGGCTCGTGCACGATGAAGTACAATCCCAAAATCAACGAGGTGGTCGCGCGCTTGCCCGGATTTGCGCAGATTCATCCGCTGGCGCCCAGCGATTTGTTGCAAGGCGCGTTGGCTTTGCTGTTCGATCTCGAAGGCATGCTCGCCGAGATCAGCGGCATGGAACATGTGAGCTTGCAGCCGTCGGCCGGCGCGCAGGGCGAGCTTACCGGGCTGATGCTGATCCGCGCCTGTCTAACGGAGCGCGGCAATCCGCGCAAGAAAATCATCGTGCCCGACACGGCGCATGGGACCAATCCGGCGAGCTCGACACTGTGCGGCTACGAGGTCGTGCAAGTATCTTCCAACGAGCGCGGCGTCATCAATGCCGCGGCGGTCGAGAAAGCCATGGATGACGACGTCGCCGCGGTGATGATCACCAATCCCAATACTCTTGGACTGTTCGAGACCCAAATTGAGGCGGTTGCCGAAGTCATGCATCGCCGCGGCGGCATGGTCTATCTTGACGGCGCCAATCTGAACGCGCTCCTGGGCATTGCCAAGCCGGGCCATATGGGCGTCGACGTGTTGCACATGAACCTGCATAAAACCTTTTCAACGCCCCATGGCGGCGGCGGCCCGGGGGCAGGTCCGGTGGCCGTCAAAAGTCAGCTGGCCGACTATCTGCCGGTGCCGCGCATCGTCAAGGCCGGCGAGCGGTTCGAATTGCAGGAAGATTGCGCCAAGTCGATCGGCCGCGTGCGCTCGTTCTTCGGCAACTTCGGCGTGCTCGTGCGCGCCTACGCCTATATTCTCTCGCTCGGCGGCGACGGGTTGGAAGTGGCGAGCCGGATGGCGTTGCTCAACGCCAATTACATCCGCAAGAAACTGGAAAAGAGTTTCCATCTCGCCTTCAACGAGCCGTGCATGCACGAGTGCATTTTTACCGATCGTATACAGCAGCGAAACGGCGTGAGCACCCTCGATATCGCCAAACGACTGCTCGACTACGGCTATCATCCGCCGACGATTTATTTCCCGCTGGTGGTTTCCGGGGCGTTGATGATCGAACCGACGGAAACGGAAACGCCGGAAACGCTGGACGGCTTTATCGAGGCGATGCTCGCCATTGCCCAGGAAGCGAAAAACGATCCCGAGCTGGTCAAAGGCGCGCCGCACTCAACCCCGGTCAAGCGCCTCGACGAAGCGCGCGCGGCGCGTAAACCGGTGCTGCGTTGGGAGCCGCGATCAAGGGACGGCGTTTCGTAAACGGTTGGGACCTTGTCAGCGCGCGAATTGGTAATTTACGCGGTTATCGTGGTATTCCATGGCGGCGGAAATCGACAACGGGTGCGGCTTTATCCAGGGTGGGATGGGTGGAAACGGCGCCGCGGCCTTGATCGCGCGCAGGGCTTCCTCATCCAAGAGCTGTGAACCGGAAGAGCGCACCATTCGCAAGCGTTCCAATTGCCCGTCCGCGCCGACGGTAAATTCTAAGAAAAGCCTGCCTTGCAGGCCATAGCGGAGAGCGAGCTCAGGGTATTCCCAGTGCGACTCGATCAGCTGCTTGATCTTGGTGAAGTAGCTCATGTAAACGGGGTCTTTAGTGTTCAGGCTCACCGGCGCGCTGCTGCTGCGGGAATCCGACGACCAGGTGAGCGGCGGCAGCAACTCTTTGACCGTCGGCAGCGGCCGCTCGGCGACGACGCTAGGTTCCGGCACGGCTGCGCGCGGTTCGGGGGCCGGTTTGGGCGCAGAGGGTGGTGTTGACTCGGCGCGCGCTACGTCTTTTCCCCTTCTTTGTTCGCGCGGTGCCGATGGAGCTTTAGCTGGCGCCGGCGGCGAATCTTTTTTTGCGATGATCGCCGGCTTTCTCGCAGGGCGCGCCGGCGCGCGTCTAGGAACCGGCGTAGGCGCGGGCTGGATTTTTTCCGGTGTTTCTAGAATCGACACGGGAATGTTTTCCTGCTTGGTGACCCTGATCGGCCGCGCCGGGTACACGATCAAGAGCATCGCGAAGTGGACCGCGATGGATACGGCGAAAAAGCGCAGATAAGTTATGTCCAAATTCGCCACCATCGTATAGTATAGACTCTAGCAGATTGCTGAAAAACCCTCCGTTCACCCTTCGAGAACCTCAGGGCGAACGAAAAGAGAGTTGAAATGGTTGGGGATTACCCGTTCATGCTGAGACCTGTCGAAGCATTCCGAACCTTTTTTCAGCAACCTGCTAGTCTAAGCTCATCCTCGCGGCGCGCGCAGCAAAATTTTGATATCACAGTGCCGCAGTCTTGGG
>JBOHVN010000047.1:0-9828 GCA_050735675.1 Binatia bacterium | reverse complement strand
GACCATTGGTGTTCAAACCGTTCAGAGTGTTCAATCGCTGCGCTCCGTTCAAGCCGTATAAGATCGGCCGGCAAGATTCTGTTTGGTATTTAGCTTCGAGTTGTTGTAAAAACGTCGGGTTGTTTAGCTGCCTAATTTTCTTCTTACCAGGAGGGTTCTCGTGATGGCAATTCGCTTTTATCCAGATTGGCGTGCATCGTGTCTATTTCTCGCGATGGTGCTATTGCTCCTATCAGAAACGCAATCTTTCGCGGCTGACAAGATCAACATGATTTACACCGCGCGCGTGATGTCGCAGGCCTATCCATGGTTTGCCCAGGAAGCCGGGCTTTTCAAGAAGTATGATCTCGACGTGCCGCTGGTTTTTGTCACCCCGGGCGCGCCGGCGGTGGCAGCGATTTTGTCGGGCGACAGCGAGGTCGCCGTCATTGGCGCAGCGAGCATCACCCGGCCGGTCGTGGCGGGCAATAAAGACCCGGTCGTGATCGGCGGCATTAAAAGCTTGCTGACCCACAGCATCATCGCCAAGCCGGACATCAAGAGCCCCGAGCAACTCAAAGGCAAACGTATCGGTGTCTCACGGATTGGCAGCAACCCGCACTATTTCGCGGTACAGGCGCTGCGCCGCTTCGGCATCGACTCGCGCGAGGTGAACTACATCCAGGCCGGCGGCGCGCCCGAGACCCTGGCGGCGTTGGTCGCTCAGGGGATCGATGCGGCGGTTTTGACCGTGCCAACCGACGCGCAAGCCCTGAAGCTGGGCTATCACTACGTTATCTACGGGCCTGATCTGAAGATTGCCTACGCCGCGACGACGTTTAGCACCCGCCGCTCGATCATCGCCAAGCGCGGTCCGGTGATCGCGCGCTTCATGCGGGCCATGGCTGAGGCCGCCAAAATCATGCACACGGACAGAGAGTACATGTACAAGGTGCTGGGCAAATACCTGCGCGTGGACGACCGCAAACTGTTGGAAGCGAGCTACAATGTGGAGAGCAAAGCCCTGGAGCCCAGACTGGAGCTAAAACTTGAAGGCATCCAGTCGACCCTCGATGAAATCGCGCCCATCGATCCGCGCGCCAAGATGGTCAAGCCACAGGAGCTGGTGGACACGCGCTATCTCGATGAAATGAACAAGAGCGGATTTTTCGAGCAGATTTGGGGGAAAAAATAAGGAGCGTATTTTGGAACGGACATGTCACCGCGAAGGTCGCAAAGAGCACGAAGTAAGGAAGTTGAAATCTATTAATTTCTGAATTCTTCGTGTCCTTCGTGTGCTTCGTGGTGACCGGGTATTTATATGTTGATTCAGCAATTTTGAATCGGCGCGAAATTTGCGCAAGCTGCGAAAACTTTCAACGATAATAGTACGGGGATCGAGTTGGTGTGGTTTCCAAGAGGCCGCGATAAAAGTGAGAGGAGAGATAAAATGAATCATCAGCAAGCTTCATGGTCGTCGATCGGACCGGCAATTTTTCAAATCCTTGTGGTTGCGCTGTTGCTTTGCGGGGGTGTGACCGTCAACGCGCAGCCGGCGGAAACGATCGATCAGCTCTACGAAAAAGCCAAGAAGGAAGGGAAGATCACACTCTACGCGCCGCTCTCGGCGCAAGCGATGACCGTCGTTCCCCCCGCTTTCATGAAACGATTTCCTGGCATCACGGTCGATCATATTGATGCCACGAGCGATAAGCTGATCGCTCGCGTCCTGGCCGAGCAAAAGGGAGGCCGAGTGCTAGCCGATGTCATGAGCGGCGCGTTGACCTACATTCCGCAGATTTTGGCGCTAAAGATTACGGCCCCGATCGTAGTGCCGGAATCCGCCGCTTATCCGGCCGCGCTCAAGGGCGAGCTTTGGGTCGCCACCGACATGCAATTTTACATTGCCGGCTGGAATACCAATCTGGTCAAAAAAGGCGAGGAGCCGAAGCAATATGAGGATCTCGCAAACGCCAAATGGAAGGACAACTTGATGGGCGAGCCGCGCGATTTTCAATTGCTGATCGGTTTTGCCAAACGAAAATTCAACAGCGATGCAAAAGCGGTCGATCTATTCAAGAAAATCGCCGCCAACCAGGTGGAATTTCATAGGGGCCACTCTCAGTTGGCCGAGCTCCTCGTCGCCGGCCAGCGCGCCATTTGCTTTACCTGCTACTCGCACCATTTTCCGTCACGGATCAAGAAAGGCGCGCCGATTCAAGCGTTGTTGGCCGAGGGTGTGGGCGAAGTCGGCGGCTCCGTGATGGTGCTGCGGGGCGCGCCGCATCCGAACGCCGCTCTGCTGTGGGCGCGTTGGGCGATCAGCGAAGAGGGACAGAAAGCGTATGCCCGGGCCGGGGAAACTCCCGCTCATCCCAAAGTGGAACCGCTGGAAAAGATCCGCCCGGCAACGCCGTATATGCTCACCGTCGACGATATCAAGGAATTTCCAAAATACGAGAAGATATGGAAAGAGATCTTTCAAATCCGCTGAAAAGACCCAGGCGCCAATGCGCACTGGAACTGTAGAAGGAAGCAATCGATTGCGGCGCACCGGGGCGAGGCATGAGCGCCGATGCGCCGCAATGTGATCGGATGATCAGGCCTGCTGTACCGCGGATAACTTCCAGGAGTTCGGTCCGGCCGGACGGCTGAAAGTCCAATACTCTTCGAACTCGATCGCATCCGTGTCGCTGCCGCTCAGGACCGCGCCGGTCTTGGCATCGACCGTGTAATCAAGCAGATTGGCCCGCAGCCGCACCGTGATGAAGTCCTCGCCGTTTTCCGTCCACACTTCGCTGATTTCGCTTTCGCGCAGCGCGATATTTTCCATGCGGTTGTGTTGATTGCGCGCGCGCAGTTGGCTCAACTCTTCTTGCCAGGTTTGCATCAGATCGCGCCCGCAAAGGGCGCTCAAGGCTGCAGTATCTTGCTTGTTCCAGGCGCCTTGCACTCTGAAGAAAATATCTTGGGCGATCTTCAGAAAGCGTTCCGGATCGAAGGTTCGGTCCATCATCGTGAGCGAACGGTAGTCGATCTGATCGTGGGCCACCGGCGCTGCTTGGACCGGCGCACTCGCCGGCGTATGCTCCCTATAGGGCTGGGTGTTTTGATATTGCATGGAGCCGAACCCGGACGCGACAGCCGGACTACGGAATTTCCGATAGAGGAAGTAGGCCAGACCGCCAACCAACAGGATCTCGAGCATACCAAATCCGCTGCCGCCAAATCCGCCGAAACCGCCGGCGTGCGCCAATCCGGAAAAGAGCATGGAGCCAAGGAAACCGCCCAAGATCGCCGTGCCCAAGCCGCCCATAGAACCGCCGCGCGGGCCGAACGGCGCAGTTGGCTGCTGCTGCGGCGGCGTTGCTTCTCTTCTGGCCTCCGATGGATTGGTTGGTTGGGCGGGACGGGCCGGCGGCCGGTAACTCCTCGAGCCGCGGAATCCACCCGAGCGCCCGCCGCCGGCGCGCGCCTCGGCGCAACTTTCCAGCACGATTTGCGCAAGCCCGACGAAGACCAAAAGGCCAAGACCCAAGAGCATTAGCTTACGTTGAGATGACGGCATGTTTGTCTCCCTAGATATCATGCCGAACTGTGCGGCACGGGGAAGTCAATGTCAAGCCCCGCCTTTGCAGCGAATAGGGCGTATTGAAATCACTGATGCAATTGCCCGTCGAGGCAAGAAGCAGATCCTTCGCCTTTGGCTCAGGATGACACAGGAGAACAGTTCAGGCCGTGCCAAGTTAAGCCGTGCCAAGCCCTGCAGAGTGAATTTCGTTGTGATAACCATGCCGGTTTTTTATAATCGCCGGAAACCGATCTGCGGCGTTGGTAATTTCACCAACGTGGAGGTTGCGAGATGGATTATTTCCGATGGGTCGAAGCCCTCGACAGATCATTCGATCTTTTTACCCAGAGAATAGCCGAGCATTTGCCGAATATTCTGGGTAGTGTCTTGCTCGTTCTGATCGGATGGCTGCTGGCGCGCCTGCTGCGCGCGGCGATCATTCGCCTGAGCGGCCGTCTCGACGGTTTGTTCCGCAGCCAGACCAAGGACGATTTCCTCAGGCGCTTGGGCGTCGAGCGGCCGGCGTCGACGGTGATCGGCGGCATCGTCTTCTGGCTGGTGTTTCTGGTGTTCTTCACGGCGGCCACCGAGACTTTGGGACTGCCGGTGCTGGCGACTTGGCTGAGCGGAGTGTCCTATTATCTGCCGCGGATTTTAGTTGCGGCTTTGATCATCCTCGCCGGTTTGTTCGCCGGCAATTTGGCCCGCGATGCGATCGCGGCCACGGCCGGCGCCGCGGGGCTGGCGTACAGCGAGCTGTTAGGACGCGCCGTTTACGTCATTATCCTCCTTGTCGCAATTGTTACCGGCGTCGATCAGTTGGGCATCGAGAGCCGCTTTTTGACTTTGACGATTACAGTGGTGATCGCTGCTCTGATCGGCGGCGCCGCGCTCGCCTTCGGACTTGGCTCGCGGACAACGGTGAGCAACATCATAGCCGCGCATTATCTGCGCCAGATTTACCGCGTCGGCCAAACCGTAAGAATACGCGATGTCTACGGCCGGATCGCGGAGATCACGCCGACCGCCGTCATTATCGACGGGCCGGAAGGGCGCGTGCTCGTGCCGGCGAAGGATTTCAGTGAAGTCGCGTCCGTGTTGATCACCAAGGAAAATACATGAACTCCGACTGGCCGCTGGCGCGCACGTTTCTGGAAAAGCATCCCTACGAAGCCGGCCTGGTGCTGGAAAAACTTGCGCCGGCGCAGATCGCCGCGCTGCTGCGGGAAATGCCGCTGCCGACAGCCGCCGGTGTTTTGGAACAAATGACTTCTGCGACCGGGGCGGGCTGCTTGCTCGCTTTTCCTCTGGACTATGCCGGTCCCGTGATCGAATCCCTTTCGCTTGACGCCGCGGCGCGGATGCTCCGCTGCCTACCGGCGAGCGAGCGAGATCGTTTGCTCGGAGCCGTTTCCGACCGGCGGGCGGCGCCTTTGACGCGTCTTCTCACGTACCCGCTCGGAACCGCTGGCTCGCTGATGGATCCGCAAGTGCCGGCGCTGCCAGAGTCGCTCCTGGTAGGCGACGCGCTGGGGCGCGTGCAGCGCGCGGCGCAATACACTTTTTATTACGTGTATGTGGTCAATCCGGAACAGACGCTGGTCGGCGTGATGAATCTGCGCGAACTGATGCTCGCAGTGCCGCAGGACCATCTTTCGGCCGTCATGCACACTCATGTCGAAAGATTGCCTGCCAGCGCGGCCCTGCCGACCATCCTGCTCCATCCGGCGTGGCGCGAGTTCCACGCGTTGCCGGTGACGGATGGCCAGGAAAAGTTTTTGGGCGCCATTCGCTACAAAACTCTCAAAAGACTCGAACAGGAGAGCGCCCGGCAGCGGCCGGCGGACGAATCACTGACCGCTTTGCTCAGTCTCGGCGAACTCTGCTGGATTGGGTTTGCCGGAATGCTCGCGGGACTGGCGGCAACCGTCTTTCCACGAACGCTGCCGTTGAATCGAGGCGAGGAGAACACGCGTGGCGCAAATGATTGAACCGGTGGCGACCAATCTGGCGCAAGCCTATTTGGGACTTTATCCCGGCGAGGCTGCGCGTGTGGTGGAGATTCTTCCGGCGGACGAGATCGTCACGCTGTTTAACCGGGAGCCCGCGGCGCGGTTGACGGCGCTTTTCGAACGTATCCTGCCTGACGTCGGTGCGGAGGTTTTGCAGCGCATGGGTGTCCATGCTGCAAGAGAAGTTCTTTCCAAGTTGGAGCCTGATCGCGCGGCCTTGTTGCTGTCGCGCCTCGACCAGGAAACGCAAGCGGCTTTTTTGCGAGCTTTGGATGCGTGGTTTGCCAAAGAGCTGCAGACCTTGATGACGTATCCTGCCGGAACCGCCGGCAGTCTCATGGATCCGCGCGCGACTGTGGCGCGCCCGGAATCTACCGTGGCCGAGACACTCAATGCGGTGCGCGCCGCCGGCCGCAAGCGCATTTACGATGTCTGCGTTATCGGCGAGCACGGCGACCTGATCGGCACGGTGGCGCTGCAGGACTTGGCGGCAGCGGATGGCAAGGAACGCTTGGAAGAATTATTACGCTTGGCGCCGGTGAGCGTGAGCGCGATGGCGACGCGCGAAGAACTGGTCGATCTCATGACTCAGCATCGGCTTTCGAGCCTTCCCGTAGTCGATGCCGAGAACCGGGTCGTGGGGATTATCCGGCATGACAAGTTGATCGCGGCGGCCCAGGAAGAAGCCAGCGCCGATATTCAGACCATGGTCGGCGCCAGCAAAGAGGAACGAGCGTTGTCGAAGGTCTCTTTTGCCATCCGTAAAAGGCTGCCGTGGCTGCAGATCAATCTGGTGACTGCATTCATGGCCGCGACGGTGGTCGGGATCTTCGAAGGGGTCATCGCCAAGTTTACGGCGCTCGCGGTTCTGCTGCCGATCGTCGCCGGACAATCGGGCAATACCGGCGCTCAGGCGCTTGCCGTCACCATGCGCGGGCTCGCGCTGCGCGAAATACGCCCGCGCCATTGGCTCCGTGTCACGTTTAAAGAAGTCAACGTCGCTTTTTTCAACGGCATTGCCGTGGCGCTGACCACGTCGCTCGGTGTTTACATCTGGAGCCGCTCAATCGGCTTGGCTCTCGTGATTGGCATTTCGATGATCATCTCGATGGTCGTCGCCGGCTTGTCGGGCGCGGTGATTCCGATGATCTTGCTAGCCTTCGGCCAAGATCCCGCGCAGTCTTCGTCGATCATTCTAACCACCGTGACCGACGTCGTGGGCTTTTTCAGCTTCCTCGGTCTTGCAACCTTGTTGGCCAGCATGCTGCCGGCGTGACGGAGCAATGAATGACGGAGACCGAAAGACTCGAGGCAATTCAACTCGACAGATATCGCGCTTAGACGACGACGGCCAAAGTTTGAAACGGTTAAGCCGTCGCCGGCAAGAGTCCGCGCCATGGAAGAGTTTCTTTTCGTCGTTGGCGTGGACGACTCGAAAATGATTTTGCAAATAGGACCGATCCCATGCAGGGTTAGTTGACCTGTGTTGCTTTAGTCCAAAGTAAACCCGCATTGTGCTCGTGAAAAGTTATCTCGCGAGGTTTGTATCAGAGCTTGATTTTCTATAGCTGTTACTCGCGCAAATTATCTCTTGGGCGTTCATCAATGTCGCGGATGAGGTTCGAAAAATGTTTCTCGAAATCGTCCGCATGAAAGGGAGGTTTAAATGGCAAACGGGCAATGGTCTCGCGAATTGGGGGAGGATTTGCAACGGCTGCGACAACAATTCGAAAACTCGAGTCCAGCCGTTTTGATCCCCGTGCTGTTGATTCTCGTGGTTGTTCCCATTCTCTGGTCCAGCTGGTACACAGTCCAACCTGAGGAAACCGCCGTGGTGCAGCGCTTTGGGCGCGTCCATCGCACGACCGGTCCGGGGCTTCATTTCAAGATACCACTCGGAATTGAGAGTGTCACACGAGTTCCCACGGCCCGGGTGCTGAAAGAAGAGTTTGGGTTTCGCACCGTGACGGCGGGCCGTCAGACGCAGTTTGCGGGCGGGGACTATGCTGCCGAGTCGCTGATGTTGACCGGCGACCTCAACGTCATCGACGTTCAATGGATCGTCCAATTCCGCGTCGAAGATCCCGTCCGCTTTCTTTTCAAGGTCCGCGAACAGCAGGATACGTTTCGCGCCGTTTCCGAGGCGGTCATGCGCCGGGTTGTCGGCAACCGGGTGGGAAGTGATGTCCTGACGGTAGGGCGCGTCGGCGTTGCCAGCCGAGTCAAAGAGGAAATGCAGCAGATCCTGTCTGATTACGAAACCGGCATCCGGCTTATCACCGTAGAGCTTCAGGACGTCACCCCTCCGGATCAGGTGAAGCCGGCTTATAACGAGGTCAATGAGGCGCGCCAGGACCTCGAACGTATGGTGAACCAGGCGCAGGAACAGGCAAACAAAGTGATTCCTAGAGCGGCGGGACAAGCTAAACAGTCGATTGCGGAAGCTGAGGGTTACGCTACCGAGCGTGTTAACCAGGCTCGCGGCGAAGCTGCCCGTTTTACATCGGTGTTGGCGGAGTACCAACGGGTTCCCGACGTTACCCGACGGCGCCTTTACCTGGAGGCCATGAGCGAAGTGCTTGCCGACGCCAAAACCGTTTATATCGTTGACAGCGAGCAACGGGCATTGATTCCATGGCTCTCCTTGGATTCGGGACAAAAGCCCCCGCCGCTCAAGGAAGTCAAAGAGGAGACCAAATCATGAAGAAGCCGGTCATGTATGCTCTGGGAGTCCTATTGGTCGGCGCTGTTCTGTCAGTGCTCGGAGCTTTCTATGTTTTGGAAGAAGGACAGCAAGCGGTTATCTTGCAATTCGGTCGGCCCGTCGGAGCGCCTGTCACCGAAGCCGGCCTCCACTTCAAGATCCCTTTCATTCAAGAGGTCAGGCGGTTCGAAAAGCGGCTGCTCATTTGGGACGGCGATCCCAATCAGATCCCCACGGCCGGGCGAGAGTTTATCTGGGTCGACGCCACCGCGCGGTGGCGCATCGTGGATCCGTTGAAATTTCTCGAGAGTGTTGCCACGGAGGCCGGGGCGCAGTCGCGGCTCGACGATATCATCGATTCGGTTGTGCGAGACCTGGTCTCCGCCAATACGTTGGTCGAACTCGTTCGCAGCGCGAGTTGGGAGACGCCTAAAGAGGAGGTTCTCGAAGAAGTATCCAAGGAAGTGGTGGAAGAGCTGAAAAAAGAAATCAACCTCGGGCGTGAAGGGCTCACCCGGGCCGTTCTGTTGGCCGTGCGCAAGATCACTCCCCAGTATGGCATCGAGGTTGTCGATGTCCGCATTAAACGGATCAATTATGTGGAGAGCGTGCGGGAAAAGGTTTATGCGCGCATGATCTCCGAGCGAAAGCAACTCGCGGCGCGTTTCAGATCGGAGGGCGAAGGCCGGAGCGCCGAGATTTTAGGTAATATGGAAAAGGAACTGCGCGAGATCCGTTCGGCGGCGTATCGCACGGTGCAGGAAGTCCGTGGCAAAGCGGACGCGACGGCCACCAAGATTTACGGCGATGCTTATGGTCGGGACAAGGAATTTTATGCCTTCTCCCGAACACTCGAAAATCTCAAGGAAGGAAAAAACAATAACTCCACCCTGGTGCTGACCACGGATAGCGACTACTATCGTTATCTCAAGGAAGCCAACCCTTCGAGCACCAGAGTTCGGAGATAACGGAGCAGAGCGATGCGTTAGTTAGCGCGAGAGAAAAGCGGACAAGCTGGTTTTGTCCGCTTTTCGTCTCGTCATTTTGTTTGCCGGACAGCGCCGGGGTTATACACTTTAAACCAGTCGGCGAGCATGCCGCCGAGGTGACGAGCACGGGAGACCGGCATGAAACAGAAACTCTTACCGGGCAACCTGGCTGGGTTCGGCGCTAGCGGATCTTCCCGGCAACGCTTTGCTCCGTTCCCAAATGAATAGGCCCACGCCCAAGATTAAGCCGGCGGCGTCGGCGATCAGCCATGCGCCTTGCCAAGTCGGGAGCATAAGCAGCAGGCCTGAGAGACAGAAGAGGCCGCGTTTTACCCAAGTGAACGGGCGAAATAGATAGCCAGCGCAGCCGACCGCGAGAAGAAACGTTCCGACAAATGAAGCGACGAGAGCCAAGGCGATCTCGCTCCACGCGCCCTTGAGTATCAGTGCCGGATGAAGCGCGAAGACGAAGGGGACCACATAAGCGGCGATGCCTAGCCGCATGCCGGTCCAGCCGGTTTTCCAAAAGTCCGAATTAGCGATCGCCGCGGCCGTGTAGGTGGCAAGACAGTC
>JBOHVN010000046.1:0-24708 GCA_050735675.1 Binatia bacterium | reverse complement strand
ACGGATTCGCAGATGGCGACATCCTCGGCTTGGATCTGCTCGCTGACGCCAATGCTGGCGAGATTGTTCTCCCGCGCTTGATCGGAAACGTCGGCAAAATAATAATCGAAGATGACGTCGGTTTTATCGACGGCACGCGGGACGACGAGGTTGGTGTCCATCACGCCTTCATAGACGTTGATCATGAAATTCGGATGAATCCAGTAGTAGTAGACGCAGGTACCTTTGCGAACGGAGGCCGTCGCCGCGTCGCCGGCCGTCGTTTCCATCGGACTCGACTGCAGGCAAGATCGCGCACCGGTTTCGATGGTGTAGCTATGGTAATCAAGCACACTATTCAAACCGCCGTGAATGTGCGGAACGTGGTAGCCGCCGTCGAGATAATTGTCGACGAACACCTTCCAATTACAATTGAGCGTGTAGCTGCGCCGGTCGAACCAGCGGAGTCGTTCAAGGTTCAAGCTTTCAAAACGTTCAAGAAGATCGCTAGCCAGAAACTGTTCAAGTGCCAGTCCGCCGGTGGCGAGTTTCACAAAAACCCAGCCCTGCCAGACGGCCATTTGGACTGGAACGAGGCCGTTGGCGCTACGGTCGAAGTTCGCAACACCGCCGAACTCCGGCGTGAGCACAAGTTTGCCTTTTAAATCGTAGGTCCAGCCGTGGTAGGGGCAACGCAGATTTTGTACTTTTCCTTGCGGTTGGGTCAGTACCGCTGCGGCGTGGTGCCGGCAGACGTTGTAAAAACTGCGCAGAGCCCCGTCGTTACCGCAGACGATCGCAATCGGCTCACCGGCGATTTCACGGGTGACGTACCGCCCAGGCTCCGCCAGCTGCTCGGCGCGGCCGGCAAACTGCCATGAGTGTGGAAATACGGTGCGCTGCTCTAAATCGAAAATTCGGGGATCGGTATACCAGGAGAAGGGAGGAGTCGAGGCTTCCGATAGGGGTTGTTTCCGATACGCGTCAACAATTTCTTTAACGGAAGCGCTCATTCCGCCAAACTGCTAGTCCGTCAGATCCAGCAGCACTCCGTCGGGATCGGATAGGCTCTGTTTGCAGAGCTTGCAGCCTTCAAGATTTTTCTGGCGTGTTTCGCCATCACGCCCGATGGCGATTTTTCTCGGAGCGGAGGCGGGAGCGGCGGCGGCAAGGTCGTCGAGATCCTTCTTGGTTTGCTCTAAATCGTCCACCTTGAAACCAAAATGATCCAACCCCGCCATGTGTCCACGATACTGAACCATGTCCCACGGACGAATCGCCAGACCCACCTTGCCGTCGGTGAGATAAAAACTGTTGTCGCCGGACATGCCCTCAACCGGCTTTAGATCGAAGACTTTTTGGTAGAACCCGGCGAGATAAGCCGGGCGGCCGCTGCGGATGCAGATATGATTGATCCAGCGCGGCTGATCCCAGCCGAACTCGACATAGCCTTCGCGGACATTATTCATGCCCTTTTGTGAGAGGTCCCACTGGTTGCCATCGGGGTCATGACCGCGCAAGCCGGCGAACGGCACGTGACTTTGACTTTGGTGAATGTTGACGTCCGGATAAAACTGTTTGATCCGGTCGCGGACGACTTGCACGTCTTCGACGGCGAAGCCGAAGTGATCGAGCCCCGATCTAAACCCCGGTTGGCGCTGTAGCAGCGCGAGACCGATCACGCCGTCGCTCAGATGGCCGCGATTTTTGTTGTACTCGCCCTTGTCGTCGGTCATGCCGTTGGTGATTTTTTTCATGCCGAAGATGGTCTGGTAAAATTTTGCCTCTCGATCCCAATTTTCGGTCATCACCGCGATATGTCGGATGCTTGCGAACATGGTGTTGCCCTCCCTTTAGTTCGGATTCATCTCAAAGTTGCCAGCGGCTGTCAACCTCTCGACTCGGCGTTCTTTTTTTCCTGTCTTCAAGGTTATGTGTGCTTGATTCTAGCACGACGGAAGGATAAGAAATCAGCGACGGCGTGAGACGTTCCGATGACGATTCGTTCCTTTGAGTTGCTCCAACCGCGATCGTTGCAGGAGGCAGTCGAGCTTCTGCAGAAGCATGGTGAGGACGCCCGCGCGATCGGCGGCGGCACGACGCTGGTTATTTTGATGAAGCAGCGAGCGCTGCACTATCCATACTTGGTCGATCTCCAGTCGGTGCAAGGTTTGGGCGAGATCAAAAATGAACCCGACGGCATACGGATAGGCGCGCTCGCGACCCATCGCAGGGTCGAGACTTCACCAGCGATTCAAAGCGCGTTTCCCTCTTTGGCACAAGCATTCGGTTACATCGGTAACGTGCGCGTGCGGCAAACGGCGACGGTGGGCGGGAATCTCGCCCACGCCGATTACCGTCTCGACCCGCCGCCGCCTTTGCTCGTGCTCGGCGCCGAGGTCAGCACCTTCGGCCCCAAAGGCTCGCGCACGATCGCGCTCAAGGATTTCTTTAGCGGCATGTATGAAACAGCTTTAGAGCCCGGCGAGTTGGTCGTCGATGTGAAAATTCCTTTCGCACCGGCTAACAGCCGCGCCGTCTATCTGCGTTACAGCACGCTTTCGGCCAACGATTGGCCGTGCCTGGGTGTGGCCGCGTATCTTGCAAAAGAAAACGGGCGCTGCAAAGAGTTGCGTGTGGCGCTTGGCGGGCTGGCGGCGACGCCGTTATGGATCGACGGACTTACCTTCGCCAACGACCAGCCCATCGATCAGGGAATGATGGATAAGCTGCTCGACCTCGTCGACCAAGAAATATCGCCATTCTCCGATCTGCGCGGCACGGAGTGGTACAAACGGCGGATGGCGCGGCTGTTCGTGAAAAAAGCGGTGGAGCAGGTAAATGGATAGCGCCATGGCGAGTTTATCGGCATGGCGCCGGAATTTGCAGGACAAATCTCTATGAAGCGCAAGATTACGTTACGAATCAACGGGGGCGATGAGACGTTGACCATCGATGACGCGGACACATTATTGGAAGTGTTGCGCGATCAATTGAAGCTCTGGAGCGTGCGCGAGAGTTGCGGCGTCGGGGCGTGCGGGAGTTGCACCGTGCTCATGGACGGGCGTCCAGTCAGTTCCTGTTTCCTGCTCGCGGCGCGTTCTACCGGCCGCGCCATAACCACGCTCGAAGGCCTCAGCGACGGACAGCGGTTGCACTTCATTCAGGAGGCTTTTGTCGAAGAGCGCGCGTTACAGTGCGCCTACTGCACTCCCGGCTTTGTGCTGTCAGCGAAGGCGCTGCTCGATGAAAATCCTCATCCGTCGGACGAAGACATTCGCGAATATCTTGCCGGCAATCTTTGCCGCTGCGCCGGCTATGGGGATATCTTGCGGGCGGTTCGATCGGCGCAAGAAAAGCGCGCGAGCGCGCCGGGACGCAGCTAAATTTCTCCCCACGACGTGGCCACTTTTTGCCGCAGCCGCTTCATATTTCAAGACGGTCTCAGCATTTGAAGCCAACTACAAAATTGTCCTGTACAAATTTAAATTGTGACACAATTCTTTTCGTGCTGGTTCTTCAACCCATTAATATCTTTGACAAAGGACGCTACGCGATAACCTTCCAGTGGTTCATCGGGGTCGTGGCATGTAATATGCACCTCGTGAAATTCAGACTCATTTTTTTGAAGATCTTGGATCAACCTCGATGGCTGCCTTTCAAAGTACTGAAGTTGATTTGCCGACGCGCCGTCGCTGGAGTTTTGATCGGCTCTTCGATGCGGCGAAGAAAGACACGGTCATTCGTTTACGCTGGCCGCTGGTCATTCTTTCGTCGTATTTGCTCTACTACACACCCAGCGCGTGGCTCACGTCCACTCAAGTTCAAGCGATCCTGATTCTTTATCTGCTCAGCCATTCCACGCTGTATTTCCTGGCTGACGATTTCTTTGACTCGCGGTATTTTTACGGTCCGCTGCTGATATTCGACACGATGGTTCTCATTGCCGTGTTGAGCACTAGTGGCACGGCGAGTCCCGATTTCTACATTGCTTGTCTCTTTACTCTGGTCATCAGCTGTATCTGCAATGACACGCGCGGCTTGCTCGCGGTGACCTTCTTCGCGCCGCTCATATACGGCTATTTTGTCTTTTACACCGCAGCGGATTTCAATCCCGAGATTTATTTGCGCCTACCCTTCCCGTTCGTGATATCGCTTTTTTACGGGTATTTCGCCCAGGTCGAGCGCATCCGGCACAGGGCGCGAGAGAAGGAAGAACAGGTAAGGCGGGAGCAGAAAGCCGCCGAAGAGATCCGCCGCCAGCGCGAACGTCTAGAAGTGCTTCATCAAGCCAACCTGGCGATGACATCGACGATCGACACGGCAAAGCTGCTTGCTTCGTTTCTTGAAACCGCGTTGATCCATTTGCCCTACGCCGCGGCCGTTGTCAGACTCAAAAACCGCGGAACGGGCGCGCTCGAGAACGTTGCCGCGCGGGGATTCAAAAGCAAGGGACATGAACTCGTGGACGAGTCATTGGCATTTACGGATCGGGTCGTCAATGAAGAGCGCCCGCTTGTCGTGAGCAATGTCTTTACCAACGCGCGGGTCGAATATTTAGAGTTTTTCAAGAATGAGGGGCTCTTGTCTTTTACAGGTGTGCCTTTGGTCGCGAACAACAGCTCGCTGGGATGTTTGGTATTTCTAACTCGCGAGGAGCACAAGTTCGGCGAAGAAGAGATCGAGTTCTTGTCAACGTTAGCCGGCCAACTCGCGATCGCCATCCATCATGCCGAGCTTTACGATCAAAGCCGCCGTCAAGCGGAGGAGCTCAGCTGTGCGCACAAAATCAAGGATGAGTTTCTGCGGTCGGTTTCAACCCAGCTCAAGACTCCTTTGAGCGTCATTACCGGCTACGCGGACATGTTTCGCGACGGGCAATTGGGAGCAATGACGCCGATTCAGGAGAAAGCGATCGAAACGATTGCTAGACAATCCAAGGATTTGTATGGATTGATCAATACCGTGTTGCAAGTGAGCAACATCGAGGCCGAACCGCTTCACCTTGAGCTGCACGAGGTCAACGTTTGGGAATTCCTATCCGAGTTGAGATCGCAGTACGATGACCCGGACGCGAAAGATGTGAAGCTCGTGTGGGATTGCCCGTTTGATCTTCCCTCCGTGCAGGCGGATCGCCGCAAGCTCAAACAGATTTTTGAGAGCCTAATCGATAATGCGATCAAGTTCACCGAGCGCGGCACCGTAACGATTACAGTGCGTTATCTGATTTCGAAAAAACAGCTGGAGCTAAAAGTCGCCGATACCGGAGTGGGAATTCCTCGGGAGCAGATTTCGACGATCTTTGAGAGATTTCGCCAAGGCCAGGACGCCCACGGGGGCGTGACTTATAGTGGTGGCGTCGGACTGGGGCTTTATATCGTTAAGAGGTACGTCGATCTTCTCGGCGGTAAGATCGATGTTGAAAGTCGCGCTGGCGAAGGTTCGGTTTTCACGTTGCAAATCCCGGCGCCGCTTAGACAGAGCTACCCGCACGAGCAACTTCTTCTGCCTACTCAAACGGAAAATATCAGTACTCTATTGCGATAAGCATCCGGAGCGTGAAGCGTTGGAGACAGGGAAAAATCCGAGTCGACCCGATTCAGCGCGGCTTATCAATGAAGGCGCGGTTATTTCTCTTTAAATACATTCTCACCCAGAGATCGTACAAATTATCCGGCCGGAAAACATCGATTTCTCTCCGTCCCTGGTGGGTCTCGACGACCACGCCGACAGAGAGTTCCTGCCAAGTGATCCCTAACAGCCGTTCGCTCTTCCTGCCCACCAAGTCTCCAAGAGTCCGCAGCAACTGCGACAGACTATGACCGTCAGCGCTGCCGCTTTGCTGTTGCCGCCGCGCGCGCTGCTCTCGCTCGATACGGTCTAACTCCTGCACGGAATAACGTAACCGCTTGCCGGTCTGCGACGAGGATAGGGCGTATGACTCTTCATGACCGATGATGTGAGGCGGCGTCCTGTGGTGCCACAGTTTCTGCAGCCGGCTTTTACTGATGCGCAAAGGCGAGTTGTTGGTTTCCGTTCGATCACTTGCCTTTACCCACACCACATAAGCGTCAGCGGTCAATTCGAGGTTGAAATGACTGAAGTGGAGAGCCTCCAGCTCTTGTCCGATGGCTCTCAAATGTCGCGCATAGTCCGCCGGGCTAATTTTCGATTCCATGTCGGTACGACGGCTCTCGCCCTCCGAGCCGAGAGCGGAAGCTCTCGGCGTGTTGTAGATCAACCGAAGCCCCAGCCGGCGTAGCGTCGGGGTCGTTTTTCGAACACCGTAAATGATGCTACGCACAGGCAGCCGATAATTGCAATTGAGACAGAAATTGGTCACCGGGACTTCCCGGTCACGGGAGGGCTGTTTGGCGACTGCGAAACCGACAAAACCATTGCATTTTGGGCAGTGACGCGCGCGAAATCTCGACATAGCTGTAGCCTCGAACTTGGCGATGGTTTTAGGCGTAACAATATTGAATGTCAAGATGAGGGCCGGCGCTTTGGCGAAAATTTTTCCTCCAGTCATGAATCAATCCGGCAGCGGTCACTTTTGTCAGGGCATGTCAATCAATGGCCATAAAGCGGAATACGATCGTCTATAGAGAAGCTTCGGTCGCCCCTTCGCGAGTCCACCGGACATTGAGCTATTTTCGCGTGACAACACTTTGTGATAGGAAAATGATGATTCCGCAAAACTATCCGGGAGGACTGGTCGTGGCAGACAATATCATGGTGTTAGATTGTGACGGTCACATCATCGAATCGATTCCTGAGATGGTGCCGTTTCTCGACCCGGTCGATCGCGAGATCGCGCTTAACCCATCGAGAAATCGCCAGGGGGTTTTTGCCAGCCTGGACAATATCCATTATCCGCGGAACGTCAGAAAAACGGGCGAAGTCGAAGCGCCGCGACGCCCCCGCGTCGACGCCAGCAACCATCGCAAAGGCTCGGGCGAGGATTGGGTCGCATTTCTGGAAAAAGCGGGAGTTGCGCAAGCCGTATTGTTTCCGTCCGAAGGGCTCTCGGTGGGGTTTTTCCAGCAGGCGGATTATGCAACGCGCGTATGCCGAGCCTTTAATGATTATGTTT
Source organism: Binatia bacterium (assembly GCA_050735675.1). GTDB lineage: Bacteria > Desulfobacterota > Binatia > UBA9968 > UBA9968 > DP-20. Next base: position 17,633 of record JBOHVN010000046.1, on the reverse strand, counting down.
CGGAACGATATCGCAAGATCGACAAGCGGCTTCATCCCATGGGTTTGATCGCCATGCAAGATGTCAAAGAAGCGGTGAAAGAACTTCGCCGTCTGGTGCTCGATCTAAAACTTCCCGGGGCGATGCTGCCGTCGCGAGGTTTGCCATTGCACCTCGGCCACGACTACTACTGGCCGATCTATGAAGAAGCGGCCAATCTCGGCTGTGCGCTCGGGATTCACGGCGGGTCCAGCACGGGCCTTGGCGCCGATAGCTTTACTGATCCTTGGGCGGCGCGCGTGTTAAGACACCCGGTGCCGCTGGCGCTTGAGTTCGTCTCGCTGGTTTACCACGGCGTGTTGGATCGCTACCGTGATTTACACATCGGCTTTTTCGAAGGCGGCTGCGCCTGGCTGTTGCTGCTCAAAGACCGCATGGATCGCGACGACAATGTCTACACCACAAGCACGGGCCATTCGCGCAGTCTCAATGATTATCTTTCGAGCGGCCAGGTGCTCGTCGGTTGCGAAGGCAACGAATGGATCTTGCCTTACGTGATGAAGCAATGCGGTGCTCAGGCCTTCTCGTATGCCTCCGACTATCCGCATGAAGTCGACCTTGTGGCGGCCAAACAAATGATTCACGAGACCGTGGAACGCGCCGATTTGTCGCATGCCGAAAAAACGGCGGTTTTGGGAGAGAACGCCAAGAAGTTTTTTAGGCTGTAGAAATCTTTCGGGTTCAAATCGTTCAAGCCGTTCAAAAAGATCAAGCCGTAGAAAGCCGGGAGAGGAAACCCTTCCCCGGCTTTTTTATTGTTGAGGCGAGGCTGGGAAGATCAGGGACTTAATGACGACGGGCACTGCGCCGGATGATTGGATCAGCGCGCCGATGTCGATGTAATCGAAATCGCTGAGCGCGATGCCATCGATGGAGATGATCGGGGATTTTACCTGCGTCTCTTCTTGAAAGTGAAGACCGATGATGCCGCCGATGTCGCCGTCATTCACCAACACCAGCGGGTGCCCTTTGGCGAAGATGTCTTTGAGACCTTCGGCGACGCCGCTGGAGAAAGCCTGCAAGCGGAAGAACGTCGCGGAGCCATCCCAGTGAAAAGCCACGGCCACTGGTTGGCGTCCGTGCAGTAAATCCAAGCGCCGCAGCGCGTTTAACAATGCGTCGCGGACCGCATCTTTGGTGAAATCATCCTCGTTTAACGGAAACTCCGGCGCGACGACGGCGACATTGCGCACGGGAACCGCATTCTCGGGCGCGATGAAGATTGTGTTGCCGCTGACTTGAACCGTGTACTGCGAGGCGCCGATAACGGTGGCGCGAATGCGCGCGTTGGGTTCCATAACGAGGAGTCCCAAGCCGCCCGTGCGCTTCTGTACTTCTTCGGCCATGAGTGGCCCGAGGTCGTCGAAGCTCGTTTTGGCGCGGTTGTAGATAAACTCCGATACGCCGCCGGAAAACATCACACAGTCGATCTCATCTTTGTAGGTCAGCGGCGGGAGGCGCAAGAGCCCTTGGATATCTTCAGTGATGGATGCCGGTTTCAACATGGCAAACAACTTGTCGACCATGCCCGAAACCATTTTGCGCAAGCTTTCCTCAGGTATTTTCCTGCCAAGCTCGACGGAAAATCCCGCCCAGCCCGCGTGTTTCCGGCCGGCTTCTTCGATGCGAACGACGGCGCCGTCTTTGTCGAAGGCGAGCAATCGCGCGCCGATGTCGATGGCGGAAACGTCCTGAACTTTGCCATTGCTACAAATCGCAAACTTGCTCGTGCCGCCACCGACATCGATATTCAGCACGACGCCACCCATTTTCTGCGAGTGGGCAACCGCTCCCGAACCATACGCCGCCATCGTCGCTTCCAGACCGTCGCCGGCGCTGACGGCGACGAATTTACCGGCTTCCTCGGCGAATAGCTCGGCGATGGCGCGGGCGTTGCGGCGGCGCACGGCGACGCCGGTGAGAATGAGCGCGCCGGTGTCGACATCTTCGCGGCGAATCTTGGCGGTTTTGTACTGTTCGTTGATAAAGGTTTCCAGCGCGTCAACGTCGATTCGCGTGTCATCAACGTAGGGCGTCAGCAGTATCTGCGATTCGTTCAGGATGTCGCGTTTGGTCACGCGATAGCGCGAACCTTCGAGGGTCAGTTCCAGCCGGGAGAAAACCAGGTGCGATGTCGAGGATCCGATATCGACGCCCACGCTGGTGAGGCGAAGGGTCTCTTCCTCCTGCATGTGGCGGTTGGCATTGGAAAACGAACCTCTAGGTGCGGTGGCCATGAAAATCCTTTTGGGGTGGGTCGGGATCGTTTAGAGTCTAGCGTCTGGGGGCTGGAGGAATCCGGACTCCTAGACCACAGACGCTAGACCTTAGGCGCGAGACAGATTGTTAGTAGGAGTGCTTGTAGAGATCCGGCTCCATGCGCGATTGCGCGCCAACGCTTGCCAGAGTTTCTTCGAACTCTTTACGGAGAAACGGATCTTCTTCGTTGTAGGGGATCGCGGTGCCGCCGTCTTTCATGTCGATGGCGCCGTAGTCGATGCCCTTTTCACCAGGCTTGCCACGATCGCGTCCCGGCGCGTTGGGACCAAACCAAGCGGTGAGACGCAGCGGCTCTTTGCTCGCGCCAAAATGGGCGTGGAACCAGTTGCCGCTCATCGGCGCCGCGCTCACCATTCCCACCGGTTCATAGTCCTGCCGCCGGATTTCTTCCGTCGTGCCTTTTTCCCAGGGATGGGTGCCCAATTTTGACGGCCAGGTGTAGGTATACCCTTTGCCGCTCAAGCAAATCAGCACTGCCGCCGAGCCATGCGCATGCGCTTTCGAGTAACGGCCGGTTTCATGCTGACCGATCCACATATAGAATTGCTGTCCCGCCATATGCGGTTCGATGCGCCGATAGCCCGGCGAGCGCCGGTTATCCAGCGGCAACTCGCAGGACATGACGTCGGGGATAATATTCGTCTGGCGCATGGCGAGACCGCGCAGCGGATCCGGCGTCACTTCTTCTTTGTACTTGTAGTAGTCGTCGCTGGGATCGAAACGATCTTTGAAATGATAGGGGCAATTGAAGATAAAATCGTCATTGCCAAAGTTGTTCATGATATTGGGCGCCGTGGTGCCGGCAAGCAATAGCGCGGGGCTCGACGTCGCATTAACGATGCGATGGGTCGCGTTCATCGGGATGGCGAAGATCGAGCCTTTCTGCCATTCAAACGTGACTTTCTTCGGATTGCCGTCGACCCAAACTTCCGTTGTGCCGCGGCCGTCGACGACGAGATACTGCTCTTCGTATAGATGCTTTTCCGGATTCAATGCACCGGCGCCGGGCACTTCGACGACGTAGCAACCCCACAAGCCTTCGGTGCCGAGAAGCTGGATGAAGGTGCCGTTGCCACCCATGCGCTTCCACGGTTTGCGCGGTAAATCCTGCACGCGGCGCACGCCAATATCGCGATAGATCGGGACGTCCTGCGACTCCATAAAGTTGTCATAGGGCGTGTTCGGCCGAAGAAATTTGCCATAGCCGGCCCGGGTCTTTTTATCTGTCGGTTCTTGAAATGTTTGCTCAGCGGGATGATCCATAATGCCTCCTTCTTGATCGTGTAATTCGTTGGAATCTGCAGATCGGCGTGAGATCGTGATGCTCAAGCCTAGCGGATTGACAGCAATTATTATCGATTGGCGGACTGGGAGTCAAACGAACTTCACCTACCGAATCAGTGCGCTGAACACAATGCATTTCAAGACAATTAATCGTCGTAGGCGTGGGAGGACCGTCGACTCGCTAATGTCCTCCACAGTTGATCCGGCGCGAGCAAATCGATGGGCGTTTCCAACATTCGACGTTGTGAAGCGCAAAAGGCATTGTCTTGACCGGCTTGCGCTGTACGGTGAGCGCAGCCCAATCAGGGGTGGGCATCTAAGTACCATGAAAATCCCGCATTGACTGATGGAATTTCCTGGTACATAATAGGGGCGTGATCAAACGCCAGACCGACGTTGAATTGATGCGGGCCGCGCTCAAACGCAGCCGTGTCGTGGCGCTGCTCGGCCCGCGCCAATGCGGCAAGACGACGCTGGCGCGGCAATTCGTGCCCGCCAAGTCTCTTAATTACTTCGACTTGGAGGACCCAGCGAGCCTTGCCCGGCTCAGCGAGCCGGACACCGCCTTGCGCCCGCTCAAAGATTTGGTGGTCATTGACGAAATCCAACGCCGCCCCGAAATATTTCCGTTGCTTCGTGTGTTGGCCGACCGCCAACCACTGCCCGCGCGTTTCCTGATTCTTGGCAGTGCGTCATTGGATTTGTTGCAGCAGTCTTCCGAAACTCTCGCCGGACGTATCGAGACCGTGGCGCTGGAAGGCTTCCGCCTCGCCGATCTCGGCACCAAAGCTCAGGGTCGCCACTGGTTGCGCGGAGGGCTTCCTTTGTCCTTTACGGCACGTAATGAACCCGACTCGCTCGCGTGGCGGCGCCAGTTTCTTCAAACCTTTATCGAGCGCGAACTGCCACAGCTTGGCGTGACCATTCCCGCCATCGCTCTACGCCGCTTTTGGAATATGCTTGCCCACTATCACGGCCAGATTTGGAATGCGGCCGAACTGGCCCGCGCCTTATCTGTCAACGAATCCACCGTGCGCCGTTACCTCGACCTGATGACGGGCGTTTTCATGACTCGGCAGTTGCCGCCGTGGTTTGAGAATCTCGGCAAGCGCCAGGTCAAGGCCCCGAAAGTCTATGTGCGCGACAGCGGGCTTCTCCACGCTCTGCTGGGTATCGCGGATCAGCGTGACCTCGAACACCATCCGAAGGTCGGCGCATCCTGGGAAGGCTACGCCGTCGAGGAAGTCATCAAAGCAGTGCAACCCGATGATGCGTATTACTGGGCGACACATAACGGCGCGGAAATCGACTTGGTACTATTCAAGCGCGGCCGCCGCATCGGTGTCGAATGCAAACGCGCGGACGCCCCCACGTTCACACCGTCCATGCGCATCGCCCTGGCCGACTTGAAACTCGATGAACTTCACGTCGTGTATCCGGGCGAGAAGCGCTACGCGCTCACCACAAAAGTCGAGGTTGTACCGCTGGCGCAATTGGTGAATGCGAAGTGAGTTGCAAAACTTAGGATGTCCCTTTCCCGTTATTGGCAGCGACGGTGCACGCAAGGACGCTTGCCAAGTGTCAAACAGCTTCACCTCATGTCTACCGGCTGTGTTGTAGCGCGGGGCAGTACCTATCCAGCCGAAGCATCGAGGTCTACGACCCGCTTAAGTGTGCGCCGGATCTGCTCGCGACGACGTTCACGAAAGTCGGTGAACGTAGGTTCGTCGAAAAACCATACGTTCGGGACGGTCGGCGAATTCATCTACTAGGAGGTGCTTGGCCACGTCAACGTGATCTCGCTTCAGGCGAGCGAAGTAATCGGCTGGCAGCTCCGCGCGCTTACGAATGTTGTCCGTCGCCCCCACATATCTGAGGTTGCCAATGTCATTGATTTGCGCGGAAACCTGCCCAAGGCGCGTGCGTAACATCGACTGTGGGTAAATGTGATCCACATGCGGCTCATTACCTTTAAAGCGGACATTGAAAGGCGATGTTCCCCAACGATCGACGTACACAATGCTGAGAAGTATGGAGCGCAGACGGTTATCGCTGAGATTCCCGTCCGTTAGCTCTACTGGGTACGAGCACATCCGCGACACTCTTCGCGGAGTCATATAAGTCCGATAGATCGGCTTCGCGGTCAAGGTACTGCATGAAACGGCGCGCCTTTATCGCTTCCTTTGTTCGCCAAAAGAGCAATGTCTGTACGGGGTAGTTGCGCATCAGGCTATCGAATAGACGGACCATCTGCTCCTCGTCCCAGACGAACGGTCGCTGGATGTGAGGCAGCAATAGCTCATGACGGTCAATGTCATCGAGCATACGAAAGAGCCCCTTATGTCAGGATAGATGTCGGGGAAAGCCGTCTTTGCCTCTGTATCCTCGGAGTCTGGATCTAGGTAGAAGTGTTGGATTATCTTTGGGTCTATGCCGTCACGATTGTACTCACAGTCGATATGAAGCTGTGGGAGTTCGAGCTGCAGGTACATTGCGAGTCGACAGGCGATTGAACGTTCGTTTGCGTCGAGACGAAGAAGGAGCCCGTCTTTGGTGAGGAGCTCTTGCAAGGCGCGAAGTACGAACGCGCCAGGCTCCTTCGCTTTTAGCGCTTCGACCATTGTCGGATTCATGGCGTGCGATGCCTCACGATTGAATAGCTCGATCAACCTATTGCGGGCGCCGGATTTGCCGACATTCGTCAGATTCCATCATAACTTGTCGATTTATTTTTTGTCGGATATTCTAAGGCAAACACAGACCAGTTTTTTTCCGATGGGGCTGTCACCCAACTCTACCTAAGCTGAGCTTGGTGCTTTCGTAAACGTCAGGCGACGATAAACCTGGCGCACGGAATCCACGTCGCGTTTGCAGTACTCGACGATCTCGGAGATTTTTCCGGAGCGGTAGTAGGGGTAGACTTTCGAGCCGTCGAGGTTTTCCTTGGGCGACGGTAGGCTGAGCGCTTTCGAAAGCAAATCCAGGCTCGCATGTTCGCGTCCCCATTTGCTCCACTCTTGCATGGTGTCGAAGATCGGGGCGTTGCGAAAACGGGCGAACGGAAGGTCGCGCGATGGTTTGATCTGATGAATGACCGAGCGTTGGTAGATGAACCGTAGATCGAAATCGAGAATATTGTGGCCGACGAAAAGATTGCAATCGACGGCCAACTTCCAAAAGCTTTTGATAATCTCGGTTTCTTCACCCTTCAGCACTTGGACTTCGGAGCCCACCGGCGGCTCGATGGCGTAACAGAGGCAAAGAATTTTCGCCGTAGCAGCCGAGAGGCTGAGCTTCTTGATGAGGTCCGCCTCGTCTAACTGAATTTGTGATTCGAGCAAACCATTTTCTTCGAGCGATCGGTCGGTCGGGACAGTTTCGATATCCATAAAACAGATTTTCATATGGACTCAATCATCTCCATAAATTTCTAAATTGGCATTAGCAGATACGTCTGTTCGCTTCTCGCTGTCATTCCGAGCCAACGGCGAAGGATCTGTTGTTCCGAATGCGTCAAAGTGTTCTCGAACGAGGGAAGAATGCAAAACGAGATTCTTCGTCGCGCGCTCCTCAGAATGACCGACACTCTTCAAGAGAATTAGATGCAAGACGCTAGAAAAGCGTCCCTTGTTTGTTTTTCTCCATGCCGATCTCCACGGCTTCGCCGAGACGCAAGAAGATGATCTTAAAACCAGCCGGCTCGCGCCGTAGACTTTGTCTCACGGCCTGGGAATAAATCTCCGCTTGCTGGTGATAGCGCGCGGCGGCTTCGCTCAAGTGTTTTTTGTCGACCCTATCTGTCTTATAGTCGGCCAAGTAAAGCAAGCCTCTGCGCTGGTAGATCACGTCGATGACGCCTTCCATGATCTGCCCGTTCCAAGGCATCAAGAGCGGCACTTCGCGCCCGAGTATGCGCACGCCGGCGAGCTCGGCGTAAGCTTTCGAGCGAAAGAAAGATTGAAAAATGTCTTCGAGCTCGGACTCGATCTCCCGGCGCGATGATTCGAATTCCCTTGGTAGCGCGTGGGTGATGAAATCGTGAAGTTGCCCTGCGAATTCTTTGGCGTCGCTGGCGAACTGCCAGTTCTGCAGAAAACGATGCGCGAGATCGCCGACAACCAGCGCCGGCGTTTGTTGAAAGATTTGCCCGTTTATTTTGCTGCCCGCCTCGGTCGAAGCTTCTTCTTGCCGTTTTAGCAGCGTCGGTGTGAGAAACGGCTGGGATTGTTGCGCTTTTTCGTATGCGGACGTGCGCCGCGCCCAGGCGTCGACGAAGGATTGCCAGTTGGATGTTTTCTTGGTGCGACTGGATTTGACTTTGGTCCGACTGGGCGCAGTCAGGCTCTCGCTGACGACTTCGATTTCCGCCATGCCATTGCCGACGTTAACTATTCTTGACGCCTCGGCGTCGGCAATGCTGTCATTGAGCGCACCGTCGAGCATGGAGAGAAAGCTGCCACTCGAGCGCCGGCAGATCGCTGCGCAGGATATGATCAAATTTTCACGCGCTCTGGTCATGGCAACGTAGAGCAGACGCTTTTGTTCTTCGGCGTTTCTGAGCCGGGTTCTTTCGGCGATGTACAGCCCGGCGAGATCCGAAATGGAGCCGATGCGCAGGCCGGTCAGTGCCGTCGACCAATCGAACATCGCTTCGGCATCGGCGCGGCGTCTGCCTTCGATACCGGTCTGGCAGCCGGCCAAAATTACGACCGGGAACTCCAACCCTTTCGCCTTGTGTATGCTCATGATGCGCACTGCGTCGAGGTGTTCTTCGGCGAGGACACTCTCGCCTTCGTCTTTGACGTCGAGCACGCGCTGTTCCAATTGGCGAATCGCTTCCTTGAGCGTGGTCAATCCTTCACGGCCGAGCAGTTCGGCTTGTTGCGCCAGCTTTTGCAAATTCGCCACCGCCTGTTCGCCGTGAAAATAGCAGGCCGCCAGCAACTCCACCGGCAACGTCGCGAAAACATGTGCTACCGCGGCGCCGATCGGCCTAGTCCGAGTCTCATGGTAGAGGCGCGCGAGAGCGTCATAGAGCTCGGCGAGAGTCGGTGAAAAATCTTTCCCAACGAGTTTCGCGGCGGCGCGGTAATCGAGCAGGCTCTGCCGGTGCAGCTCATAGATCTGCTGGTCGGTGAGTCCCCCCAAGGGCGAGCGCAGGACGCCGACCAACGCCAAACGGTCGTGGGGATTTTCCACCGCGCGCAGCAAGTTGACGGCGTCGATGATTTCTTTCGCGGCGTAAAAGTGGCGCTCGCCTTCGACGACGTAACGAATTCCTTGGCGGCGCAAGGGTTCTAAGTAGTCGTGGATGTCGGTGAGCTTGCGCAGGAGAATGGCGACATCTTTCGGCTGCGCGTAGACAGTTTCGCCACGCGCGTTGAGGAACGTGGTCTTGCCTAGAACCTGTTCCTTTAACCAGCGCGCCAAGCTTTCACCTTCGAGATGGCGCGCGGTTTCAGTGTCGATCGCCTCGTCCTCAGTGACGATCTTTCGCACTAGGAGTTTAGGGATCGGGCTCGGCGCAGTGACTCTATTGGGCGCGGGATGGATGGCGATGTACGGTGGCTGCACGCCGTCTTGAGCTTGGATGAGGGTTTCAAAAGCGCCGTTGACGACGTCGAGTATCGCCGCATTGCTGCGAAAATTCGTCGTGAGACGGCATTCGACGCCGTTCTGCGCCTTGATGATTTTCTCGACGACTGCGAGATAGGCCTCGATGTCGGCGCGGCGAAAAGCATAGATCGACTGCTTGGGGTCACCGACGACGAAGACCTTGCCGGGAGTTAGTTTTACCTTGCGCCAGTCCTTGGATGAAGCGCCTTGGGCTTCGGCGAGATAGAGCAGGATCTCGTACTGGATCGGATCGGTATCCTGAAATTCGTCGATGAGGATCGTGCGGTAGCGCCGTTTGAGGTCCGCGCGCACTTGATCCTGGTCGCGGACGAGATTGCGTGCGCGCACGAGCAACCCGTCAAAGGAAAGATGCCCTTCGCGGATGAATCGTTCGCGGAACTCCTCGGCGTAAGGAACCAGCAAACGCCAGAGCAGTCCGGTCAATTCCCCATCGATATGGACGAGCCCCTTGGCGGCCCGTACGATTTCTCGAGCTTTGTTGACATCGTCCGGCTCCCAGCCCTTGAGATCTTGGCTGATCGCCTTCTCGGACAACAGGGCGCATTCGTCCGCCAATAGGTTCGACCGTTGCCCGGTTTTTAGAAATTCGCCGAGAACCGCGCGCGCCGCGTCAACCAACTTTTCGTTGAGCCGGTCCTCGGGATGAAGTTTAATCAATTTTGCCGCTTGGCCTTCGAGCTTAGCCAACCAATCGCGCAGGGCGGCCGGAATGGCGTTCCGTCCATCGAGGTTCTGTCGAAGATCTACGTTTTCCGTGGAAATTGATTTGGCCAAAGCTTTGATTTGATCGAGCTGACAGCGAGGGAGGATTTTTCGCCAGTCCTCCGCGTGCGAGCTTCGCAATGAAAGTTCCTGATCCAGCCATAGGTCCCATTGCTCGTCGAAAAGGCGGTCGAATTCGGCGCCGTCGTCCTCGTGAAATTGCGGATCGACGCCGGCTTCGAGGGGATAAAGCCGGAGCAAAGTGGCGGCGAAGCTGTGAATCGTGCCGATGTCGCTCCGTTCGATGTTTCTCAGCGCGTCGTGAACGCGGTTGTCCAACTCATCCTTGGAGAGCTGGTAGCACGCGATCAGGGCTTCAATATCCTTCTGAGTTTTCTCTTCGGCGTCGTTTGCCGGTTGGCGGTCGAGCTCGATGTCGAGAAAAGCTTGCAAGCGTTGGCGCAGCCGGAGCTTCATCTCATCGGCGGCTTTATTGGTAAAGGTAAGGGCGACGATCTCGGTGATTTTTAGCGGCTCGGGGTTGCGCAACAGTAAATGCACCAACCGGTCGACCAACAACGTCGTTTTGCCGGTACCCGCTCCCGCTGTGACTACGACGTTGCGATCGAAGGTGCCGATGGCGGCCTGGCGGTCGCGAGCGTCGGGCAGTTCGATATTCGATTGCAGCGCGCTCATAGTTTTTTTGGATCTTTTTTGCGCAACGCGCGATGGGGTTCCGTCAAGGGATCGTTCTCGGCGCGCCACAGGCTCGGCGGATGGTTTTTGCGGCAGATCGGCGCCGCGTCGCAGTGGCCGCAATACTCGCCGCGGTTGAGAAAGAAACGGCCCTGGCGAACGCCATCGGCGAGATAAGCGATGGTTTGCTTGGTTGCCACGCCGATTGTGTCGCTAAGTCCTTCGCTGCCGTAGGAAGTGGAGATCAGCGGGCCATCGGCCCAACGCGGCGCGATGTAGTAGAAATCCGCCTCGATGGCCGGTCGTGATGGTTTGAGGAATTGCTCTTCGGCCCAGCGCTCGGCGAGCATGTAATAGAAGGGCGGTTGCAATCTCTCGCCGCGCAGAGCGGCGCAGAGAAGATTCTTATCTTGCGTCGCCGGGTTTGCGCCAAACTTGAATTTGTAATCGATCACCCGTAGGGCGGTGTCGTTACGGTCGATGCGGTCCATGCGGCCGCGGATCGCCAGGCCCTTTAACGGTTCCGGCCAGTCGGACGGCAGTCGCGCGGTCACGCCGGTTTCCAAACTCACGGGGGCAAACCCGGATTGTGACAACTCGCTCAAATCTCGGGCGATGACTTGGCGCAGCAGTTGGACAAGACCCGCTTTGAGACTCTCCCAAGCGAGCGGGTAGCCGACCGGATTGTTTTCCTCATAGTCGGCGAAGGCGCGCGCCGCGACGGCTTGCAGCGTCGTTTCCACATCCACCGTTGCCGCTTTGCCGGCAAAGTAACCGCCGTCGATTAGAGCGCGGTAAAACGAATTTAAAATCTCATGGCCGAGCTGGCCGAACTCAGCGGGGCTCGGTCCAAGGATTTCTTCGGGGCGGTCGAGCGGTTCCAAACCGAGCACATGGCGCGCGAAAAACTGAAACGGGCAACGGGCATAGGTTTCGAGCGCGGTCGGCGAAAGGCCGCGCTCGGAAAAATGTTTCCAGTAACTGTCGAACTTGCCGACCACGCCGTCGTAACCAAGCAAGCGGTCGCCGCTTTGATCGATTTCGGCGACAACCTTGCGGCCTTGTTTGTAAAGCGACGGCAGTCCAGCGCAGGCTTCGATCAGCGCACTGGGATCTTGGGCTTCGAGCGTCAGTCGAATCGCCAGTTCGGCCGGCAATAGCAGATCCTGTCGATCGAACGGCGGTGTGGCGGTTTTTTCAGTGATGCTGCGCGGGATGCCGATCGTCGCGCTTTGGCGGCCGTTCCCGTTGAGAGCGTGCTTGAGCTCGTCGACGTACCAGGAAGGCGCCAGCACTCTGCCGCTATCGTCCGATCTTTGAAACGAACAATAGAGCCGCTCCTGAGCGGCGCCGACTAGCAGCGTGAAAAGTAGTTTCTCTTCGTCGAAGGCGGCAAGCTTTTGGCTAACTTTATAGCCCAGGTCGCGTTCAAGAACTTCGCGGTCGCGATCGCGCAGGAAGGCATCTTCGCGGATCGTGCGCGGGAAAACGCCTTCATTCATACCGAGAACAAAAAGAGCGCGGAACGACAGGCCGCGCGCCGCGGTAGCGTTGAGCACCAGGACGCCGTCGCTGTTGCGCCGATCGTCGGCGACGCTGGAGCGTTCGAGCCAGTGCTGAAAGGTATGGGCAAAATCGTTCAGCGCGACGCGATTTTCCACGGCATCGAGACCGCCGAGTTGGTCTAAGGCATCGAGAATCTCCGCGCCGGGTCCCGGATCGACGCTCGGCGCCGTCATTTCGGCAGCAGGCGCAATTCCGAGATACTTTTTCAGCAAGGTTTTCCAGGCGGTGGTGTATTGCCGCCACGAAGCTTGCGGCGGCAATTGCATTAGATCAGCCACCAACGTCTCGACGATATCAGCCAATGATGCCAATTGGTTCGCGGCGATGCGAATGACGCGCGGCTCATCGTCGTCCGATATTTGCTCAAGTACTAGATCGTGGTGGTTGTAACGGCGCAGCCGGCGCCACTCGGCGACGCCTTTGCAGATGGCGAGCTCGCGGGTCGCAAGATCCCAGAGGTCTGGGCGTGGCAACGATTGATCTCCTGCAACGTTTTGAAGTTGAAAATAGGGCGAAGAGAGCAGATCGATCACTTGGCTGCGCAAGAAGTCTTTCGCAGGCAAATTCAGCAGCAGGATGACGGCTTTGGTCAAAGGAAATTGCACCAACGGCTCCTCGATGGCGCCGGCGAGCGGTATGCGGTGCTTGTGAAACATGTCTTTGATGGCGTGGCCGTAGGACTCCAGGCTCCGGGCAACGACGCCGATCTCATGAAATTGCATTTTGCCATCGTCGACCAGCCTGAGAATCTCTTTGACTACCGTGGCGACTTCATCGTGGGTGCCGAAAGTATCGGCGATCTGGCAGTGCCACTGTCCCGGCAAGCCGGAGTATTTTCGTTCCTTGTTGTCGTCGAAAAGGCGCGCGGCAGCGGGCAATGCAGCCTTCGGCGACAGCTCTTGTGCGGACTCGGTGTTGTGTCCCTGGACATAGCGCTCGTAGAAACGCTCGGCGAAGCGCCAGGCTTCATGACTCGGTTTGGCGGATAAATAGGGAAAGAAAAGCGTGGTCGGATAGTGGCGCGCGACGGCGTAAAAAAAATCTACCTGGATCTGCGTCAGATCGTAGAAGCCGTAATAGAAAATCCGGCTAAATTGTTTCAAAAATCTCGATGCGGCAACTTGCTCGGTGGCGTAGCGGGTCAGGTCGGACTGGTCGGTAATCTTCTGTTGGCGACAAAACTGCTGAAAGGTTTGCAGTAAGACCAAGAGCTGCGATGTGCGTTCGCTGGCGCGCTGACTGAAATGGCCCTCGCCGAGGGCTTCGAGCGCGATCCCGGGATCAACCAGTCCGTCGCGCAGGTCGCGTAGCGTCTGCCAAAGCGCGGCGCAGCCGCCGGCGCGGTCTTCGATGCCGGCGAAGGGTTCCGCGCCGGGTTGGCGCGTCCGGATGATTTGCCGCAGCGCTTCTTCGAGAAAAAGGTCGCTGCGAAGCTCCAGCGGCGCGCCGTTGCGCTCGGCTTGGAGTCTTAGGGACAGTTGGTAGAAGGTCAGAAGTTGAACATTGAGCAGAGACAGGCGCCGCTCGCGGCTCAAAAGAACTTTCAAGCGCCGGCGCAGCAAGTCGGATGGCGTAAGGATCAACAGCGGGCAGAGCAAGTCCGCGTTCTTGTATTTCAAGATTTTGTCGACGATGGCGTTTTCAAGATCGGGATGAAATGGTCCCAGAATGGTTTGCATGTCGAACTTAGATGAACCGGCGAAAGGATTGGATTTCCGTCACTATGAAATAAGCCATTGCCGAGCGCAAGTAAAAAGGCTTTATCTGAAGGCAGCCGCTGTCTTGGGGACGGCCAGCCGATTTGAAAAACACTCGACAAACCATTAAGTCATTGAAGTAATACCGAGCATGCGATCATTCATCCGCCGCCGTATTGTTTTCTGTTTTGTACTTCTCTGCATTTTTATCGCGCCCGGCGCGGGCGCTCGCACGCTACGTTCGAACAGCGGCCTTGTAGTCGCCGATAGCGAGCTGGCGAGTGCGGCAGGCATGGAGATCCTGCGCCGCGGCGGCAATGCCGTCGACGCGGCGGTCGCCACGGCACTGGCGCTTTCAGTCGTCGATCAGGCATCCTCCGGCTTGGGTGGCGGCGGATTTATGGTGCTTTACCTAGCCGAGGAAAACAAAGCCTATGCCCTCGACTTCCGCGAGACTGCGCCCGCGGCTTCGCGGCGCGAGCTTTATACCAAAGACGGCAAGCCGGTGGCGTCACTCAGCCTCACCGGCGCGCTAGCCGTCGCGGTGCCGGGCGAGGTTGCCGGGTTGGTCGAAGCGCGCCGGCGCTTCGGCAGCATGCCGCTTTCGGTCTTGGCTGCGCCGGCAATTAGACTTGCCAGCGAAGGATTTCCACTTGATGCCACCTTGAGGCTGGCCATCGAACGCCAACAGGCTAACATGAAGCGCTTTCCCGATCTTGGCCGAGTCTACATGCCCAACGGCGAGCTGCCGAAGGAAGGCGACGTGATCCGCCAGCCGGAACTGGCGGCAACACTCAAAGCAATCGGGCAAAAGGGCGCGGCGGCTTTCTACGACGGCTGGATCGGCCAAGCGATCATCAAGACGATTGAGAAAGCAGGCGGCGTCATGACGCTCGGCGATCTCAAAAATTATAAACCGGCGTGGCGCGAACCGCTGACCGGCTCGTACCGAAACCGCACGGTGATCACCATGCCGCCGCCGAGCTCGGGCGGCGTGGCCATTCTGCAGATGCTCAACATCCTCGAAGGCTACAAGCTTGGTGAGTTTCAGCACAATTCCGCGTTCTACCTCCATCTGCTCAGTGAAACGATGAAGCATGCGTTTGCCGACCGGGCGCATTTTCTTGGCGACCCGGACTTCGTGCACGTTCCGGTGCGCAAGTTGACGGCGAAAAATTATGCGGAGTGGGTTCGCAGACGCATCGCGCCGGATAAGACGCGGCCGACGGCTTTCTACGGTTATTATCATTTCAACTCGGAGAAAGGCGGCACGACCCACTTCAGCGTAGTTGACCGCTTCGGCAACGCCGTGGCCTGCACGCAATCGGTCAATACGCGCTTCGGTTCGAAACTGCTCGTGCGTGGCGCGGGCATCGTTCTCAACAACGAAATGGACGACTTTGCCATCCATCCTGAGGCAGGCAATGTCTACGGACTTATCGGCAACGAGGCCAATTCGCTCAAGCCTAACAAGCGGCCACTCAGCAGCATGTCGCCGACGATTATTCTACGGGGCAATCGCCCGGAGCTCATCGTCGGCGGGGCTGGCGGGCCGCGGATCATCAGCGCGACCTTGCAGACGATCTTAAATGTGATCGACTTTGGCATGCCGATCACTGCGGCTGTTTCAGCGCCGCGCGTGCATCACCAATGGCTGCCGGACCGGTTGAACGCGGAGTCAAAGATCGCCGCGGAAGTGAGAGCGGCGCTTAAGCAGCGCGGCCACGCGCTGAGAGAGCAAACATCGCTCGGCGTCGTGCAGGCGATTCGCCGAGAAGGCGCCGAGTTGAGCGGCGCGGCCGATCCGCGAAAAGTTGAAAGGGGCAAGGACGGAATAAAGTCGGAATAAATACCGTTCAAGTTCTTCAAGCCGTTCAAATTGTTCAACGAAAAACTAAGAAGACTTGCGGCGTTTGCGCCACCAAGCCCAGAGCGGCAAGGCCACGCGCCCGACTTTAAGGACTTGGCTAGCGCCCCTGAAAATTTTTCCCGCCAAGCCGCTCACCAAGAGACTTGAAACCCCGACGGTGATCATTGGGCGAGCCTTAAGGGCTCGACCGATGGCGGAAATGGTTCCGCTAAAGTCAAAGGGCGAACGGAGCTTGCTGTAAGCGGCGGCAAGCTCGGCGCGCTCGCGGGCGGCTTTGTCGATAAGCGCTTGCTTGCGGCGGGCAATGTCCTCGAAGCGCTTAGTCACGAGCCGATGCCCTCAGGTGATCGCGGTCCTTGCCGAGTTCGGCCAAGGTTGCCGGAAACAGTCCGGCCCGTCGCAGGATTGCGTTGCGCAGTTTTAGTGCCGCGCCTAGCGCGACGCCAAAGTAGAGGAGAGCTAACACGCCGATCGCGGCGATCCAGCCGCGCTCCCAGAACAGGGCAACAAGAAAAATATTAAATAGGATAAAACCCAAACTGGCGCCGAAGACCGCCAGCAGGAGCAGGATCGCAGTCTGCTTGAGACGCTCGCGCTCTTCTTCGAGCTCGGTGACGAAGAGCTCCAAGCGCGTGTGCAGAGCCGCGCTCAGAACTGCAACCGCGGCTTTTAACTGCTGGGAAAAGCCCGAAGCGCTGCCCCGGCTCTGGCTGCTTCCTGGGTCGCTCATCGGGGGCGATTATTTGCCGCGAATGAGCAGTCCCAAGGCCAAACCGAGGGCGGCGGCGACGCCGACCGCGCTCCAGGGATTTTCCCTGACGTAGTCATCGGCGATTTCGGCGCACTCTTTGGATTTTTTTAGAAACGTCTGCTCGGCGTCGGCAAGCGCTTTCTTGCCTTCGATCAAGCTTTGCTCGATTTTCTGCCGCGCCACCGCAATTTTTTCACCCGCTTGGCTCGCCGTGGCTTTTAGCAACTCCTCGGCGTCGTTAACGAGCACGCGCAGATCACTAACAACCTTTTCTTTACTGTTGGCTTCGCCGTCCATAGATACCCCCTATCACGCAAGCTGCTGCAAACCGCCTCTATGATAATCACCCCTGGATGTCTATTCAAGGCAGGGCAGTCAAAGCGCCCTCATCGGATAAGGAATCGTGATTACGTGATTAGGATTATTGAAACCTCGACTTCGAAAGAAATTTGGGCCGTTTCTCCTAGGCCGTGAGAAGCTTAGCGATCTGTCGCGCGTCGTCGAGTTTTTCGAGATTGAGCAGGGTGTCTTCCAGCTTTTCAATCCGGGACCTGGAGAGAACGCGCGAAGCGAGCAGGCGAAATTTCCGCAAAACCTCTTCCCTCGTCATGGGGTTCTTGTCGCTTCCCCTGGCGTGGAGGATTTTCTCACGATGGCTTTGGCCGTCCCGGAGTTGGACCTCCAGATCGACTCCGTGGCGCCCCTCGTCGCCCAGCAGATCGAACTGGGGGTCTTCGAGCACTTCGATCTTTTTGGTGGTTGCTACGACATCGGGGCGGCGAATCGATTTTTGCGTAACCTGATCGACGAAGAAGTCGCGGTCGTGAAGCAGCATGGCGACGCAGAAAAGAAGATTCATCTGCGCCGTGGTCATGCTCTTGGGCTCGTAGGGCCAGCCGACGTGGAGTTTGGTGGCGCGGGTGGTGCGAATGCGGATCTTCTCGACGTTCTGCGCGCCGACCTCCGGGTGCTCGCGCAGAATTTTCTTCAACGCATCGATGGAGGTATGATTGCTGCCGCAGCAGGGATAGGGTTTGAAACCGACGTTGAGCGTCTCAAACCGTTCACCCAGCCGGTCAGTGAGGTGCGAGAGATTCGGTTTGTCGACGAA
>JBOHVN010000045.1:0-20803 GCA_050735675.1 Binatia bacterium | reverse complement strand
TTAGATCCCGCGCATTCGCTCGGGATGACGGGCCAAGGCCCGTCACTTTCTTGACACAACCGGCGCTTTCCAATAACGTCGGAGCCGTGAAATCTTCCTGGAAAAATGCCGCTGAACCTATCCTGTTCTTTTTCGCGCTTCTGGTGCTGTGGGAAATCCTCGTCGAGGTGATAAAGGTCCCGGCTTTCATCTTGCCGCCGCCGCGCGATCTGTGGACGAGCTTCATTCAGAAGATGCCGATCCTCGGCAATCATGCCGTGATCACCTTCATCGAAGCCTTTGGCGGATTTTCGTTGTCGTTCCTGCTCGGTGTCAGCTTCGCCATCGCCGTGGTTTACTCGCGCCACCTGCAAAACACGATCTATCCGCTGATCGTGATTCTCTACGCGATGCCGAAGAGCGCCTTTGCGCCGCTCATGGTCATCTGGGTAGGCTACGGCTTAGTCTCGAAGATCGCCATCGCCTTCCTCGTCGCGTTTTTCCCGATCGTCGTCAATACCGTGGTCGGCCTCAAAGAGGTCGAACCGGAGCTGCTCGAGTTAGCGCGCGTCAATCGCGCCTCGGAGACCGACGTCTTTAAAAAAATTCGCCTGCCGAACTCGCTGCCGTACATGTTCGCCGGCATCAAAGTCGCTATCGTGCTTTCGGTCACCGGCGCCATCGTCGCCGAGTTTGTCGCCGCCAACGAGGGACTCGGGTACTTGGTGCTGCAGGCCAATTACAGCCTCGACACGGCCTTCGCGCTGGTGATCCTGCTGATTTTGGCCGTGTTGTCGTTGGGGTTGTTCTGGTTGGCCGAGATCGTGCAGCGCAAGTTGGCGCCCTGGAGCGCCGGCGTGCGCCAAGTCGAAGGATCATTTTGATGACCTGAAGTGGAGGAAGCAATGAGGATTGAAAACCGGCGTGTCATCGGACGGATCGGCGCAGCGACGGTTGTGCTATTGCTGGTTAGCTTTATCACCACGCACGCGCGGGCCGCTGAACCGACGGCGGGCACCATCCAATTGGATTTTATCATCGGCGGCAAACACGCCCCTTGGTTCGTCGCCCTGGAAAAAGGCTTTTACGCCAAGCGCGGCTTGAACGCGACCGTGCGCGCCGGCAAGGGCTCCGCCGACACCGTGCGCGCCATTGCCGCGGGCGTTGCCGACTTCGGTTTTGCCGATATCGCCACGGCGATTGTCGCCAACTCGCGCGGTACGCCCGTGCAAGCGGTGGCACAGCTCGGTTACATCGCGACGACGATCGTATGGCGCGACGAAGGTGTGATCAAGGGCATCAAAGATCTCGAAGGAAAATCGTGGGCGATCAGCCCCGGACAAGCGCAATGGTTTTTGATGCCGGCTTATTGCCGCATCAACAAGATTAATTTCAAGGCGATCAAGATCCAGGAGACCGCCGCGCCGATTCAGCCGGCGGCGCTGGTCACCAAGAAGGCCGATTTCATCGTCATGTTTCGCGCTTCCAACGACGAAGTAGCCGAGCTTGCGGCGTCGAAGGTCGGAGTCAAGCTCGAGCGGGTGTTTATGAAGGACACCGGGCTCGATATCTACGGCAGCGGCTTGATCGTCAAGGAAGAAGACGTCAAAAAGCGCCCGCAGCTCGTGCGCGCTTACGTCGAAGGGACCATGGAGGGACTGCGTTACAGCCGCGACAATCAGGAAGAGTCGCTCAAGGTTCTGCTCAAGCACAAACCCGAGCTCAATCCGGCTCTGACGTCCTTGCAGCTCAAGAACGCTCTGACCGAAGTATTTTTGCCGACGGAGTCGATCCAGATCGGTTTGGGCTATATGAAGCCGGACATCATGGAGAAGACCGTGCGCGTGACCAACGAGTTTTTCGACGTGGGACGCAAAGTCACGACCAAGGAAGTCTATACCAATCAATTCATCAAGCGTTGATCCATCGAGCGCCAGAGAAGCTTCGTGCCGCCGCTGATTGCCGTCGACCAGGTCGGGAGAATTTTTACCGGCGGCGCCAAGACCGTGACGGCGCTCGAAAGCGTCTCGTTTGCCATCCAGGAAGGAAACTTCGTCTCCATCGTCGGCCCGAGCGGCTGCGGTAAGAGCACGCTTCTCAAGATCATTTCCGGGTTGCTGCCGGCATCGTCAGGAAACGTTGCCGTCAACGGCAGCCAAGTCGTCAGTCCGCTGGAAAACGTCGGCATGGTCTTTCAAGCGCCGGTGTTGCTCAAATGGCGCTCCGTGCTCGGTAATATCTTGCTGCCGGTGGAGTTCGCCAAATTGGATTTACCGAGCCACATGGAAAAGGCGCGCGCGCTGATCAAACTGGTCGGGCTCGAAGGCTTCGAAGAGATGTACCCCCATGAGCTTTCCGGCGGCATGCAGCAGCGGGCGTCGCTCTGCCGCGCCTTGGTCACCGATCCACAACTGTTGCTGATGGACGAACCGTTCGGCGCCCTCGACGCGATGACGCGCGATGAGTTGGACCTGGAGCTCTTGCGCATCTGGGGGGAGCGCAAGAAAACCGTACTGTTCGTCACCCACAGCATTCAAGAAGCGGTATTTCTTTCCGACCTCGTGTTCGTCATGTCCGCGCGGCCAGGCCGGCTCCTGGAAAAAATCGCCATCGATTTGCCGCGCCCGCGCAACCTGGAGATGATGAGCGCGCCGAACTTCGGCGTATACACCTTGCGAATTCGCGCCTTGCTCGCCGACGCTGGCGGCATCTCGGTTTCGAGCGGTGGCTCGACGATGTGAAATTCGCGCGGCAATGGGCTATGATAGGTCCAAATCCAAACCCGCTCGCCTAACTATCCCTAACGGTTGCAAATGGCTCCAGGACTCACGTATGCAAAGGCCGGTGTCAGCAGCGCAGCTGGCGACCAGTTGGTGCGCCGCATTGGCCCGGTTGCAAGGCGAACCCGGATTCCCGGGGTTCTCGCCGGTGTCGGCGGCTTCAGCGCGCTTTTTGATTTGAAACGCCGCGGCTATCGACACCCCATTTTGGTTTCATCCACCGACGGCGTCGGCACGAAACTTAAGATTGCTTTTCTGACCGGCGTTCACAATACTGTCGGCATCGACCTCGTCGCCATGAGCGTCAACGATATTCTGACTCAAGGCGCCGAGCCGCTTTTTTTCCTGGACTACTTTGCATGCGGCAAGCTCGACGTCAAAATCGCCGAAGCCGTAGTGCGCGGTATCGCGACGGGCTGCCGCCAGGCGGGTTGCGTGTTGATCGGCGGTGAGACCGCCGAGCATCCCGGTGACTTTGCCAGGGGCGAGTACGATCTGGCCGGTTTTGTCGTCGGTGTTTTGGAAAAAGAGAAAGTGATCGATCCTGCGGCGATCGTGCCGGGCGATGTCTTAATCGGGCTTCCGTCCAGCGGGCTGCACAGCAATGGCTATTCGCTGGCACGCAAGGTTCTGCTGGAAAGGGGCCGGCTAAAAATCCATCAACGGATTCCAGAGTTGAAACGCTCTCTCGGCGAAGAATTGCTGGAACCGACGCGCATCTACGCAAAAATCACGCGCCGGCTGTTCGCAAGTTTTCCCATCAAAGGCGCGGCGCATATCACCGGCGGCGGGATCATCGGCAATCTGCCGCGGGTGTTGCCCAAAGGCCGTCGCGCTGTGATCGAGCGCGGCAGCTGGCCGGTCCCGCCCGTGTTCGATTTGATTCAAAAAATCGGCCGCATTGGTCAAGACGAAATGGACCGCACGTTCAATAATGGTTTGGGTTTGGTTTTGGTGGTTGGCCGAAAGCGCGCCGACAGCGTGCGCCGAACGCTTAAAAGAATGGGCGAGCGTTCTTTCGTGATCGGCGAAATTCGCAGCGGCGCGCGGGCCGCCCGATTTGGCTCTTGAGAAGTCTTATGGCAAGGCAGGTTTCCATCGGCGTTCTCATATCCGGCAGCGGCACGAATTTACAGGCGATCATCGACGCCATCGAGGCAGGAAGGCTCGACGCCAAGATCGAAGTCGTGCTCAGCAACAAAGCCGATGCCTACGGTTTGGTGCGCGCGCGAAATCACGGCGTTCCCGTCGAAGTTCTAAACCATAGGAGTTTTTGCAGCCGTGAGGATTATGACCAAGCCGTCCTCGCTGTGCTGCAGGCCCGGGGCGTGGAGCTCGTCGTGCTCGCTGGATTCATGCGCTTGCTTTCGCCGGTGTTCGTCAAGGCGTACTCCAACCGGATCATGAACATTCACCCGGCGCTGTTGCCGTCGTTTCCCGGCCTCCACGTGCAGCAAAAGGCGGTCGATCACGGCGTGCGTTTCTCCGGTTGTACCGTCCACTTCGTCAATCAAGAATGCGACGAAGGGCCGATCATCATCCAGGCGGTCGTGCCGGTTTTTGCCGACGATAGCGGCGAAACGCTGGCGGCGAGAATCCTCGAGCAGGAACACCGGATCTATCCGCGCGCCATTCAGCTCTACGCCGAAGGCCGCCTCAAGGTGGTCGGCCGTAAAGTCTTGGTGGATCGGCTGGCCAAAGACGAGAAACAAGCGCTCATCCAACCTTCGGTGGAAAAATGAAAAGAGTGAAACCGGTCATCATTTTCTCTCTGAAGCTTCTCGTCAGCGCGGGGCTCATCGGTTATTTTCTCTCGCGCATTCACATCGAGCGTTTCTTGGAAATCTTCGTGTCGGCGAACTTCTCTTATATCGCTCTGGCGCTCGCGGTCTACCTGTTCGCCCAGGGGATTAGCGCGCTTCGCTGGACGGCGTTGACGCGGCCGCTCGGCATCAAAACGCCGTTTAAAGATCTAGTCCAATATTATTTGATCGGCATGTTCTTCAATCTGTTTGCACCGAGCACGGTCGGCGGCGATGTGACGCGGGTTTATTATCTCGTCAAGGACGAGGAAGCCCACGCCAAAGGGCGCGCCGTGACCACGGTTCACGCTGCCATGTCGGTCTTGATGGATCGCGCCATAGGAATGGTGGTGCTGGTTTGGCTCGGTGCCTTGGGACTTTGGTTGTTTCCTAACTACGCCGTGCCTCAGGCCGTCCGCACGGCAACTTTTTTGCTTGCTCTAGGGCTGCTGGCCGGCGCATTGCTCACGCCTGTTCTGAAACGATTTCTGCCCGAGGACGGCCATCAACTCGCAGTTAAATTGCGCCTCGCCATGAGAAGCTATCGGCTGCACTGGCGCGCGCTGTTGGCGGCGGCTTTGCTTTCCCTAACGGTTCATCTGATCCAGGCATGGATGCATACGGTCATGGGGCGCGCGCTTGGTTTGGAAGTGCCGTTTTCCTTCTGCCTCATTGTCTATCCGCTGGTCGGAACGTTCTCGGCGATTCCGATCAGCTTGAACGGCCTTGGGTTACGCGAAGGCGGCTACATGTTTCTCTTGGCGGTGATCGGGATCGGCACGGAGCAGGCGGCCGCTTTCGGCATTTTGTTGCTCTTGATTGTGGCGCTAGACAGTATGCTCGGTGGGCTGCTCTTCCTGTTTCAGCAAATGCCTCGGCCTAACGCGCTTCAAAGAGCGGGTTAGACCAGATAATGGCGAAAGAGCGTCGCCAGACCGAGAAATGACAGGAAGCCGAATGCATCTGTCAATCCGGTGACGATGATGCCGGAACCGAGCGCCGGGTCGAAGCCGAGCGCCTTTAGCAATAGAGGGATAACCGCGCCGGCGATTCCAGCCATCAAACCGAGATTAAGGATCATTGCACTCGCCAGCACGAGGCCGAGAAAGGGATTGCCTTTCCACAAGACGGCCGCGAGCGCGATCATCGCGCCGGCCGCCAGCGCGATGCAGATGTTTACCGAGACCTGTTTGACGATCGCTTTCCACGCCGAAGCAAACTCTAACTCGCCCAAGGCGATGGCGCGAATGATCACCGTGGCGGTTTGAATCGCGCCGTTGCCGCCGACGCCCGCCACCACGGGCATGAATGTCACGAGCGCGACGATTTCGTGCAACGTGCCTTCGAACAAGCCGACCACGGAGGCGGCGAGCATGGCGGTGAGCAGATTTAAAAACGTCCAGGGGAGTCGCATCTTGACCGAGCGGGAGACCGGCGTGAAGACGCGGTCTTCCTCGGCCAAGCCGACCATCCGGTACATGTCCTCGGTACTTTCCTGGTTGATGATGTCGATGACGTCGTCGACGGTAATGATGCCTTCAAGATGGCCCGCTTCATCGACGATCGGCAGCGCGAGCAGCTCGTAGCGAGACACCAGCCGGGCGGCCTCTTCCTGGTCCATAAAAACGCTGGCTTTCACCGGATCGGCGATCATCATCCCGCCGAGCGTGCGATCGGGCGGCGCGATCACCAGGTTGCGGATCGGCACGACGCCGACCAATTTTCCGGTTTCATCGACGACGTAAAGATAAAAAAAACTTTCCAGCTCGCCGCGCTCGCGGATCTTGTCGATCGCGCCTTGGGCGGTCGTTTCGGGAGGGAGCGCCATAAAGTCGGTTGTCATCAGTCTGCCGACCGTGCCCTCGGGATAATTAATGATTTCGCGCACAGCCGCCTGGCGCTCGGGATCGAGGAGGGCCATGATCCTTTCGCGCCGCTCCTCGGGCAAAGCGTCGATGAATGAAACCGCATCGTCGGGGTCGGCCCGAACGATCAAACGGCCGATTTTCTCGTCGTCGATCAACGCCAGAATATCCGGCAAAAGATCAGCAGGGAGCTCCTTAAGAGTTTTGTCGGCGCGGCGCCCGGTGAACAGAATGTCGAAGAGCTGGCGCACCTCGGCGCTCTCGAGCCCCTTGAAGAGGAGAGCGATATCGGCAGGGTGGCTTTTGCCGATAAACCGCAATATCCGGTCGGGCGTAGCCGTGCGCAGCATCTCGCGCACGGTATCGTAATCAATCGGTGCCGGCTTCATATCGTTTTCCGGGCGAAAAGCATCTTTTTTTCCTTACTACAGACCGGCGCGTTTGCAAACGGCTGCGCCGGTCCGGGCAGATTTAATTCCGCGACGAAAATTTGCTATTGTAGGAGCCAGTCAGAGCGAGGCTTAAAAATTGTGAAAACGGCGATGACTTACCGTCAAAAAACAAAATTACCGCGGGCCCGAACGGGAGCGGCGGCGATCTTGGTCGCGGTTGTGTCGCTCGCAACGACGCGAGCCGAAGCGGCAAGTTTCAGCGCCGTCGAAGGCACGCGACCGCCTTCGTTCGCCGCCATCGCCAAGAGAACCATGCCGGTGGTGGCCAACATATCCACGACATCACAGCGCTCGACCCGCTCCGGCTCCAATGATCCAATTGAAGATTTTTTTAGCCGTTTCTTCGGCGACGCCGCGCCGCGGGAAAATAACCAGCGCAGTCTCGGCTCCGGCATCGTAATCAGCAAGGATGGGGAGATCTTAACAAACTATCACGTCGTGCGGAACGCGGATGTGATTAAAGTAAAACTCTCCGATCACAGCGAGCACGAAGCGCGTTTGATCGGTAAGGATGGCCGCACCGATCTCGCTTTGATCAAGATTAGCAAAACCGGCATGAACCTGCCCTTCGCCAAGCTTGGCACATCGAGTCAATTGGACGTCGGCGACTGGGTCATGGCGATCGGAAATCCGTTCGGACTGGAGCATACGGTCACGGCGGGGATTGTCAGCGCCAAGGGACGGATGATCGGCGCCGGACCCTACGACAATTTTATTCAGACCGATGCATCGATTAATCCCGGCAACAGCGGCGGGCCGCTGATCAATGCCATGGGCGAGGTCGTCGGCGTCAATAGCGCAATCTTTAGCCAGTCGGGCGGCAATGTCGGCATTGGTTTCGCGATTCCAATCAATTTGGCGCGCAAAGTGGTGGATCAGCTGCGCAAGAACGGTCGGGTCGTGCGCGGCTGGCTTGGCGTGCGCGCCCAGGATGCGAATCCGACCATGATGGCATCGCTTGGTCTCACGCGAAATCACGGCGAAATGGCCGTCGTGACGGAAGTCGCCGACTCTAGCCCGGCCGCCGAAGCCGGCATAAAAGCCGGCGATGTCATTGTTGAATTTAATGGCAAGTCGGTGCCGCGGAGCGCCGATTTTCCGAACATCGTAGCTGACACGCCGCCGGGCCAGCGGATTACTTTGAAGCTGGTGCGCGACAAGAAGGAGCGAACCGTCGCCGTAAAGATCGGCGAATTGCCGGATGACAGTGATCCCCACCAGCAGATCGAAGCGCGTGATCCGGAGCTGGGACTCAGGGTGCAGAGAATCACGCCCGAAACGGCGCGCCGGCTGGGCTTGAGCTCGGCGAAGGGTGTGCTGGTGGTCGAGGTCCAACCGGGCAGCCCGGCGGATCAAGTCGGGATCGAACCGGCGGATGTCATCCGCGAAGTGAACCAGAGGGCGGTCAGCAGCGTTAAAGAGTTCGAGCGCGCGACGCGCCACGGACAGCGCGGCGATCGGATCTTGCTGCTTGTGCAACGCGGCGATAACGCGGTATTCTTCGCTGTGAGACGCAAGAGTTAGGAGGTTTCATGTTTGGACTTGGCGTGCCGGAATTGATGGTGATTTTGGTGATCGCGCTGGTGATATTCGGACCGAGCAAGCTACCCCAGATTGGCAGCGGACTGGGCAAGGCGATCCGCGATTTTAAGAAGGGCGTCACCGGCGGTGAAACGGAAGAGGATGACGCCAACAACAAGGAAACGAAAAAGGATCCGCCCAAAGATTTGCCCCGTTAAAGCGGGTTGGTTCCTAGCGAGTTGACCGGTGTCATCGACGCGGGCAGCGGCTAAAAGAATGTCCCCTCTGTTTTTACCGCGCAGCTCAGTGTTTCAACCCATGCCTTGAGGCACTTTCTTCGACTCGGCCACGCCGGAGATTGCCGGCGGGAGCCAGTCTGGTGTTGAGAATACTTCCGATCGGTTCTCGAAATAAGCAGCCGAGCTAGTCTATAGCTCGCGTGTCGGACTGAACGAGCGCGACTCTTTGCGGCAAAGCAGAACCGTGTAAAGGGATGCTTTATTCAGTTTGTAAATCGTTTCGACTTTGAGCCCGGTGGTTTTGATAAATGGTTTTAGCTTGAGGTCGGTACGCCAGCCTAGCCACCTCGTCATCGGATCGAGAGCCTGGGTGAGAGATCCAAGAAGGCGCCGGTCGCTGGTGAAGTGATTGACTATCACAATCCGGCCGCCCGGTTTACAGACTCGTTTGGCTTCCGCGATCATGCGCACCGGATCGGGTACCACGGTAACGACGTGAAACGCCATGACGTAGTCAAAGGTGTTGTCGGGAAACTTGAGGTCGAGGGCGTTCATCTCCATGACTTTGAAATGCGACCAGCTGTTCTCTTGGATCTTTTGCCGCGCGCGCGCCAGCATATCCGGGGCTAGATCGACGCCGGTGATTTCGCAGTGCGAAGGGTAGGCAGGAAACGAGGTGCCGGTGCCGGCGCCGACTTCCAGAACCGTCGCGCCGGGTGGAATGCCGAGATTCTCGATGACCTGTTCTAGACGGTTATAAAATATTTTGCCGAAAATTTTATCGTAAAGCGGGGCGAATTCCGAGTAAATCTTGCTTTCATGTGCCTCGATGTCTGCCATTTTTCCCCAACCACCCCAAACAAACCTGCCGCCGTTAGGCGTCGCGAATATCTCTAGGCTGTTTTTTGTAAAAAATGGAGATATCTCGCTTGCGAAATCTCCACTGTTTTCCTTTCTTAAAAGCGGGCAGAATGTTCTTGCGGGCGAACTCGTTGACGGTATCCGGGCTGATGTCCAGGATTACGGCAACCTGCTTGCTATTGAGCAGTTCTTCTTCTCTCTCTAGCATAAAATTTCCCCCCAGCGATTTCCAGGTGCGTGGATAAAAAGTCTGTTTTATCTAACAAGTTCATTTTGGGCTGTCAAGGTGATTGGCGACAATAGTATTCCGCGCTTCAGCAAAATGCGTCGGCCGTTTAGGCTCAGCTCTACCGCCTTTTTTCACCCCTGAGGTTAGCCGCGGGCTCACTCATGAGCCTCAATGTGCCTTTCATGACCGATTTTCATGCGCGCGAATACGGGGACCATTCAATCCATCACGCCTTGCCGCCGGAGCGGGGTTCCCAGCGTTGGGGGCGCGTCAATTTTCCCGCGAGCGGATTTTTGGGATACACCCGCTCATCCACTTCGGATATAACCAAAAAAACTAAGATAACATCTCACGCGACAAAACCAGGCTCGGCTTATACTTCCCTTGCGCCGCCGAACGACTTCCTCTAGATTGGCCACAAGATAAATCAACCCAGCGGCGGTCTGCCGATGCAGCGTCGGCGACACTTCATTCCACTGGCGCCAGTCCGCGCATGAGAAGAGTTCTCAAGCTCATCGGTTTTGTCAGCGCTACCCTGATCCTTTTCATTATTGTTTCCGGCTTGGCGTGTTATCCCCTGTTGCGCGTCGGCGAGGTGCGCCGCTGTTTGTTCGTCGAGATTGAAGCGCGGACCCAGCTGCGGGCGCAGCTGGGCGCCGCCGAGTTAGAAATCGGCTGGATCACCGGGATCGTCTTCCGCGATCTCGCTCTGACGGAGCCTGGAGCGGCGCGCCCGGCGATTACGGCGGAGCGCGTAACCGCCCGGGTCGCGCTTTTGCCGCTTTTGCGCCGGCAAATCGTTTTTTACGAAATCCGCGCCCAACGGCCGGAGGCGCAATTGGTCCGCGACAACAATGGGCGTTTCCCGCTGCTCGATAAGCTCCTCAATCTGCCGTTTTTAAAGCGGCAGGACAGAGAATTTACCCTCGATCTCCGTTCGCTCAAGATCGACGACGGTGACATCGCGGTGCAGGATCAACGAGCGCGAGAGAGCTTGGGGCAGTGGCGGCTGGTCAACGCCGATTTGACTATCGAGCGCCTGCGCGGCGAACGCTTGCGCGCGTTCATGAAGGATTTGCTTAAGCGCCAGCCGGGCGCGCCGGAGGCGGCGGCGCTCGCCTTCGAGCTTAGCGGCGCGGTGCTGCGAGACGGCGCCAAGATGAATTTAAAAGCGCAAGGCCGGCTCGCGTTTCCCAAGCAGAGCTTGGAGCTGCACGAGGCTCGCTGGGATGGTGACGTGGAACTCGTGAATGTTCCCGCCGGGTGGGTCAAAGATTATTTCGGCGCGCGTTTGCCGGTCCAATCCATGACCGGCTACTTCGCCCAGCGCGTTCACGTCGAAGGAAATCCCGCAACCTCGTTGCGCTTGAAGGGTGCTTTGGAGTTTCGCCAGCTTGCGCTCGATGCGCCTGAGCTGTTCCTGTCGCCGCTCACGGGCGCCGACGGCCGGACAACTTTTGAAATCGACTGGAGCCGGCAACGCGTGCAGGTGACGCGCGCCGACTTCCGCGCCAAGGACATCGAGTTTTCTTTGCAAGCCGATGTCGCCGCTCTCGACAGCGACGATCCTCATTTGCGCCTGAGTCTTTCCGCCTTGTCGGCGCCGGCCGCCACTTTGGTTAAATACCTGCCTCTTAGAATTGCCGGGTCGCGAGCCTTGGAAAATACCGCAAACTCGATCCAGGCCGGGCACGTGGAGGTTAAGAAGGCGAGCGTCAATGCGCCGCTCAGCGAATTGCGGCGGCTAAAGGAAGCCGGCGCCAAACACATTTTGCTCGAAGCCGAGTTGCGCGATTTTGCCGCCAAGCTCAGCCTCGACGGCGCGTTGCCGCTGCGCAGCGTGCAAGGCAAGCTCACAATGGCCAACGGGGTGCTGGCTTTTGAAAATTTTCGCGGCGCCTACGGTGACTCGGGCTTCAGCGATGTGGCCGGCAGTTATCATCTTTCACCTGAGGAATTCGGCAGGCTCGATGTCAAAGCTCGCGGCGAAATCAACTTGGCCGAACTGAAGGAGCAAATAAAGCCTCAACTTTCGCCTCGGACAGCTAAGCTCGTATCGGCGCTCCAAGAGCTCAGCGGTCGCGGCAAAGTCGATCTCGGCCTCAAACGTGCGCCGAATGCGCCGCTCCATTTCGAAGGTAAGGTTGCGCTCGACCAGGTGCGCCTTCGTTACGGCGAGATTTCGCTTGGCGACTTGCGCGGCGAGATCTCGTTCACACCGAAAGAAATCAAAGGCGAAAAGATTCGGGCGCAACTCGGCGGTTCGCCGATTCAGATTCAATTGGCGCTCAAGGACTATGACGGCGAAGATGGCACATTCGATTTAGTGATTGACTCGCCCGGTGTGAAAGCCGGCGTGGTGTCGAGTTTGCTGCTCGATACGAGCAATCCGCAGGCTCCCGGCATGGTGCGCGGCGCAATCCGCTACGCCGGCTCTTTCAGCGACAAAAAGACGCGCAAGTTCACGGGCAACCTGGAACTGTCCAAAGTTCAGCTGGCGGTCCGTCCGTTGCTTCAGCCGCTGCGCGAGCTTGACGGCAAGATCAACATCGACGAAACCGGCATCGATTTCGTCAATCTCAGAGCGTTGTTGGCCGGGGTTCCGGCCAGCGCCAGCGGGCGGTGGCGTTACGCCGAGACGCCCCAATTGGTCTTTGACTTTGCCGCGCCGAACCTGGACATTACCTATCTGATATCGCAGATCGATCCCGAGTCGAGCGAGTTTTACGCCAACCTTGTCGCCGAAGGTAAAATCGCGCTGAGCAAAGGGCGCATCAAAAATTTCGATTTCAGCGACCTGCGAACCCAGGCCACCATAGATCGGCGCGTCTGGCGCCTAAACAATCTAAGCGCGCGCTCGGCCGGCGGAGCGATCCAAGGCGTGACGACGATCTTCGACCGGCCGGATACTCTCGGCGTTCGTACCGAGCCCAGGATTCAAAACGTGCCGATTGAGTCCTTTCTAAACTGGTTCGGCGTCATCACCACCGAGATGACCGGCAAAGTCCATCTTACCGGCCAGCTGGAAACGGTGGGTAAAAATGACGCCGAGCGCAAGCAAAATTTAAACGGCGCCTTCAATCTCAAAATCGAGGATGGCACGATCAAGCGCATGCGCATTTTGGTGCAGATCCTCAATCTCCTCGATCTCTCACGCTGGTTTACCCTTCAACTGCCGGATCTTACCAAACAGGGCATTCGCTTTCGCGCCATCACCGGCGACTTCAAGGTCACTCAGGGTGTGTACGCCACCGAAAACCTGATCGTCGACAGCAGTGATTTGCGCATGACCGGCGCCGGTAGAATCGACTTGCCCAGAGACGAAGTCGACTTCCTCGTCGCGGTGCGGCCGTTCGCCGGCATCGATTCGGCGATCAACCAGATCCCGTTTCTCGGCCGCGGTATCGCCGCGATTAAGAACTCCTTTCTGGTGGCGAGCTTCACCATCAAGGGCCGCATAGACGATCCGACGATCACGCCGGCGCCGCTCGGCACGCTTTCCGAAATGTTTTGGAGCGCGTTGGGCATTCCAAAAAATATCGTCGGCTTAGGCGAAGGAGAGAAAAAGGAAGAGCTGGAGAAAGCGCCTGCGCAATGAATCCCAAATTGACCTTGTATTCGCGCGGGGATTGTTGTCTGTGCGAGGAAATGAAAGACGCGATCCGGCAAGTGACGGCGAAAATTGCATTGGACTTGGAGGAAATCGACGTCGATAGCTCGGCGGAACTCCAAGATGAGTACGGCGACGAGGTGCCGGTGCTATTCATCAACGGCAAGAAAGCGTTCAAGTACCGCGTGACGGCCAAGCAGTTGGAGCATCGGATGACGCGTCGCGCGCTTTGGGCGAGGTTGGGTCTGGCCAAGAAAGGAGTGTAACCAATGGCGAAAATGGTGACGCTGTCGGGTCTCGTGATCTGGACGCTCAGTGCCCATCCGGGTTGGGCCGCCGACCGCCTGCTCGGCGTGCAGTCGGGTGATGTCGCAGTCGATGCCGTGGATTGCGGAGGAAACGGGCCTCTTGGATAAGCTTTGGGGTGGATCCAATCCGAAATGATTCCTGGAGTCCATAGTTGCATCGCGCAAGCCTGAGAGCGAAGTTTATTTCCCGAGCAGAGAGGATGCTTCTGCGCGCCGATCAGCCGCGCTTTCAAATGAGCGTGATCGTCCTCGTCACTGGCGCTTTTGGTTTTTTGGCCTCCTACGTTCTTCTTCATCTTGGTCTCGGCTCGATGTCCATACGCGGTCGGCGTTGCTTATCTAACTTTTCTTGGCATGTTGAGACTCTGGTTGGCGTATCAGGGACGTCGACTGGATGATCGATCGCAGTTTTTGGACGTTGTCGATCCGGCGGGTTCCTTGGGCTCTGGCGTTGGATCGTCTTCAGCCGAGCCTTTTGCGGGAGAAGGTGGCAACTTTGGAGGTGCAGGGGCCAGCGCGTCTTTTGATGATGCCGCCCCCGCGGGTTCTTTGGAATCCTCCACCGGTTTGTCTGTGTCCGGAGGTGGGGAGGAGATGATTTCGAAGGCGACGGATGCAGCATCCATAGATCTCGACGAACTTTGGTTGATTGTGCTGGCGCTTTTCGGTTTAGTTAGTGGAGCAGTGCTGGCTTTTTATGCGATCTATATCGCACCGGCGCTACTCGCTGAGATTTTCGTGGACGGGGTTTTGATTGCGGGGCTTTATCGCCGTTTGCGCGGGTACGACACGCAGCACTGGTTGAAAGCGGCTGTAAAGAGGACATGGCTTCCGGTCACCGGCATGGCGGCCTCTTTGCAATCGGCGGATTATTGATGCAAAAATTTGTGCCTCAAGCTCGCTCGATCACTGATCTTATTCGTTAGCAGAGTCGCGACGCGGGCACTCATCGACCTGCTCAGGAGGACGAACATCGTATGGCGAATCAAATTGTCTGGTGCGATATTCCCGTCTTAGAATTGGACCGGGCAGTGAAATTTTATTCGGCGGTGCTAGGGCAGCCGGTGAAGAAGCAGGATTTTCCCGGCATGACGATCGGCGTCTTGCCGCATAACGACGGCGAAGTGGGCGGCTGTTTGTTCACGAGCACCGAGGAAAAGCCGTCGGCTAAAGGCATCATGATTTATCTGAGCGCGAACGGACGCCTGGACGAGGCGATTGCCGCGGTCGCACCCAACGGCGGCAAAGTCGTCCAAGCCAAACATCCGATCGGTCCGTTCGGCTTTCGCGCCGTCGTTCTCGACAGTGAAGGCAATCGAATTGCCCTGCATTCCGATTAGACTAGCAGGCTGCTGAAAAAGCCTCATAGGCCGATCGCCCTGAGCATTGTCGAAGGGTGCGCTCGATCGTCTCGCTACAACGTACTAGGTAAGTACGCCTCCGCCTAGCTTGTCCTGAGCCAAGTCGAAGGATCGATTTTTCGCGCGCCTCGCCTCTGAGATCTTTTTGCCCAGCCTGCAATCAGAGTTTTTCAGCAATCGGCTAAAATTTCACGCCACCCACGCCCGGCTAGCGCGATTATTCGTCGTCTTCGTGGCGGCGCCGGGGGCGATCGGACTGTTTCAAGATTTTTTTCCTGAGCCGGATCGATTGCGGCGTCACTTCGACTAACTCATCATCGGCGATCCACTCGATGCCCTCTTCGAGACCCATCTCGCGGTGCGGCGTGATGATAATATTTTCGTCGCGGCCGGCGGCGCGGATGTTGGTGAGCTTTTTCTCGCGGCAAATATTGACGTTAAGATCGACGTCGCGCGAATATTCGCCGACGACCATGCCCTCGTAAACCGGCGCGCCGGGCGGAATGAAGATAATGCCGCGCTCTTGCAGATGGAAAATCGCGTAGGGCGTCGACGGCCCTTCGCGATCGGCGACCATGGCGCCGTTGCTGCGCGATTGAATAACGCCGTGCCAGGGCGACCAGCCGTCGAACAACGCGTTCATAATACCGGTGCCGCGCGTATCGGTGAGAAAGCGTGAGCGAAAGCCGATCAAACCGCGCGATGGCACGCTGAATTCCAAGCGCACCCGGCTCGAGCCGGCGTGAATCATCTTGGTCATCTTACCTTTGCGCATAGCCAGGAGCTGCGCGACCACGCCGATAAAATCCTCCGGAATATCGATGACGAGCAGCTCGATCGGCTCATGCAGCTTGCCGCCAATCTCGCGCGTGACCACGGTCGGCTTGGACACCATGAGCTCGTAGCCTTCGCGGCGCATGGTCTCGATGATGATCGCCAGCTGAAATTCGCCCCGGCCGGTCACCTGAAACGCGTCGGCTTGATCCTTGTCGGTGATGCGCAGGCTGATGTTCTTCTTTTGCTCCAAGAAAAGCCGCTCGCGGAGCTTGCGCGACGTGACGAAGTCGCCTTCGCGGCCCGCCCACGGCGAATTGTTGGCGCTAAAGACCATCGCGATGGTCGGCTCGTCGATACGCAGCGCCGGCAGCGGCTTGGGATCTTCCCGGCCGGCGACGGTATCGCCGATGCCGATGTCCTCAATGCCGGCGAGCGCGACGATATCGCCGGCCGCAGCCGTATCGACTTCGATGCGCTTGAGCCCCTGCCAGCCGAAGACTTGCGTGACCTTCACCGCGTGCTGCGTGCCGTCGGCACGGCAAAGCGTGTAATCGCCTACTGAAAGTTGGCCGTTTTTCAAGCGGCCGATGGCCAGCCGGCCGACGTAATCGTTGTAGTCGAGATTGTTGGCTTGAAATTGCGTCGGTGCGGCGGGATCGAAGGCCGGACCGGGTAGCGTTTGAACAATTAGATCGAACAGCGGTTTTAAGTTTTCACCCGGCTCTTTGAGATTCCGGGTCGCCGTGCCGGCGCGCGCATTGGTATAGACGATGGGGAAATCCAACTGGTCTTCGCTGCCGTCGAGATCGATGAAGAGATCGTAAATTTCGTCGAGCACGGCGGTGACACGGGCGTCGGGCCGGTCGATCTTATTGATGCACACGATCGGCGGCAGCCGCGCTTCCAGCGCTTTTTTCAAAACGAAGCGGGTTTGCGGCAGCGGGCCTTCGGAGGCATCGACGAGCAACATGACGCCGTCGACCATGGCGAGCGTGCGCTCGACCTCGCCGCCGAAGTCGGCATGGCCCGGCGTGTCGACGATATTGATCTTCACCTCGCCGTAACGAATCGTCGTGTTCTTCGCCATGATCGTAATGCCGCGCTCGCGTTCCAGGTCCATGGAGTCCATGATGCGGTCGGCGACCCGTTCATTGGCGCGAAATATGCCGCTTTGGCGCAGCATGCCGTCGACCAGTGTCGTTTTGCCGTGGTCGACGTGGGCGATAATCGCGATGTTGCGAATGTCGTGACGGCGGCTCTGCGTCGTTTGCATCATCTTCGTTTATTAGGGAGCGTGTTCGCATTGTCAAGCACCGGACTTTGAAATGCCGTTAGCGCGTTCAGGCCGATCGCCGTGAGAGTGTTTGTTTGCGGGCCGGAACACCGTAGAGTATTCTAATCCGATACATGAGACGAATGTTGCGATATGCACGGCGCTACCGGCGCCAGTATTTGCTCGGCGGGCTGTGCCTGCTCGGCACGGCGACGCTCGTGATGTGGATTCCCTGGTGGATTCGCGAGGCCGTGCGCGTCATCGAGCATGGCGGCTCGATGAGCGACGTGACCTATTACGCCGCGCTGATTATCGGCGCCGCGCTTTTGCAGAGCCTTGTGCGCACCTATTCGCGCGCGCTGATTTTCAACGCCGGGCGCAACGTCGAGTACGATTTGCGCAATGATTTATTCGCGCATCTGCAGAAGCTGGCGCCGGCGTTCTATCAGACGCAGCGCACCGGCGACTTGATGTCGCGAGTGATCAACGATATTTCCGCCGTGCGCGTGATGCTCGGACCGGGCATCCTCAATTTCGCCAACGCGCCGCTTTATTATCTCTATGCCGTCGCCTTGATGCTATCGATGGACGTGCGCATGACCTTGGCGGCGCTGGCGCCGTTTCCTCTGCTGATGTACGTCGCGAACAAGTTTCGCGGCCGCATCCTCAAAAGCTCGCTCGAAGTCCAGCAGCAAATGTCGGTGCTCAGCAGCCATGTCCAGGAAAATTTGAGCGGCATGCACGTCGTCAAGGCGTACGCGCAGGAAGATTTTCAGACTCAGCAATTCATCGGTTTCAACAAGGACTATGAAGTCAAAAGCATGGAAATGGCGAAAATGCGCGGTATCGTCAACCCGATCATGCAGGGCATCAACGGCCTGACGGTGCTGATCGTCATCTGGTACGGCGGCGTGCGCGTGCTGCGCGGCGATCTGCTGGTGGCCGACATCGTCGCTTTCATCGCTTATCTCAACGTGTTGGCGTGGCCGACGGCGGCCTTCGGCTGGATGCTTTCTTTAGTCGAGCGCGGCCGCGCGGCAATGCGCCGCCTCGAGGAAATCCTCGACAGCAAACCGGAGATCATCGATGACGCGGCGCGCGCGAGCACGGGCGCGCTCCGGCAGGGCATCGAATTCCGCGATGTGTCCTTTGCCTACGAGCGCCAGCGAAACGGCCATGGCGCGCTCGAAGGCGTCGATTTCAAACTTCCGGTCGGCCGCTCGGTCGGCCTGGTGGGGCGGGTCGGCTCGGGCAAGAGCACGCTCGCCCAACTGGTGCCGCGGCTCTTCGATGTTTCGAGCGGCGCGATTCTCATGGACGGCCGGGATATCCGCCAGCTTTCGCTCGGCGATCTGCGCAAGACGATCGGCTATGTGCCCCAGGAGCCGTTTCTTTTTTCCACCTCGCTCAAGGGCAACCTGACTTTCGGCCGCGATGACTGCCGCGCGGAGGAGCTTGCGCGCGCCGTCAAGATCGCCAAGCTCGACCGCGACCTGGAAATCTTCCCCCAGGGTCTGGACACGGTGGTCGGCGAGCGCGGCGTGACGCTTTCGGGCGGACAAAAACAACGCGCCACGCTGGCGCGCGCGCTCATCACCGATCCGCCGGTTTTGATCCTCGACGACTGTCTGTCCAGCGTCGACGCGCAAACCGAGGCCGAGATTCTTCACGAGCTGCGCGCCATTCTCAAAGAAAAAACCTGCCTGATCATCTCGCACCGGATCTCCGCGGTGAAAGAAGCGGACGAGATTCTCGTGCTCGACGAGGGCAAGATCATCGAGCGCGGCAGCCATGACGAGCTGGCGCGCCGCGGCGGGGTTTACGCCGAGCTTTACCAGCAGCAGCGGCTGAGCGAGGAGCTGGAACAGATCTAGATGGCGCAAGCACCCCAGCAAGAAGAAATTTTCGGCAAGGCTTACGATTTCAGGCTGATCAAACGCCTGTGGCAATTCATCCGCTTTTACAAACGGCTGTTCTTACTAAGCCTGTTACTGCTTCCGCTGCAGCAGGCCTTTGGCTTGGCGCAGCCGTATTTAATGAAAGTCGGCATCGATCAGTATATCGCGGGCAGGGACCTGTGGGGCTTGCAAAACGTCATGCTCTTGTTTTTCGGCGCGCTGATCGGCGAGACGATCGCGGCCTTCGCGCACTATTATCTCGCCATGCTCGTGGCGCAGCGCTGCCTCGCCGATCTCCGCGTGGCGATATTTTCGCACGTGCAGAAGTTGCCGATGAGTTACTTCGACCGCAATCCTGTGGGTCGTCTGGTGACGCGCATGACCACCGACGTGGATGTGCTCCAGGAAATGTTTTCGTCCGGCGTGGTGACGCTCCTTGCCGATTTCATCATGGTGATTTGGATCGTCGGCATCATGTTTTATCTGCACGTCGAGTTGGCGCTGGTGTCGCTCGCGTTGATCCCGCCGATGGCGCTGGCCATCAATTTTTTTCGCGTCAAGGCGCGCCAGACCTACCGCCAGATTCGCGAGCGCATCGCGCGCATCAACGCCTATTTGGGCGAGGCGATCTCCGGCATGTCGGTGATCCAGCTGTTCGCCCGCGAGGAGAAAACTTATCGCCAGTTCGACCATCTCAACGCCGATCACCGCGACGCCTATCAGTTGTCCAATCTCTATGAAGCGGCGCTTTACTCGATGGTCGAAGCGGCCGGGGCGGTGAGCGTCGGCCTGCTGCTCTGGTACGGCGGCGGCGAAGTGCTGCACGGCGCCATCGGCATCGGCACCTTGGTCGCGTTTAAAGAATACCTGCACCGCTTTTTCGTGCCGCTGCGCGACTTTAGCCAGAAGTACGCCGTTATGCAGTCGGCCATGGCCTCGGCCGAAAGGATTTTTCAATTGCTCGATACGCCGGTGGACATCCGCACTCCGGCGAATGCGCGCGTGCCGAAACCGTTCCGCGGCGAAGTGGTTTTCGACAACGTCTGGTTTCACTATAAAGCCGACGCGCCGGTATTGAAGGGCGTGTCGTTCCGCGTCGAGCCGGGAGAAAAAGTCGCCGTCGTCGGCGCCACCGGCTCGGGAAAGACCACGACGATCAAATTGCTCAACCGTTTTTACGACATTGATCGCGGCGCGATTAAAGTCGGCGGAGTCGACGTGCGCCAGTGGGATCTGCGCGCGCTCCGGCGCCATATCGGCGTCGTGTTGCAGGACGTTTTTTTGTTTTCCGGCGACGTGCGGGCCAATCTCGCGCTCGGCAATCCGTCGATTCCGCTCGAACGAATCCAAGAGGCGGCGCGGGTTGCCAACATCGACGAATTTATTCACCGGCTGCCCGATGGTTACGCCGCGCATGTGCGCGAGCGCGGCAGCAATTTTTCCGGCGGCCAGCGCCAGCTGCTGGCGCTGGCCCGCGTTTTGGTTTACCAACCGGAAATTCTCGTCATGGATGAGGCGACTTCCAGCATCGATTCGGAAACCGAAGCGTTGATTCAAGATGCCTTGGAAAAAGTCATGCGCAACCGAACTTGCCTATTGATTGCGCACCGGGTCTCGACCATCCGCAACGCCGACCGCATCATCGTTCTGCATCGCGGCGAAGTTCGCGAGGTCGGCTCGCACGCCGAGTTGATGGAAACAGGCGGCATCTATTACCGCCTGTACCAATTGCAGTACGAGCGCGAAGAATTGAAAGTATCGGTCAATGAAGACTTGGCGAAAGTTCTTTCCTAATTTATTCCGCGACGGTTTCAGTAGGTTTGGCTTGCCGCGGCGATGCTTCTTAGG
>JBOHVN010000044.1:0-33293 GCA_050735675.1 Binatia bacterium | reverse complement strand
CTTAATGTCTCTGTCGGGGATGGTTGAAATCCCTCGCCTTCAGGCGAAGTGACGTCCGTCATGCCCGCGTACGCGGGCATCCAGGCGGGTGCGAGAGGATGAAAACAAGATGGATTCCCGCTAAAAGCATGCGGGAATGACGGAATGGGGAGAAAGTCGACTTCGAGTCGACGAGTTTGAAACCCCTCGGCTTGGAGCCGAGGGAGATTCCGTTTTTGCTTTTTAATTTTTAACTTTTAATCGCCATGATCACCCGCCTCGTCGTTCAAAGAAGAGAGCCGTTCGCCGGCGGCCATGAATTTCCCATCACCGGCCCCTACGAAAAGCTCGTTGGGAAAATCTACGGCGAAGTTGATGCCAAAAGCCGCTACAACAAAACCATCGTCAATCTCGACAAGGCGCCGCGCAATCGCCGCGGGCGAGTCGGGTACCGAAGTGATTTTTTCATTTTGAAGCCGATGGACATGGCACGCGGCAACGGCAAACTTTTCTTCGACGCGCCCAACCGCGGCAGCAAGCGCATTTTGAGTTTTCTTAACGACGCCCCGGCGGCTAACGATCCGAGCACGCTCGCTCACGCAGGCAACGGCTTTCTCATGCGCCAGGGTTACACGATTGTCTGGTGCGGCTGGCAGGGCGACTTGATGCCGGTAAAACACTGGCTGGTCCTCGACGTCCCGGTCGCAACCAATCGCGGCAAGCCGATCGTGAGCCAAGTCCGCACCGAGATCGTCGTCGACGAAAAGGGCGTCAAGTCGCAGCCGCTCAGCGCCGATGAGCGGGTGAAAAGCTGCGAAGCCGCGTCGCGCGCCAAGTCGGAAGCAACGCTCACCGCGCGCGAGAAGTCCTACGGCCCAAGAATTCCCGTCCCGCAGTCGGAATGGGACTTCGCCGCATGCGTGAAAGATCCGCGCACGGGAAAAGCAAAGGTGAAGCCAAGCTCCAAGGACCTCTATCTGCGCGCTGGTTTCAAACCCGGCCATATCTACGAGTTCATCTACCCGGCGAAAAACCCGCTGGTGCTCGGCTTGGGCTTCGCCGCCACGCGCGATCTGGTTTCGTTTTTGCGGTACCAAACCAAGGATACCGCCGGCAAACCGAATCCGCTCGCTGCCGGCAAAAAAACGAGCGGTATCACCCACGCCTATGCCTGGGGGCGCTCGCAGAGCGGGCGTTATCTGCGCGACTTCGTCTATCATGGATTTAACGAGGACGAAGCGCAGCGCAAAGTGTTCGATGCGGTTGCGCCTCATGCCGCCGGAGGCGGCCGATTATTTTTGAACTGCGAGTTCGCCCGTCCGGTAACTTCGTCCCAGCAACATACCAACCAGCTCGATCCCGAGCTCTTCCCCCACGCTTACAACGTGATCAAAGACGCGCAGACGGGAAGACGCGACGGTATTCTCAAGCGACCAAGGACCGACCCGCTGGTTTTCCACACGCAAACGTCGACGGAGTACTGGCAGAAGCGAGGCTGTCTGGCGCACACGGACGGCAAAGGAACGGACCTTCGAATTCCCGGCAATGTACGGATTTACGTTATCGCGAGCGCACAGCACAACAGTCCTTTCGGCTCGGAACCGTTAAAGGACGACAGTCAATTGCCCATCAATCCGCTGCCTGCGGGCGACATCCTGCGCGCGCTCATGGTCGCGTTGGATCAGTGGGTAGCGCACGGCGTCCCCCCACCGCCAAGCCAGTACCCGACGGTGAATGCACACACGCTGGTTCCGCCCAAGCGAAACAGCGTTGGCTTTCCGAATGTCCCGGGCGTCCGCTTTGCGGCCCTGCACAACCGCCAGCTGTTTCTCGACTATGGTCCGAATATCTTGCGGGGGAAAATGACTATTCATCCGCCGCAGCCGATTGGCGAAGGCTCGTACACGATCCTCGTCCCCAAAGTCGACGCCGATGGCAACGACCTCGCGGGCATTCGCCTACCCGCCGTTCAGGTTCCTATCGGCACGTACACGGGTTGGAACCTGCGCCCGGGCGGATTGGCGCAAGACGAGTTAGCGAGCCTACTCGGATCGTTCATTCCGTTTGCCAAGACGAAAGCCGAACGTCGGAAAAACGCCGACCCGAGATTATCACTCGAAGAGCGCTACAAGAACCGCGGCGACTATGTGCGGCAGATCAGTCGAGCCGCGCGGCAACTCGTCGAAGAGCGCTATCTGCTCGCCGAAGACGCCGAACGGATGATCACCGAA
This sequence comes from Binatia bacterium, assembly GCA_050735675.1. Taxonomy (GTDB): domain Bacteria; phylum Desulfobacterota; class Binatia; order UBA9968; family UBA9968; genus DP-20. The sequence continues at coordinate 31,083 of JBOHVN010000044.1, read as the reverse complement.
GCGGCGAACAGCAAGCTTATCCCGGCGAAAACATTCAAAAGAGCTGCAAAAGCACGTTCTGGCGCAGTGCGGCGTTCAGCATGAAACGCAATGACCTGGCGTGATCCTAAACGCCTGAGCGACGTGGTCGAGTCGATCTAAAAACACCACTGCAGAGCTGAGCCTTGCCGGCTCGAGCGCCTACTTCGGCTCGTACAGCTTTTTGATAAAGCCACTCTTGTCCAGTTCAGCGATCAAGCTCGGATCCATGAACTCTTCGGGCTTGCGATTGCGAATCTCAGGTCTGGTTTGCGCCACATAATCGTAAGTGGCCTCGAGGCCGCGCATGATCGGGTAGGGCACGGAGATGAAATCCTTGCTGAAAATTTCGTAGGAGCCTTCCAAAAGCTCCTGATCGTTCGTTCTTAGATACTTGCTCAAAACCTTCATGCTGAATTCTTTGTTTGCTTTGAAATAGGCGATGCCTTCAACGTGAGATCTGAGCATGCGCATCACCGTATCGCGGTCCTCTTTAACGGTCTTGCGCCGGGTCACCACTGACATCGAAGGATAGACCACTTCCTTTCTCGCATCCCAGAGAACTCGGTATCCCATGCGCAGCGCCTGAGCGTCAGTCGGATAGGATAAGTCCGCGGCGTCGACCCGCCCCGACACCAACGCCTGAAGCCGCTCCGGCGGCGTCCCGATCGACAGCCAAACGACATCGCGAATCGGGTCCATGCCATTTTTGCGAATGATATACTTGAACAGAAAATCGCCCAGCGAACCCAAGCTTGAGGTCGCGATCCTTTTTCCCTTGATATCTTCGGGACGTTGAATCTCCTGCTTAACCAGCAGTTTGCTCTGAACCCCCGGGACGGTGTGAACGATGTTGACCAAATCGGCCCCGCCGAGATTCGCCATCATCACGGTCGGCACCGCAACGGGCGCGGCGAACAGACTCCCACCGAGAATCGCCGTCGAAGTTTGGCCCGAACCTTTGACCAGAATCAACTCGACATCCAACCCGTTCTTCTCGTAGATCTTCGCTTCTTTGGCAATCCAGGGAATCCAATTGGATGCGGACAAAGAAGTTACGCCCCAACTGATCTTCTTAAGCGCCTTATCCTGCGCCCGCACGGAGCATGCCCAGCCGAAAGAGCTGGCCAAAAGCGCCATCACAACGATTTTTCCCACCAATGTTCTGCTCATGCCTGCAGCCTCCGATTCCCGGTTGCCGCTTACCGTCCGCCTCGATGCTGTTCTCTCGCGACTCACGACGATTATTACTCTTCGTATTGCTCTTTTAATTTTGTCACGACGGTAGAATCTGCGAGCGTCGTCGTATCCCCCAGCACGCGCCCATCGGCGATGTCGCGCAGCAAGCGGCGCATGATCTTGCCGCTACGCGTCTTGGGTAATTCCGCCGCAAAAAGAATCTCATCCGGCCGGGCGATCGCGCCGATTTTTTTCGCCACGTGGGCTTTGAGCTCGTCGATGAGCGCGTTGCTTCCGTCTACACCGGCTTTTAACGATACAAAAGCGCAGATCGCCTGGCCCTTGATGTCGTGCGCTTTGCCGATCACCGCAGATTCCGCGACTTTCTGATGATCAACAAGGGCGCTCTCGACCTCCATCGTGCTGATGCGATGGCCGGCCACGTTCATAACATCATCAACCCGACCAAGCAGCCAAAAATAACCCTCTTTGTCGCGCTTGCAGCCGTCTCCGGCGAAATATTTTCCCGGGAAGCGGCTCCAGTAAGTTTGCACAAAGCGATCGGGATCGCCGTAGATCGTCCGCATCATCGCCGGCCAAGGTTTGGTCAGCACCAGGTAACCGCCGCCGCCTTTAGGAACCGACTTGCCGCTCTCATCGACGACATCGGCTTCAATACCGGGTAAAGGCATGGTCGCCGAGCCCGGCTTCAACTTGGTTATGGCCGGAAGCGGCGAAATTAGCGGGTGACCCGTTTCCGTCTGCCACCAGGTATCCATAACCGGGCAGCGCCCGCCGCCAATATACTTGTGATACCACACCCATGCCTCAGGGTTAATTGGTTCGCCGACGCTGCCAAGCAGCCGTAGAGATTTCAAATCGTGCTTGCCGGGGAGCTCCGTCCCCCAACGCATGAAAGTTCGAATCGCCGTCGGGGCGGTGTGGAAAATCGTCACGCCGTATTTTGCCACGATGCGCCAGAGGCGGTCCTTGTCCGGCCAGTCGGGTGTACCCTCGTACATCACCTGCGTAACGCCATTGGCCATGGGGCCGTAAACGATGTGCGTATGGCCGGTCACCCAGCCGATATCAGCGGCGCACCAGAAGACGTCGTCTTCCTTCATGTCGAAAATCCACTTATTGACCAGAGTGACTCCGGTAAGGTAGCCGCCGGTGGTGTGGACAATGCCTTTGGGTTTACCCGTAGTGCCGCTGGTATAGAGGATGTAGAGCATGTCCTCGCTATCCATCTGCTCCGGCTCGCACCAGAGCGGCGCATCGGCCATGATATCGTGCCACCAGTCATCGCGGCCATGTTTCATGTGCGCGCCGGACTCGTGGCCGACTCGCTCGACGACTACGCAATGCTTGATCGAAGGCGTATCGCTAAGCGCCTCGTCGGCATTTTTCTTGAGCGGCACTATGGAACCACGCCGGTAACCGCCGTCGGCCGTTACCAGCACCTTGGCTTGAGCGTCGTTGATCCGATCGCGCAGGGCCTCGGCGCTGAATCCGCCGAAAACCACACTGTGCGGCGCGCCAATGCGATTGCAGGCGTGCATAGCGATCACCAGCTCGGGAATCATACCCATGTAAAGGCAGACGCGATCGCCCTTCTTGACACCGAGCTCCTTTAATACATTGGCAAACTTGTTGACTTCACGCCAAACATCGCGATAGGTCAGCACCCGCTCATCGCCCGGCTCGCCTTCCCATATGATCGCGGCCTTGTTCTTGCGGCCGGAATTGACATGGCGATCGAGGCAATTGTAGGACGCATTGAGCTTGCCGCCGATAAACCATTTTGCCCACGGCGAGTTCCATTCCAAAACTTTTTTCCACGGCTTGAACCAATGCAGATCTTTCGCCGCCTTGGCCCAAAAGGCTTGAGGATTTTTGCGCGCCGCGTTAAAAACGCTCGCGCTTTTCATGTTGGCGTTCTTTTTAAAATCTTTGGGCGGTGGGAAATTTCTCTTCTCATCCAACAAAACCTCGATCGCCTTATCCGCCATGATGCAACCTCCTCCAAAAAAAATGCAGCTCGGAACCTTGGAAAAACGTCTCGAATTCTATTTGAGCGTCCACGGGTTGGCAAGAGCTCGGGGGCGGCGGTCTAGACCGGCACGCGTCAGAAATGATCACGTGACATGGAGGAAATTGGACGAAAAAAAAGGCCGAAAGACTAGCATGAACACTTCCGGCCGATTCTCAGAAAGTCAGTAAACTGAAAAGGTAGCCTATCGCGCCGCCTTCCGCGCAGCGATCACTTCGAGCATTTTCTCATCGCTGGTGTATTTGAAGTCCCAGGTTTTTCTCACGCGGGCTTCTTCTTGTTCGGCGCTTTCAAGCAGCTCGATGTCTTCTTTGGTGACGAGCGAAACACCTTTGTTCTTAAGGCCGTCCATCAAGGCTTCGATTCTCGCCTCCATCTCGCCGCTCGATAGGCCCTCCTCAGACGCGAGATACTCGTTGACGACTTTCATGCCGCGCTCGGCGTCTTGTTTGGCGACGCCGACAAGACCAACGCTCGCGTTGCGCGACCAACCCGCGACGAAAATACCGTCGAGCGCTTCCTTGACCTCGGGATCGTACGGCTGGTAGGCGGCCGGATTGGGATCGCCCGCGAGTTTTTCCGGATTGGTGACGAATGCGCCGCGGGAAAACGGCAGGCCGAGTGAGGCATCGACCTGATCGCCGATCGCGTAGATGACGCAGTCGACATCGATGCGTCGGCTCTTTCCGGTTCCCTTGGCCAAGGTCTTGCCATCCTGAAGGACCATTTCGTTCTCTTCGGCCTCGAGAGCGGCAACCCGGCCTTGGTCGTTGGCGATGACTTTCGTCGGCGAGGAGAGATAGCGGAAGGTCAACCGGCGCCCCTCGGCGGGCTCGCCTTCCTTGACGAACTTTTGCATGATCTCGCCGACGTTTTGTCCGACCGCCGCGAGCTGCGGCGCGATACGTTCGATTTCCTGCTTCATGTCGGCATTGTCGAGGTATTGCTCGATGACCTCGAACTCGCCGTCGTCATAAGCTTTTTCGAGAGGGCCGCGACGCGCCACCACGACCACCTGGTCGATCTTCTTATGATTGAGCAACCAGTTTGCGACATCGACCATGACGTTGCCCATGCCGATGATCGCGACACGCCGGCCGATTTCAAAGCTCCGCTGGCTGAACGGCGGCAAGGAGTTGAAGTGATAAACCACGTCTTTCGCATGATAGACGCCGACTGATTCCTCGCCTTCGATTCCTAATTTTTTCGTGCCCTGCGCGCCTGCCGTGACAACGATAGCGCCAAATCCCATGCTTCTTAGCTCTGCCAACGTAAGAGCCTTGTCCTCCCCGACGTTGACGTGACCGAGATAAAAGACCTTTGGATCGGCGAGTATTCTCTTGAACTGCTTGCGCAGTCCGGTTTTCATCTTTTCCTTGTCGACGAAGATGCCGTATTCCGCCAAGCCGCCCGGCTTGATATCGCGATTGAGCAGCACGACGCGATGCCCCGCTTCGGCCAATTTGCGCGTGCCGTAGATTCCCGCCGGGCCGGCGCCCACAACAGCGACTAAATGTTGTTTCGACATCTCCCTTTCCTCGACCGTTATGTTAAATTTCTCTCGCCGTTGAGAGAATGATGAAAGTGAAACGTAAAGAAGGAAAACGAAAGAGGTGCTTTACTGGAGTTCCCTTTTGCCTTCGTATTCCAATTCGGTGCCCCGGGAATCCTTATGCGTGAACGAAACCAACTCCCACGAGCCGTCTTCCAAAGGACCCTTCAAGATGTAGGAGTTTTCGTCGTTTCCGAGCACGCGGTAGTAACATGCCTGCTCGCCGTGCCAGCGGTCGACGCATGCTTCGACTTCAATCGTTCGCGTTCCGAGCGTAAAGCGGGTAGGACTTTCTTGTCCCTTGGAATCGGATAGGGATTCGACTTTGATCTTCATGAGCGACTCGCCGTTGCCCGATTAATGGAACAACCGAATATAACCCAAAAATAATCAGTTTTAAAGGCGCGTCATGGATACGATCAGCGGTTTGAGACAGGACGTCATCAGCGCCTGCCAGATTCTTTCCCGGAAAAAACTCGTTGAAGGATTCGGCCATGTCAGCGCCCGCCTCCCCAACACCGAGCTTTTTCTAATGACACCGCGCATCGGCCTCGCGCTGGTGCAGGAGTCTGACCTGCTGACCATGAATTTCCAGGGTGAAATTATCGAAGGCCGCCATCCGGCGCCGTCCGAAGCCTGGCTGCACACCGCGGTCATGAGAGCCAAACCTCGCGTCCATGCAATCACCCGAATTCACGCCCGCGTGGCGAATATCTTTTCTGTGACCGATCGAAAGCTCGAGCCGGTGCACAATCACGGCAGCTTTTTTGCCGGCGGAGTGCCGGTGTTTGACACGCCGGATCTAATCACGACGGCGGCATTAGGCGATAGTGTGGCTCGGGCGCTGGGGGACAAGCCGGCCATCCTCTTGCGCGGTAATGGACAGGTCACCGTCGGTAAAACTATCCCTGAAGCCGTCATGATGGCGATCTATTTGGAGGAAGCCGCGGAGGTGCTTTACGGCGCGCTGCAGATCGGCACGCCGATTGCGCTGACGTTGGATGAATCAAAGCAACGTCAGATCGAAGCGTTACCTCCGGTCGACATGGAACGGGCGTGGAATTTTTTTAAGAGCCGCGTAGAGAACGGCTAATCGTCCTTCGAGGTATTATCTCTCAACAATCGCACCGCGACTCGCCAAAAAGGCACGGCGCCCAGATGAATCCGAGCGCCGTGCTTGGAACGGATCGCAGCGGGAGCGGCTATTTGCCGGCCATCTCGAAATTAACCTTGGCGTCTTCCTTGGCCTTGACGGTCACCTTCTGCGTGCTCTTGCCGAGCTTTTCGTGCCAGACTTCGACGGTATATGAACCCGCCGGAACATCGGTCAGTTTAAAGGCGCCGGAATTGTCGGTAACGGCAACGTAAGGACTCGGGGTGGCGACCAGCCAACCGTGCATCCAGCCATGGACGTCGCATTTGACTTCGATGACTTCGGGCTTATCGATCTTAACATCGAGGCTCTTTTTGAACTTCGGCATCGCCTGGTTAAACGGGCTATTTGCCTTGCTGTAAGAATGCACGTTGTGCAGGACGCCGTCCGGATTTAAGATTTCCACGCTCGTGCCTGCCGGGAAAGCCAGTACATGGGGGTGATATTCGCAGCCCTTCTGATCTAACTTAACTTTCTGCGTCGCAATCTTCTTGCCCTTTTGGATGTCGGTAATCGTCACTACGGCATTCACCAGATTACCATTGCTTACGATCAGCGACTGATCCATCTTCGGCGTCTTGGCGCAAACTTCCTTGTCCTTGCTCACGTCGAGCTTTTTCGGCGCCGGCGCAGCGCCTTTGAATTTTATCGTACCGGAAATGCTTCCGCCGTCTTTGACATCGCCGCCTTGATAGGCCGCCATGCCGCTCACGGGTACGGCCATCAGGGCCGTTGATAGAATTAATGAGCCCAATTTTTGCATGATTTCCTCCTTCGCTTTAATAACCGATCACTATTCTGACGTATCTAGGTGCTCGGATATTCACTATTTTATCGGTTTCACCTTTACTGTAGCCGCGGTTGCCGCCGGCGCGGGCGCCGCACTACCCCGGCCCAGGCTGATCAGATAATCGCGTAGCGCCTCGATCTGCAAATCTTCCTTGCCGCCAAGAATATTGTCCGGGCCACCGGGATAAAAGGAGGGCATTTTCGTTCCCGCTTGAACTTTTTGCGGGTCCCTTAGCCATTTGATGATCCAGTTCGGATTGAGCCGCTGGCGTGCCATCGCCAAGTCAGGCGCCCAGCCATCCTTCGGCCCCTCCGGAGTTTTCCCGCCCTGCATGTGGCAACTGAAACAGGCAAAATAGTCCTTCGATACCAGCATCTTCGCAGCGTCAATATGTTCCGGTGTAATCTTCTTGTCGTCGATATAAGTATACGGGATCTCGACTTTAGATAATCCGTTGAAATAACTAACCAACTGATTCGCATGGTCGTCGGAAAAACCGAACGTCGGCATGCGAATGTCCAACCACGGCCGCAGCGGAAAGGGCGCCTTCAGGAAAGCAAAAAACCACGGCGACTGCACTTTCTCTCCCTCGCCGTTTAACGGTGGCGGCGCCAACGACGGGTTGTCCTGGTAGTACTTCTTAACAAACCCGCCCCGCTTTTCAATCTCGTGGCAGCCGACGCAGTTATACTGCTGCATCAAGCGCCTGCCTTCGACAACTTGCTGGACGCGCAGCCCTTGGTCCGCAAGGTAGCGCTGCCCGACCTTGCGCTCGCGGAAGCCACCGAGCAAAATCCGCAACGCCTGGATGTCTTCGTCCGCCAAGTTGAACTGCGGCATCAATTGCTCGACCCGCGGGGTTGCATAGCCGCGCGGCGATTTTAGCTTATGATAGGTCCAGTCATCCCAGGTATGCTCGACATCCGTTCGGTTGCCGAAAGAAAGCTCCTCCACGGTTTTTGAGCCGAAGGTGGTGAGCTCGGCGCCGATACGCGATTCCTTTTCCATGCCCTTGATATCGTGACAACCGAAACAACCCCACCGGCGCACCAAAGATTCGCCGCGTTTGATATTGGCCGGATCGGCGAGCTTTTCTTCGATCCCCGCCATCGGCTCCGCTTTCGCGCCGAGAGTCATCAAATATGCCGTGATCGCCGCAGCTTCATCGTCCGACAGCCGCAAGCTCGGCATGCGCGTTTCCGGAGCAAAACCGCGCGGGTTTTTGATCCAATGATAGATCCACTGCGGACCGGTTTTGGCCGCGATGTCCTTTAAGTTCGGCACCAAATCTTTTTCCTTGCCGAGCGGCGTTGAGAACTCACCGTCGGCAAAGCCGTGACAACCTTTACAACCGATGGTTTCAACCAGTTGCTTCCCTTTGGCCGCCGCGTTTGCATCGCCATTGCGGAAAGCCCCGGGCAACGGATGCTCTTTGGTCCACTTATCACCCTCGTCCTTGGACTGGGACCAAATATAAGAGGCGATCGCCAGCGCATCGTCCGGCTTGAGATCGAAATCCGGCATGCGCGTGCGCGGCCGGAACTTATGCGGGCTCTCGATCCAGCGCACCATCCAGCTGGGGTCAACCTTGGCGCTGATTTTCATCAGATTCGGGGCAATCTTGGGAATATTTTCATAGCCCCTGACCAGATGGCAGCCGGTGCAGCCGATTTGTTCGAAGAGCCGCTGACCCTCGGCGAGCAGCGGCGCGTCCTCGGCGAATTTCTGGACGTCGAGATGACAGGAGGTGCAGCTCGATTGCGCCTTATCACCGCGCAGCAACGGAAATTCCCACAGATGAACTTCACCATGAGCCTGCTTCACGCTGTTGACGGCCACGCCCTGGCCTTCGTGGCAACCCGTACAACCGAACGTCCCCGGCGGATGGGCGTTGTCGGCCAAAAGCACTTCGCGCCGCGGATGGGTCCTGAACGGATGGGGTTCCTTCTCGAATCCGGGCCGGTTGATCGCCAGATGGCAAGTTACGCAGCGGTCGACGCGCGCCACCGGTTGATCGAAACGGTTACGGTCGAACTCCTCCAAGGAGACCTGCTGAATGCTGGGAATTTTCGGCAGCGTTAAGGGACCGAGCTTTATCGTAACGTTTTCCATCACGCGGATCCACTTGTCGCGCTCGGCCGTCAGCTTGACGAGCTCGTCCTCAATTTCCTTGGCGCCGGACTGAATTTTTTTTATTTCTTCTTTTAACCGGTTGCGCCGCTCGCGCGCCGGTTCGAGCTGTTTTTCCAACTGGGCTTGTCTTTTATCGAGCTCGGCGATGACGTCGAGATAGGGTTTTGGGTTGCGTTTTTGCTGAACCGCATGATCGTGCTCGTACCACGCTTCTTCGAGCTCGCTTTTCACATTTTTAACTTCTTGATCGATTTCCTGGAATCTAACCGTTGCCCGCTCCTCCTCGCTCTCCAGCGCGTTGAGCTTCTTGCCGAGATCACCTCCGCTGTTGAGACTTGCCCGGAACGCCGCGAGCTTCTTCGTTAGCTCTTGGTAGTTGGCATCGGTCTGAAGCTTTTTGTCCTCTTCGTCGTAAGCCGCTTTCGCCCGGTTGTAATCGAGACGGTAGAAATTAGCCTGCACGGCTTTCCACGGACGACGGGTGAAGTTGTCATCCCAGAAGGCCCACAAGGACAAAGCCACCAGCAGAGCACTGCCGATTACAAAGGCGCTGCCGTAGGATTTTTTCTCTTCTTTTTGGTCGATGCCTCGCTCCGCCATCCCGACTCCCTTAAACTGCTTTGCGCTCAAGCGCGCGGCCCAAAGAAAAAACCCCGAGACCGATGAGCGTGAGTACGATTTCTTCGGCCATGGAAGAATTCTTCATGACGCCCACATAGAGGGCGTACCCGATATCCGCGAGCCCCAAGGCTTGGAGTATCTTCGCGACGTAAAACATCTAAATATTTATCCAGGGGGTCGCTAGAACGTATTTGACGTTGAAAACCAGGCGCAGAAACATTTTTACTGGCAGCGCCATCATGAGCACCAGCAAGAGCCCGACGATCGTAAAGCGCACCATGCCCCAGCGCTCGAGGAAATCTTTGCCCTTTACTTTCAGGACGAAATAATAAAAGCCGATCATCCCCACGACAAAATAGACGCCGACGGCGAAAAGACCGAATGCCGCCGACAGCCAATAATCGCGAAACCCGAGGAGATAAGGCAGATCGACATTGGTGAGAGCCACGACTTTGTGCGCATCCCACTTTTGCCACGGCCAGAATAGATTCCAGCCCGGACCGCGGAAGAAGGTCCCGATAATGATCATGACGATCCAAAGCACATGAAAACCGAAGAAAAAAGTCATGATCTCCCACTTGCGGTCCTTGAAGCAGTAATAGCCGTTTCCCTTTGGATTGATGTCGATGTAGGGGATCACCATCAGGCCGACGATGATTAAGCTCGGCAACACGACACCGGCGTGCCAGGGGTCGAAGTAAACCAGCATTTCCTGCAGTCCGAGAAAATACCATGGCGCTTTCGACGGGTTCGGCGTGCGTGTCGGGTTTGCCGGCTCCTCCAACGGCGCGTCGACTATCAAGGCCCACAGCGTCAGTGCCACCATCCCGAACAGTGCGACGAGAAATTCCATGCGCACGAGATGCGGCCAAGTGTGAACCTTATCGTCCAGCGGTAACTTTCTTTCGCGAGCGGCCTCTGCCATTGACGTGCCTCGATTCGTAATTGATTATAGAGACGGACCGGAGAAACCGTCGCGGCGAATGCGCCAGAAGTGCACCGCCATCAGGATGCTGGCGACGAGCGGGATGAAGATGCAGTGGAGAATGTAGAAGCGCAGCAGCGTATGCGGACCGATTTCACCGCCGCCGAACAAAAACGCGCGGGCATCGTAGATCGGGTTGGCGCCGACGAACTCGGCGAATGGGCCTTCGTATCCCAACAGCGGCGTGGCGCGCGCCATGTTGGAGCCGACGGTGACGGCCCAGATCGCCAGCTGATCCCACGGCAGCAGGTAACCGGTAAAGCTCAATAGCAGGGTCAACACGAGCAGCAGCACGCCGACGATCCAGTTAAACTCCCGCGGCGGCTTGTATGAACCGGTGAGAAAGACGCGAAACATATGCAGCCAAACAAACACGATCATCGCGTGCGCCGCCCAACGGTGCATGTTGCGCATCAGCATGCCGAATGGCATGTCGAACTCGAGATACTTCATGTCCGCGTAGGCGTACTCCGCCACCGGGCGGTAATAGAACATGAGGTAGATGCCGGTCACCGTGGTGATGAGAAACATGAGAAAAGTGAGACCGCCCATGCACCAAGTAAATCGCATGCGTACGGCGTGGCGGCGCACTTTAGCCGGGTGGAGGTGCAGGAAGACATTCGCCGTCACCATCATCACCCGATTGCGCGGCGTGTCTTCGTAACCGTGACGAAAGATCGACTTCCAGACGTGACTCTCGACGATATCGCTTTTGATCTTATCAATAAGGCTCATGATATTATCCGTCAGACTTTCAGGACACTCTCGGAAAACTGCTCATCGGGCTCCACCCCCGGCCCCATCTTAAAAACTTTGCTCTTATCGACGAGTAGCTGACCATCGTCGCCAATCGTCACCTGAAAGCGGTCGAGCGGACGCGGCGCGGGCCCCTCGAAATTCAGGCCGGATTTGAAAAAGCCGCTGCCGTGACAAGGACATTTGAATTTGTTTTCAGCGGCCAGCCAGCGCGGCGTGCAGCCGAGGTGAGTGCATTTGGCGAAGACCGCGTAGATACCGGTGTCTTCACGGATGATCCAGACGCGCTGATCCTGTTTATATTTTTCGCTCACCTCGCCGATCGCATAGTCCGTGGGTAAGCCGGCTTTGAAAGTCGACGGCGGTTGGAACAACACGCGCGGGAACGCCGAACGGAGGAAGGCCAACAGACTTAGCGCGCCGAAGATGCCAAAACCGCCCCATCCCAGCCGCGTAAAAAAATCCCGCCGCGACCAAATGCCGCGTTTTTCTTTCTCCCGCTCTGCCATATTTCTCTATCCTTTAATCCAGCTGATCAGGGCGCCCCAAACGACAAAAATGAGTCCACCCGCCATCAATACCAACCCCACCGGACCGAAAACGAATGACAACCCCGCCCCCAAAACAAAAATCAACACTCCAGTGCCCAGCGGATTAAACGGCGCCGGGGTTGATCCTGCCGCGGCGCTGCTATCGTCGCCAGCCTTATGGATGAACTCCTCGCGGATCAGGGCGAACGCTAGCTCTTTGAGATCTTCGCGCCGCTCAGGGTCGGCGCCCTGAATCAGACGGCCAAGCTCTTGAGCTAACCTTTCGATCTCGTGTTCACGCGCTTCCGGCGCTAGATTGGCAGGATCTGATGTCACCTGGGATTAGAATTGTTGATTATTATAGAATTTTTTCTTTGTCAACAAAGCCCGCCCGAAATTGCCCCTACCGGCCGAGTAAAACTACTGCGGTTGCCGTCATCCCTTTACCCGCGCCGGCCCAGCCAAGCTTCTCCGTCGTCGTCGCCTTGATGTTGATGCGGCTCTCCGCAACATCGCACAGGCTCGCTACGCTCTTTCTCATCCGGCCGTAATGCGGCGCCAGTTTCGGCCGCTGGGCCACCAGCGTAACATCGGCATTGACCAACTTGAAGCGCTTGCGGCGCGCAATCCGCAGCACTGCTTTTAACAGCTCACTGCTGGCAATGTTTTTGTAGCGGGGATCGTTGTCGGGAAAATGGCAGCCGATGTCGCCGTCGCCGAGGGCGCCGAGAATGGCATTGATGAGCGCGTGCAGGACGGCATCGGCATCCGAATGGCCGACCAGGCCGCGATCGTGCGCGATCTCGACGCCGCCCAGGATTAACTTTCGCCCGCGCCGAAAGCGGTGCACATCAAAACCATGTCCGATGCGAAAATCCGTTGCCATGAGTTCGAAGGCTGCTGCGTTTGCCGTTGCATCATCACCCGAACCCGGCAAACATTCAACAACTCCGGCCGCCGCCGATTGTGGAAGAACGGCTCCTGGCCGTCTGGAGTTCAACCGCGGCGCGGGTTATAATCCGGCGCAAGTTAAGGCCACATGCGATCGCGAATGCTGCTGCTGTTTTTGCTCGTCTTTGTTGCGCTGCCGCTCTACACGGTGCTTTCCGGACAAGCGCCCTTGGGACGCGATTTTCGCACTGCCGACCGATCGAGCGCCGGCATCGCGCCGCGCGCCGAGAGCACTCCCGAGGCCGTCGTGCAACTCTACTACGCCCGGGCGCTCAATTGGCGCGGTATTTTCGGCGTCCATACTTGGATCACCACCAAAACCGAGAACGCCGCTGAATATCTCGTTCATCAAGTGATCGGCTGGCGCTTGTATCGGGGGCTTCCGGCGGTGGTTTCGACACCGGGCATTCCCGACGGCCGCTGGTTCGGCAACGAGCCGACCTTGGTCACCGAGCTCCGCGGCGACGCCGCGGCGCAAGCCATCCCGAAAATACTGGAAGCCGTCAAAAGCTATCCCTACGCCAATGAATATAAGGTCTGGCCCGGCCCGAACAGCAACACCTTCATCGCCTACATTGGACGCCAAGTGCCCGAGCTGCGCATGGATCTACCGGCTACCGCAATCGGCAAGGACTATCCGAGCAACGGCTCGCTGCTCGACCGCACGCCCAGCGGCACGGGTTATCAAGTTTCCATGTTAGGCGTGCTCGGCGTCGCCATGGGGCGCGAAGAGGGATTCGAGCTGAACTTGCTTGGTTTGAATTTCGGCGTCGACTTTTTTAAACCCGCGCTTCGGCTGCCTTTCATAGGCCGGCTAGGCGTGGGCCAGCACTGAAGTGACGCAAACCAGCTCGTCGGTGCAGCCGAGATGAAGTGCCGTTCTCTCTACCCGGTTCGGCCCGCATCCCTGGCTTATTGCTCCATTTACCCATTTGGCAACCCCGATGAATGACTCCGCATCCTCAGCTCGCCAAACGCGTAACTTACTGCCCTCGCTTGCCGATATCGTCTTTCTCGGAGTCTTTTTATTGTTGACGTTGAACGCCGACGAACGGCTGCTGGGCGACGCCGATACCGGCTATCATATACGCGCCGGCGAATTCATCGTTGATAATCTCAGTATCCCGCAAACCGATATTTTTTCTTATTTGAATCCGCCGCTCCGATGGACTCTTCATGAGTGGCTTGCTGAAGTGATCATGGCTCTCGTGCATCGGGCAGCTGGTATGACCGGACTGGTTATTTTCTTCGCGTTCCTGATCGCCTTAACCGGCTATCTGATTTTTACCTTGCTGCTCAAGCAGCGCAGTAACATTTTGCTCGTGACGGTGGCCACCTTGCTCGTCATCCTCTCTTCGTCATCCAACTGGCTGGCGAGGCCGCATGTGATTACGTTTGTTTTTTTTGTGATTTGGTACCACCTCCTGAATAGCTATCAGTATCGCGACCGAAAGTACTTGATATATTTGCCGCCCATCATGCTTCTGTGGGTGAATCTCCATGGCGGTTTTATTCTCGGGCTAATCTTGCTGGGAATCTATTGGGTCGGCAACTGCGTCAATTACTTATTTGCTCCGATCAGCGAAAGACACGAACCACTCAAAAAAATCCGCTTTCTTGGCCTAGTGACCGTCGCTTGTGCCTTCGCGACGTTTTTCAATCCCTATGGTTACGATAGTCTGTTGTTCCCCTTTCGTGTGGTCCAGGACCAATTTCTTATGGACCATATCGTCGAATACCTGTCGCCCAATTTTCACCTCAGCAGCGTTGTGCCATTCGAGATCACGTTGCTGGCCACCATCGGCATATTCGCAATCTCCGGTGCTAAATTGGATACCATCGGATTGATGCTGATTCTCCTCTTTGGCCATATGGCGTTGTTTTCTTCCAGACATATGCCGCTCTTCGCGATGATCGCCGGGCCCATAGTGCTCCGACATGCGGACCTGGCCTTTAATCAAATGGAAGGGCGAGTTTTTGCCGCATTTAGAAGCAGGCTCGACAATCTCGCACGGATAGATCAGTACACGACGCCGTATATTTGGCCTTTGGCAAGCGTGCTTGTTGCTGTAGCGCTGGCCAAAACCGGTGTCATCAGTCACGATTTCAATGCCAAGTACGTGCCGGTTGCAGCGACGGAGTTTATTAAAAAAGAAAAAATTCAGGGGAATATGTTTAACAATGATGAATTCGGCGATTATATAATCTACGCCGCATGGCCAAAGTATAAAGTTTTTATCGATGGTAGGACCGACATGTACGGAGCCGTTCGCGTAAAAGAATATATAAAAGTCTCCCTGGCTCAGGGAGGCTGGGAGAGTATTCTTGAAAAATACAATATTACATGGGTCTTCCATGATCCCAATTCCGTGCTGTCGAAGCTACTGTTAGAACGACAGGAGTGGAAGCTTGTCTACTCGGATAACGTCGCCAATATTTTCCTGAAGACCGTCCCAGAACACGATGAAATCATTAACAGATATATTTCAACCAAACCATTTACCAAAGAAAGTAGCTATACAAATTAAGGCTGACGCAATACAATTTAAGGGTCTGAAGGACACATAAGAGTGATCGAGACTTAGATCTCTTCGCGCTTTTGAACGCCGAACGTTTCTTTTGTCGGACTGGGAGGGAACTAAACCTTGGATGTCAAAGTAGGCGTTATCGGCCTCGGTTATTGGGGTCCCAATCTTGTGCGTAACTTCAATGCATCTGCCGACAGCGTGGTCGCCATTGGCTGCGACATCGAGCCTCATCGTTGTCAAAAAATTGCGGTGCAGTATCCGAATATCGAGTTCTCGCAAAACGTTCGAAATGTCATCGATCATCCGCACATAAACGCGATTGTCATCGCGACGCCGGTTCACACACATTATGCCTTGGTCAAGGAAGCTCTTCTTGCCGGAAAACATGTGCTCGTCACTAAACCGATCACGGAAAATCTCGCTCAGGCGCAGGAACTCGTCGATCTTGCAGACAAGATGAAACTTGTGCTGCAGGTGGATCACACTTTCATCTACCATCCCGCGGTTGAAAAGTTGAAGGATATAGTTGTGCGAGGCGAGCTGGGCGAGCTTTATTATTTCGACTCCGTTCGCATCAATCTGGGTCTCTTCCAATCCGATGTTTCGGTCCTTTGGGATTTGGCTCCGCACGATATTTCAATCATGGAATATCTCATCGAGCGGCCAGTAGAGTGGGTGCAAGCGATCGGCGCTTCTCACGCCGGTCATAAGTCGGAAAGCATGGCCTATATCACGGTCCAGTTTGCTGACAACATTCTTGGCCATTGTCACGTCAACTGGTTGGCCCCGATGAAAACGAGATTAGTCATGCTGGGCGGTTCGCGCCGGTTGGCAGTCTATGACGACAACCTCGTCACCGAAAAAATCAAGATTTACGACAAAGGAATCACCCGAGCCACGGTTGAGGGCCTTTACGATGCTCTCGTACAGTATCGAAATGGAGACATGTACGCGCCAGCAATAGGAAATAGCGAAGCGCTAGAACGAGAAGTTAAGCACTTCAATCATTGCATTCAACATAATAAGACCCCCATTACGGACGGCCGGGCAGGCGTTCGAGTCGTAAGCATCTTGACAGCTGCCCAAGAAAGCATTCGCAACAACAGCAGAAGAATCCGGCCAACGAACGTCTCGCTCATGGGAATCCCGCAATTCTAAAGAGTTCGGACCTAAGCAAGAATCCCATTGACGAAACGGCAATTTAGGTTGGGAATTATCAAACTCTTGGAACCGGAAGCCATATGGGAGAATTCTTGCGCCGACCGTCTGCTACGGCTGTTTCGTGTCCATACGCAAGGGGCGTCACGATATGCATTCCCGCCTACAACGAGGAAGCCACGATCGACCAAGCTGTAAAAGACGCGGACTCGGTGCTCCGACAGGCCGCAATTCACGGGGAAATCCTCGTCATCGACGATTGTTCAACGGATGGCACTTGGAAAATCCTTTGCAATCTTCAAGAAACATTGCCGGTACTGCAGATCCGACGGCATCGTATCAACCAGGGAATCGCTTCGACGTTCACAGAATTGTACCAGTGGGCAAGCAAGTCACTGGTCTTTTTGAACTCATCGGACGGCCAATGGAAGATGAGCACTCTGCTCGAACTGCTCCCGCTGGCTTACCGGTATGACATTGTAGTGGCGCTGCGCCACCATAAGCACTATGGGCTTGGTCGCCAGCTAGTGTCATGGCTTTTTAACGCCTTGCCTCGCGTCCTCTTCGCTACCCGGACTTATGACGCAGGAAGTGTCAAGTTAGTGCGGCGAGTGGTCTACGATATTCCGATCATCAGCTCTGGAGTGTTTGGTGAAGCCGAACGAATCATCCGCGCGCGACGTCGAGGATTTGAAATCGGCGTCAGAGAAATTGTCCATTTTCCACGCCAGGCAGGGAAAGCGTCGGGCGCTCGGCCATCCCTGGTCATCGAAGCGGCACGGGACATGCTGAAGTGCTGGATTGATATTGTGGTTTTACGCAGAACATAGTTCATCCGGTCTTTGAGTCCCAAGAGCCGGTATTTATAGGACACGCGTAACTTCATGATGAAAAAGAAAACGCCTAACAGGAAAAAAGTCAGTTCAAGGCGATTTCAAAAGGTCGCGCCCGACGTCAAGTTGGGTAAAGATGTCCAGATTCACAATTTTGTAAACCTGTATGGTTGTGAAATAGGAGACAAAACTAAGATTGGTTCTTTTGTAGAGATTCAAAAAGGGGTTCGGATCGGCCGAAACTGCAAGATTTCGAGCCACTCTTTTATTTGTGAAGGCGTGAACATTGATGATGAGGTATTCGTCGGCCATCATGTCGTATTTATAAATGACCGTTATCCGAGGGCAACAAACGATAGCGGACAACTGCAAACTGACCAGGACTGGACGGTCATACCGACCTCCGTGGGACGGTCGGCGTCGATTGGTTCCGGCGCTGTGATTCTCTGTGGCATCCAAATTGGTGAAGGTTCTATGATCGGCGCGGGGAGTGTGGTTGTCAAAGACGTTCCACCCTACACGATTGTCGCCGGGAACCCCTCAAGAACGTTCCGCAGACTACCGAGAGCAGAAAATGACTAAGTTTGTGTCCGAGCCGGTTCCCTTAACGGATTTGACGCGCCAGTACGCAGGCATAAAGAATGAATTTGACGCGGCCATTCAGCAAACTCTCGATCGTGGGATTTTTGCTGCGGGTCCAGCCGTGGCGGCTTTCGAGAATGAATTTGCCCGGTATTGCGGCGTGCGTCATTGCATATGCGTCAACTCGGGGACCAGTGCATTGCACCTAGCGATGAGAGCAAGCGGGCTCCAAGCTGGCGACGAGGTCATCACCGTCCCGTTTACTTTCATCGCTACGGCGTGGGCGGTCTCCTATGTTGGTGCGACCCCGGTCTTCGTCGATATCGAGACGGATACGTGCATGTTGGACATCGAGAAAATCGCACGCGCGATAGGGCCTAAAACCCGCGCTATCTTGCCCGTGCACCTCTACGGTCAAATGGCTGATATGGAGCCCCTACACGACATTTGCAACAAACTTGGTTTGATATTGATCGAAGATGCGGCGCAGGCGCATGGCGCTGAATACAAAGGACAACGGGCCGGCAGCTATGGCAGGATCGGTTGCTTCAGTTTCTATCCCACGAAAAATTTGGGAGCGTTCGGTGAGGCCGGCGCCATCACCACAAACGACGACGAGATTGCGACGAGGCTTCGTCACTTGCGTGACCACGCCCAGATCGAAAAGTATCGGCATGAGGAGCTCGGTTACAACTACCGCATGGATGAAATGCAGGGAGCCGTACTTAGCGTAAAGCTCCGTCATCTCGATGCCTGGAATATCGCTCGGATCAAGAAAGCGAAATACTACAAGGCTAGGTTGGGAAATAGTTCTCTGACGCTTCCTTTTGAGTCTTCTGAGCGACGGCATGTTTGGCACCAATTCGTCATCCGCTCGCCGCACCGCGACAGGCTTCGTGACGAACTTTCAAAGGCCGGAATTGGAACGGGGCTGCACTATCCGATTCCCCTGCATCTCCAGCCGGCTTACAGTTACCTCGGGCACCGTCCAGGCGATTTCCCGGTCGCTGAACAATTGGCCAAAGAATGTTTAAGTTTGCCGATGTTTCCCGAGCTTGAAGAAAACGAAATTGACCGCGTCTGCGATGTACTCTTTCGGCAACTCTAAACTTCTAACCCATCCTGCAATGGTTTGTTTTTGTCGCCTGACGGGTTTTGCAGCATTCCGCTTTAACTTGAAGCGGTTCGTATCCCAACCCTCGATGCACCCTATCCATTTGCGGCATTACGACCAATAAGAAAATCCCCATCATCCGGACTGCGTTTGTGTCGGTTGTCTAGGAACAAACAGCAGCGCTGGTACGATTAGGGCCATCACATACACTGGGTACTGAAAGCGAAAATCCTGTGTGGTGATGACTGCTAGCCAGACGATTGAATTCAGCACCGCAGGCAGCCCGACCAGCAAAACGCCAATATTCTTTGTGCGGAGCGCGGCAAGACAAACGCAGAGCAGCAAACTATAGAGGTAAAACGCCGGTCGCCACACAAACCAGATGATATTTGGGCTATGAGACAGCCTCACAACAGAGTAAATGATATTGTGAAGTTTTGGCCATAGGCTTTGGGTTTGCAAATCAAAATCGTTTTCGACGATCCCCAGTTCGATCGTATATAAGCGCCCGTCCGTATCCAGTGGTTCAGGGACTTGCCACAGCATCGAAGTGACGCATTTCTGGTGCTCCAACACCACTTCTGGGCGTCGTAGGATCGATCCCTTCCAAATATCAAAAAGCTGCTCTGCGTGTGATTCGATGAATTGGTGCTGAACATACTGATTGTAAATAAGAACGTTTAAGCTGTAACAATTATAGAATTTCGTCCAGCCTTCGATGGGTTGGATCAAAGCCAAGAACTTGAGATCCGATCCCGATCTTATGACTCCATGAGAAATCATGGCACCGATCTGATGCATCACATTCTGCAGGGCAAAAAACTTTGCCATCGGCACTACTCCGATGAGACGATAGACCGGACCAGTGATAATGATGAAAACCAGTATCCAGTTAAAGCTCACACGCAGCAATTGTTTGAAGCACACCGTTCGCCAAACGACCAACATGACGACTAGGAGCAGCCCCATTACAGGGGGGCCGTTGTGACGATACAGCGACGCCAACACTAGCGCGAACCAAAGCGCCACCATGCCGGGCCCTGTTCGAAGCCAACGACCTTCTGTTCGTACAGCGCGCAAGACGACCATGAAGAGGCCAAGAATCGCGCACGTATAAGGAATGTCCTTCCACAGGGAAATCACCATCATGCCGTTGACCGGCGATAGACAAAATACCGCGGTAACCAAAGCCTTGGCGCGCGGCCCCATCCCCCAGAGTCCAAGTTCATGAACGGTGAGGCTAAAAACGCAAGCCAGAGCGATTATCTGGACAACGGCGATAGCTGCGGGGGACAGCCAAATGCGCGTTATCAACCAATTTGTCAACGTATGGAACGCAGGGTAATTATTGGAGAATGACGTTTTAAGAACTTGATCCCACTGCGCGATGGAGTCAGGGCTCATCAAGGCCGGCCAAAATGCCACTAGATAGAGCGCCCATACCACCAGACATGGCCAAGCGTATTGAAGAGAGTGTAGCTTTTTGCACAATTCAATTTTTTTCTGTCTCATCAGCAAAAAAAAGTCCATAGGAAGTCGTAAGTGCAATGGCTTTGGCCAGAAACTACACTCGAACACGGCAATCAGCAAGAACTCTCCTCACGCTGTTGCGTCTTCATGGACGAGGATTACGTAGTCTTTTATTCGCGCCTCTCTGCAGACGCGGGCCATAAGCTAACCAACGCTCCGGCGAAAGCAACGGTCGCGGCAATTAGAAAAGCGTAACGATAGCCGCGCAGAAACGCCGCGAGAACCAGCTTATCGGAACTGATGCCTGAGCGGCCGGCAAGGTTCTGCAATGACGTGGAGCCCGTCAGTACGAGCAACGAATGACTGACTATGGCCGTTGCCAGCGTTGCGCCGAGGGAGTAGCCGAGGCTGCGCACAATCGATAAAACCGACGATCCGACGCCCAAGCGATGGCGCGGCACCGAGCTCATAAGCAAATTATTATTCGGTGTTTGAAAAATTCCCATGCCGACGCCCATCAAGGCCAAGCCAAAGACGACTTCCATCGCGCTCGATCGGGGTCCAAGAAAACTTAAAAATATTAAGGCAACGCCGTTCACCGTGAGCCCAAGCGCGCAGAGCCGTTCGGGCACGAATTTTTCCGACATCCAACCGGTGAGCGGCGCCAGGAGCGCCATGGCGACCGATGTCGGCGCCACCAAAATTCCGGTGCGCAGCGGGTCCAAGCCCATTCCCAACTGCAAAAAAAACGGCATCAGCAGATTGCTGACGCTCATGGTGATGAAACTAAACCATCTGGCGATGTTACCCAACGTGAAGGCGGGAATGCGAAAAATAGTCAAGTCGAGCAAAGGGTAGGCGACGCGCTTCTCCCACCAGACAAAAAACCCGAACACGCCGGCTCCGGCGAGCGCCGTGAGCGCCACAAGGGAATCTTGCCGTTCGCCTCCTTGCGCCAGCGCCAGGGAGGACAACAGCGACGAAATCCCGAGCGCGAAGCTGGCCGCGCCGATAAAATCGAACGGCTCTCTCTTCGCGCTCACGCCCCTAAAGCTCTCCGGCGGCAGCAGAGCGCGCGCCGCCGCGAAACCAACCAACGCGAGTGCGCCGGATAGATAGAAGTTGGATCGCCAGCCTAAGGCATGCGTAAGGAGGCCGCCCAGCACTGGCCCAAGCGAATAGCCGACGGCCGACACCGTGCCCCCGGCAATGCCCATCGCCCGGCCGCGCTCCTGCGGCGGGAAGAGCGCCGTGACCAACGCGAAATTGTTCGCCATGATCAGCGCGCTACCGGCGGCCTGCAGCGCGCGAAAAAAAACCAGTTGAGCGGCGCCCTGGGACGCTCCGGCGGCGAATGAGCTTAATGAATACAAAATAAAGCCGGTAAGAAATAATTTTCCCAGGCCGAACAGATCCGACAATCTTCCGCAAGGGAGATAAAGAGAGGCCGTGATAAAGGCGTAAACGAGCGCAATCCAGCTCGCCAACGCCAGGTCGGCGTCGAATTCTTTGATGATCAACGGTAGCGCGATGCTCAATTGCCCGGTGTCGACGGTGACGATCAATGTCGCCAGAGAAGCAACGGATAGTGACCACCAGCGGTTGCGGCCGGTGGCCGATGATTTGTGCTGGAATGAGGTCATCTGTAATTTACGGGGAAGGCGTGTCGGGCCGTTCAAACGTTCAAGGTTCCAGGTTCAAAATTTTGGGAATCCCTCGGCCATCCGAATTTTAAACATTGGAACCTTGAACTTTTGAACGCGCTTTTTCTTATATAACCACCGGCCAATACCGGCCTCGTCGTTTCATGATTGTCAAAGAAACTCCGTACAACTTTTTCAACACGTCTCGTTTGAGCACGCGGCGCGTCGGCCCCGCGTGAAGCACCTTGCCATCACGCAGCACGAGTGTGTGACCGAACAGCGGCAGGATTTCTTCGATATGGTGCGTGACGTAGATGAGCGCGGGGATTTTCTTTTGCCTGCCGATTCTAAGCAGCGCGGTGAGAAAGGTCTCCCGCGCGCCCGGATCCATGCCGGCGCAGGGCTCGTCGAGAACGATTAAATAAGGTTTGGTCATGCGCGCTCGCGCGATCAAAACTTTCTGTTGCTCACCCTGCGACAAAGTGCCGAACTCCTGCTCGCTCAAGTGCGCGCAGTCGAATTCTTGTAAATAGCGCCGCGCACGAGTGTAATCGGATCGGCTCGCCTGCCCCCACCAACCGCCAAGATAGCCGATTTGCGCGAACTTACCCGAAACCACCGTGTCGAGCGTCTTCTCCTGCGCCGGTATCTCGCCGACCAGCGCCGCGCTCACCCAGCCCATGCTTTTGCGCAGCTCCGGCAGATAAGTAAGTTCTTTTCCTTTGCGCCGAACGAGGCCACCGGCATTCGGCCAGAGATAACCGCATGCCAGTCTAAGCAAGGTCGTCTTGCCCGAGCCGTTGGGCCCGAGAATCGCCCAGTGCTCGCCGGGTTGAACCGTCCAACTGATGGAGTCGAGAATTCTTTTGCCGCCGGCTACATGGGAGACGTCACGGAGTTCGAGTGCAGCGGTTTTTTCCACTCTGGAGATGAGTCCTTGACTTGCAGTTCCCTACCTCTTAGACCAAAAGCGACTCGGAATAAAGATGACAGATCGCTTCGATCAGTTGGTCCCGGCGTAAATGTGTTGGAGGGATAAGGAAGCAGGGCACGACAGACTTTCATTCGGCCACGGCGCGAGGGATTTCAAACCACCGCAAGAGAGCCCTGAAGCGTCCGGTTACTGAACGAGATCACCTGCCTTGATCAGTTCAACGACCGTTTGCTTTCGTAGATCGATCACGGCGACCTCATCCGTGCTCTCGCAGCCGACGAATGCGCACTCATTATCGGGGCTAAAGGCCAGGTGTGCCGGCGCGGCGCCGACGGGGAGTCGTGCCCGTGTTTCGTGTTCGTGCGCGTCAATCAGACTGAGACTCGATTCTCCGGTGTTGGAAACTACGATCCACTTCCCATCCGGGCTGAGCGCAAAAAAGTGCGGATAGATGCCGACCGGAATCGTGGCGATCACGCGATGATCCCTGCAATTCCACACCGTCAGATCGTCGGACGCAAAATTAGCCACATAACCAAAGCGCCCATCCGGACTGAGTGCAGGCAAATGGGCGCCTTTGCCGCCAGGAATCGTCGCCACAACGTCGTGATTATTGGTGTTGATGACCGTCACATCGTCCGACACCGTGTTCGCCACATAGGCGACGCGGCTCTCCGGGTCAAAGGCGATGTGACCCGGCCCTAACCCGACTTTGATTTCGCCGGCTACGGAGTAGTCCCGGCCATCGATCACCGTAACCGTATGTGAAGCGGAGTTGGGCTGATAGGCCCAGCGGCCGTCGGGAGAAACGGCAATGTCGTGTGGCGCATTGCCGACCGGCACCTTCGCGCGAAATTCGCCCTCGCCCCCGACCACTGTCACCGTTCGATCAGGTCCGCTTGGCAGATAAACTGCGTTGCCATCGGGCGCGACGCAAGGAAGCAACGGACGCTTATCAGTCGAAGCCGTCGTAAGCACTCGATCGTTCGTGGTGTCGATGATCGTGACATCGTTCGAGCCGCTGTTGGCGACGTAAAGCCGCGTCCCGTCGTAAGACAATTCCAAATGCGATGGCTCATCGCCCGTCGGAATGTGCTTTTTCACCTGCCGCGTCGAGGCATCGATGACCGCCACGCGATTATCTGTCGTATTCGTGTAGACACGGCCATCGTGATGGCTCAAGACCGAATGCGCGCCGCGCATTCCCAATCGCGGCGTCGACCCATCGGGTCGAAGCACCAAAATAAAGCTTTCGCTTTCTCGCTCTAGACCGATGCGGTAACCCCTCTCGAGCAGCGAAATGTACTGCCGTACGGGCAAGGCATCCACGCGCGCCCGGACGACGGCGCCTTTGCCGCGTAGCGAAAGGAATTGTTCTTTGAGCCGAGCCACCTGCTGGTCCGGCGTGAGTTCGGTGAGATCGAGGTTAACGGTCTCAGATGACATGAAATAACCCCAATACTCCATCACTCCAGCTTTCCCGTCTACTGCTTGAACCTCGCGAACACCTGCTCGGCGTTCTTCTGAAAGATCTTATCCTTATCCTCCGCCGTGAGCCACGGAATGCTTTCGATATTCGGCCGCACGTCGTCGTACCACTTGCCGGTGCGCGGATCGGTCTTCGAGCCGGCGCCGGGCCGCTCGGTGCCGAACAGGCATCGGTCCGGGCCGACAATGCGGAAA
The DNA here is from genome assembly GCA_050735675.1 of Binatia bacterium. GTDB lineage: Bacteria > Desulfobacterota > Binatia > UBA9968 > UBA9968 > DP-20. Next base: position 6,417 of record JBOHVN010000044.1, on the reverse strand, counting down.
AGCAATTTCAGCGACTCGACGTTGTAGAGCGCGGTGTCGAAGTAAAGCTGCTTGAGTCTCTGATCGAAAGTCTCCGTATCGTTCGGCCCGCGCAGCTGCGAGCGCCAGCGGCCGACCTGATACGGCACCGAGCCGCCGCCGTGCGAGATGATGAGCTTCAGCTTGGGAAAATCTTGGAACACTTTGGAATCGACCAGAGACAAAATCGCAATGCTCTCTTCGGTAATGAAGTGGCCGTGAAATGACTCGCGGGGATTTTTACAGCTCGCCGCGTGGACGAGACCCGGGACATCCATTTTCACCATCCTATCGTAAAGCGGATACCAGTATTCGGTGCCCATCGCCGGCGTCTGCCCGTCGCCTTCGCCGGGGTCGGGGTTGATCATGATGCCGACGAAGCCCAAGTCGTGGATGCACCGGTCGATCTCATCGAACGTGTTCGTCACCGGCACGCCGCCGTTCTGCGGCAGGCCGCCGATGGCGCGAAACTTTTTCGGCTCCATTTTAACCTGCAGCGCCAAAGCATCATTCACAGCCTGGCAATACCAGTGAACAATTTTCTCCGGCTTTGCCGAATGCATCATCGTGTAAGGACGCGGGGAGATGAATGCGTAATCCGTTCCGACCTCGGCCAAAACTTCTGAATGCCGGTGTCCATGCCATTTCGCTTCCTGAATATTTTTTTCCGTCACCACCGTACCGCGTGGACGATGAAATCCCGCGCTATTGATCAAACCGGCTTGAAAGGTCTGAAGCGGCTCACCGGCAACAATATGATTGTGAACGTCAATGATCATGAGGCGATCCTTCCGTGCAAATTGGTTCCTCACTATCAGACGCCGCCGACTCGCGGCAAGACGACAGAAGATTGGAGTGGTGGAGTGATGGGCTCCTATGATCCGACCAATACTCCATTACTCCAACACTCCATCACTCCAATTATGCTCTCCTCGGCGGCCGCAACATCAAGCTCAACACCGCCGAGGTCGCCAGCGCCGCGCCGAAAATTGCGAACGAAAGCCCGTAGCCGCCGGTGATGTCGAATAAGAAACCAAAAAATGGCGGCCCGAGCGCGGCGAGCACTTGAGAGATCAGCAAGCCCAAGCCGCGAACTTTCCCGAGCGAGCGGCGGCCGAAATAATTGGCCCACAAGAGATCGGGCAAAACCATGTTGCCGCCGAGACCGATGCCGTAGAGAAAGAAGCCTGCGTAGAGGCAAATGAGATTGCTGGTTGAGATCGCTAGAGCCAGACCGATGCCTTGAACGACGAAGCGCAGCATCGCCGCGATGCGCGGATCGATTCGTTCGGCAAGAAATCCCCAGCCCAGCGGCGAAGCGAGTTGCATGGAGGCGATCACGCTCATCACCGTGGCGGCGACCACGGGCGAATGGCCGATATCGGTAACGTACGGATAGACGTGCAGATTGAGCCCAGTCACGCCGACGCTGGAGATGCCGAACGTGATCACGAGCAGCCAGAAGGCGTTCGTGCGCACGGCTTCGGCGCGCGTCCAGAGCCTGTCGGGATCGTTCGCTGACTGCTCATTTGTAGTTTTCTTACCTCGTGCAATAGTATGACCGTCGGCGATCGGCTCGGCGGCGCCGTCGGGACAAAGGCCCATATCCTCGGGCGCCCGCCGTACGACGAGCAATGCCGGCAACACCAGCAAAGCCATCGTGAGGACGCCGAACACCATCCAGGTTTGCCGCCAGCCAAGCGTAACCAATAGCCAGGCGGCCAGGACCGGCATACAAACCTTGGCGAAGCCAACGCCCATGCTGGTGAACGCGAAAGCGCGCCCGCGCTGTCGCACGAACCATTGCGCGACGACGACATTGACGACCATGTAACCCATCAAGGCATCGCCGAAGGTGACGAGCGTCAAGCGCATCGCCGCAAACTGACCGAAGTTGTCAATGTACCCGAGAAAAAGAAAGCCTACACCCGTGATCGCGGCGCCAACCACCATAAGCCAGCGCCCGCCGTAACGGTCCACCAGCGTGCCTACCAGCGGCGCGAGACAAGCGCCGATGATGCCTTCGCCGGAGCGCAGCAATGAAAATACGCCGCGCGAAATGCCCAACTCGGCGGTCAGAGGTTTAAGAAAAATGCTGAGGGTGCTGGCGAGCGCGAACGATGACGCGACGTTAGCGAGAAAGCCGACGCCGACGATATACCAGCCGTAAAAGATGCCCGCGCTCTTGAGTTGATGCTCGCGCCGCGCTGCTGTTTCCACACTTTCGATTTAGCAGGAATTTGTCAGCGCGCGCAATTCAACGCACGCCCATCGTGGTTCTTCTTTGGCTCGCTTGCGGAAGCCCAGCTACTCCCGCGATTTTCTCGACCGGATCAGTGCGTCGCGCACCCGGTTAATCGAAAGCCGAAAATCGCGAGGATGAACTTTTTCATTGCCGTGCCGTCTAAACCTGCAACCGCTCTCCAGGCGCGCCTACTCTAGCCGGACGCGGCCAAATGCGCTAGCCTTTAGTCCAAGCGGCTGGGTCAAAAGGATTCGATATGAACACACTACTGGCGACTCTTGGCATGATAATTTTGCTCGGATCCACCGCTCAAGCGCAACAAGGCGTGGAGCGCCCAAGAACTCCGTCGATCACGGTCAGCGGCGAAGCGACTATTTTCGCCGAGCCCGACCAAGCGCAAATCGACATTGGCGTTGTCACGCAGGCCCGCAGCGCTCCCGAAGCATCCAAGGAAAACGCCGAGCGGCTGTCCCGCGTGCTTGCCGAAGTCAAAAAATCATTGAGCAAGGGCGATGAGGTCAAAACCAGCGGCTACTCGCTCACGCCCAACTATCGCTACCCGCAGGGCGGAAAGCCCGAGATCGTCGGTTATACGGCGAGCAACACACTGCGCATCAAGACGACCGACTTGATCCTCGTCGGCCGGCTCATCGATAGCGCCATGCAAGCGGGTGCCAACAATGTTCATCGGCTTGTTTTTACGTTGAAGGATGAATTGGCGGCTCAGCTCGAAGCGCTGCGCATGGCATCGGCGAAAGCGAAAACCAAAGCCGAAGCGATCGCCGCTTCGCTGGGGTTGAAGATCGTCCGCATCGCCGCGATCAATGAAGGCGAGCGCACGGTTCAGCCCATTTACCGTGACCGTCAGGTTATGGCGGCCCGAGCCGAAGCGACCGCGCCGACACCGGTCGAACCCGGCACCGTCGAAGTCCGCTCGACCGTTTCAATGACTGTAGAAGTGACCGAGAAGTAAACAACGCCACGGCCTTTTAGAAAACCCCGGATTCTGCTGCGCTGCGTCGGCTACAAGCCTGAATGACTTCAACAGAGCGTGTCATTCCGAGGAGCCTTGCGACGGGGAATCCGCTTTAAGAAGTTTCGAGGCAATCGGATGTGAACAAAAAACAGATCCTTCGCCAGGCTCAGGATGACGGCAAAGAACGTCCAAGATCGGATAAAGAAACGCAGCGACAATTTTCCGCCGGTTACTCGAAGATCGCCTTGCGATTGTGCTCGACGGTGTCAAACGCGAATTGCTTTCAAACGCGAATTGCTTCTCTTTAGCAGGGATCATGGTTCTAATCTCCGAAGTCTAGCGATTTGCAATAAATGGAGTACTGGAGTGATGGAGTGTTGGGTTTAAGACCAAAACGATCACCCAGGCCGTTTCCGAACCCATCACTCCAATACTCCACCACTCCAACTATTCTAAATCCTCGATCCTCCATCCTCGGACCTGTCATCCCTCAAACCTCCCCGGATCCTTATAGTAGTGCTTGTAATACCAGTCCGCGATATCCCCGCTCGTTGTGCGCCACACGCCGTCGTGAGAGCACATATAGTCCAGCGCCTTATCCAGATAGTTGATCCTAAACGGCAGCCCGATGACGAAGGGATGAAGAGGCAAACAGAGCACACGTCCGCCCGAGGCGCTGTCTTTGTAAAGCGTGTCGAAATGATCGCAGACCATGCGATAGTATTGCTCCGGCGTGTGATTCTCGCGAATGAAGACGCGGATGTCGTTGACGCCCAACTCGTAGGGCATAACAATCATCCGCCCGCTCTTTACGCGCATCGGCGTCGGCTGCTCGTCGTTGCCCCAGTCGCAAACATATTCGAATCCCTCAGCCGCCAAATGATCCGGCGTGTCGCCGGTTTCGCCGAGTCCAGGACCGAGCCAACCCCTCGGCGCTTTGCCGGTGCTCTTGGTGATAAGTTCTTTCACTTTGCGAATGATCGAGCGCTCTTCTGCCGCCGGATAGTCGAGCATTGAAACACTGTTGGTCATGCCATGGCCGAGCCATTCCCATTTGCGTTTATTGCCTTCTTCGATAATCGGCGGATGTTGCTGGCAAACTTCGGCGTTCAAGAGCACGCTGGCGCGAATGCCGTACTTGTCGAGCACCTCCATGATGCGAAACACGCCCACCCGCGAGCCATAGTCGCGCAGCGTGTAACCGGGGACGTCCGGCGTATGATTGCTCCCCGAACCGCGGATCGGCATGTCGAAATGAAAATATTCGATATTGGGCGCCACCCAGAGCGCGATGCGGCCATGATTGGGCCATTCGATCTTTGGCCGGCCAATAATCGGCGAGTAATCGTAGCGGCGATTCTCCATGATCGGTCTCCAGTCCTGATTAGACTAGATTGGTTTGAGCACCCTACACTATTCCACGACCTAAACATGCGTCAATACGAAGCGCTTTAACCGGGCCGGTCAATGCAATTTTGATGGTTAGCCACCGAAGGACTACGCAACCAGTTGCCGATTACTTTTACCCCATAGCGAGGGCCGTAGTTTATATTGCCAAAAATCCCCTAAGCCCCTACAATACGTCAAAAGGTTGGACGGTGGCTATTTTCCAGCCATGATTACACGGGCGCTGCCGTCCTGATATCGAAAAACCGGAGAGGTTAACGATTATGAGCAAACCTGAACCAGTCGAGTCGTCCGCGCCAATCTATGCTCCGCCTGTGCCCTTGACAGTTGAGCATACCCAGCTCGATTTCGGCTTTCTTGCCGATTTGGCATTGAAGACCGTATACGCGGATGCCAATTGCACCACCCAGAGAGCCGCAGAGAAACTCAAACTATCGATGCCCGTAACCGAAGAACTGTTGCAGCATCTCTATCGCGAGAAATTTGTCGAAATCCGCGGTCTCATAAGCTACGGCAATAATCGCTACGGCATGCTCGATCGGGGTTGGGAGCGCGCCCAACACCTTCTCGACATGAATGGTTATATCGGTCCCGCTCCAGTTTCGTTACCGGCCTATGGCGAGATGGTGCTACGCCAAAGCGCCGCGCGGGAGCCGATTCAACCCGAAGACGTGCGCTCGGCCATGTCCGGATTGGTGCTCCCGGAAGGCACGGTGCAAACGCTCGGGCTTGTCGCCAACTCGCGCCGGAGCCTGTTTATGACCGGTCCGTCGGGCAACGGCAAAACCACGATCGCGACGGCCTTACACCGCGCCCAACTGGGCGAGATCTGGATTCCTCACGCCATCGAAGTGGACGGACAGGTGATTAAAGTTTTCGATCTGCACAATCACCAGCCGGTTCCCGTTACCGGCGTTGGCCGTTACGACGAGCGTTGGATTAGGATCAAACGACCGATCGTGATCGTCGGCGGCGAAATGACGATCGAGACCATGGACTTGATTTACAGCAACACCGTCAGATTCTACGAAGCGCCGTTTCAGATGAAATCGAACGGCGGCACGCTGGTCATCGACGATTTCGGTCGTCAGCGGGTCGACCCGCACGATCTCCTCAACCGCTGGATCGTCCCGCTCGAAGGGCGCATCGACTATCTCACTTTGCACACCGGCAAAAAAATCGAAGTGCCGTTTGAGCAGCTTTTGATCTTTGCCACCAATCTTGATCCGAGCGATTTGGTCGACGATGCCTTCCTACGCCGCATGGGTTATCGGCTTTATGTCAATGCGCCGGACCGGGAAATGTACGCCGCGATATTCGAGCAATTCGTCCGAAACAGCGGCTTTGATTTCGATCCAAAGCATCTCAACTTGGTATTTCGACTTTACGAGGTGGACAAACGCCCCCTGCGCGGCTGCGAGCCACGAGACTTGATTCAGCGCTGCGCCGATTTCTGCCAGTACGAGAACCGGCCACTGGTTATAACCGACGATCTGTTGCAGCTGGCGTGGAAGAATTACTTTGGCGCAGCCCCGGAATTGCAGTAGCCAAAAAAACCCGATCTTTTCTTTCTGAACGCAGCCTGCCATCAGAGAGCGGCTTCCGGCTAAATCGAAACGACCCGACAGAAAGTCTTATAAAACCTAAGTAAGAAAAATCGGATTTGGTGGAGCCGATGGGACAGTGTAAAGAACCGTTGTGTACCATTTCGTTCTGCTTACCGTAGGGATAAAACCCCGCCCATGGTCCCACATCGACTGCAGATTCGAGC
>JBOHVN010000043.1:0-9403 GCA_050735675.1 Binatia bacterium | reverse complement strand
CGAACACCCTACACGACTCTTTGCTGTCCACTTTCAGCTCAAAATGATAGAAGTATGTCACAGAAACAACTTGGCCCATGTCGCACCCGTAAGATTTTTTACGAGTTTCGCGACAGAAACTAGCTAGATCCCTTTAAGATGTTTTTCAAAAAATCCAAACGTCCTTGGCCAGGAAACCGTCGCCGCGTGCTCTCGATAGTTCGCCGCACCGAAATTGGCGAAGGCATGGGCGGCGTTGGCGTAGGAGTGAAACTCGTGAGGCTTTCCCCATCGCGTCAACTCAGCATCGAGCTTGCGCATATCCGCCGGCGACGGATTTTTATCGTCTTCGCCGAAGTGGCCCATGATCGGGCAGCGAATCTCCTTCGTTCGCTCGAAGGGCGATTTACCATCTCCCCAGGCCGAGAATGTATCCCCGCCGTAATACATCACACCAGCTTTGATATCCGGATTCACCGAAGACATCAGATAGACGATCCGCCCGCCCATACAAAATCCCACGATGCCGATCCGGCCGGGATCGACGGATTTGTGCGACTTCAGAAAATCGACCGTGGCGTTGATGTCTTGGATTACCGTGGCATCGCGCAGTCTCATGCGCCGGGTCGGCGGATCGTCTTTGCAGTCCGGCGCATCGCGATGATAAAGATCCGGCGCCGCCGCAACGAAATTGTTCGTCGCGGCCAAATCTGAAACTTTTACAAAATCATCGACGCCGGTCTGGCCCTGAACGACGATCACTGCCGGCGATGGCCGCGAATTCTCCGGCGGGCTGATGTACACCCTCATCTTCGATCCATCGATCTGTACGTTTTCCCAAGATGAAGCCATAAATTCCTCCATCGCCGTGTTTAGCTTGGAACGCGAGAAACACAAACATATACCGCATACCTTGAACTATTCTTTCCCTGTCATCCTGAGCCGCCGCGAAGGATCTGCTTTTTGTTCAGCGTAAGCATCTCAATTGAGGGCGAAGCATGTAAACAGATTCTTCGTCGCAATGCTCCTCAGAATGACATCCAATTCAACGGAAATCGACTAACAAAATATTATCCCCTGCCGTGAAAAACCTCGCCGGCGCGTATCGTCCACTGCGCGGCGATGCGCTGGCGATGGATCATTTCACCGCCGACGGAATCGCGCAGTTTTATCGGTTCATCAATTATTTGCAAAACAGCGATGTCCGCCTCGCGCCCAACTTCGAGACTGCCGCTGCGGTCCTGCCAACCGATTGCGCGCGCGGGGTTGATCGTGCAGTTGGCGATGATCTGTTCCAAGCTCAAGCCCAACGGCAAAAATTTCGTCAGCGTGGTCAGCAAATCAACGACGACGCCGAAGCCCGGTTGGGACAAGCGGCTGTGCAAGTCCGAGCTGATGACATCGGGCAGCAAGCCGTCGCCCATCGCCCGTCCGACGAGATTGAAATCAAAGTGGCCGCCGGCGTGGCCGACGTCGAAGATTACGCCGCGCTCCTTGGCCTTGCGCACTTGCGGCAAAAGTTTTCCGGAGTCGTCGATGACCGACGGCCGCTGCGGCGTGTAACAATGAGTAATGATATCGCCGGGGCGCAACGTTTCGGCGATTTCATCCATGCCGATCGCCGTGTCGCCGACGTGCACCATGATCGGCGTGCGCGTCGCCTCGCCTGCCTTGATCGCGAGCCGCAGAGCCTCCCGGCTATTTTCACCGATGGATTTTTTGTGCAGGCGAACTTTGATGCCGACGCCGATGTCCCGATTGTTGCCGACCGTTTCGGCGGCGCCGTCCGAATCGGCAAAGTCGATATTGAGCAACTCGCCCGGCGTGTTCAAAACGCCATGTTGCGCCAGAGCGACAAATCCCAACATGCGAGTCTTCGATTGCTCGTAGACTAATTTTCTAAAACCAAGAAAATTGACCGGCCCCGCAGAGCCGGCATCCATCGTCGTCGTCACGCCGGTGGCAAGACATAGCGAATCGAGATCGCATCCATAGGGATTCACGCCCCAGTAACTGTGAACATGGAAATCGATCAGGCCTGGAGTGACGTAGCAACCGGCGACGTCCAAAGTTTTTTTAACGTTGGCGCGTGGCAAATTTGCTTGGATCGCCGTGACGCGATCTCCGGTCACGCCGACGTCGAGTTCTTGGTTCGTATTGGTCGCCGGATTGAGAACGGTGCCGCCGGTCAGTAATAAGTCAAAGGCTTCATTCATTTTTCGGCTTCTAACAATACAGTCCTCACGCCTGAACTTACCCCTTCTCCCTCAGGGAGAAGGTAGGGATGAGGGCTCATGCGGAAGTTTCGGACCCTCACCCTCGCCCTCTCCCGCTATGCGACGCTATGCGGGCGAGGGAAAACATCTTGGAGGTGGGAAGCAGCTCTAGGTGCGATGCATTTGTCCCGCCTTACGAGCACCACTTCCTTCCTAATCCGCATCCAGCCCGTAAAACTTTGCCGGATTATGGTAAAGAATCTTATCGATCACCTGCGGATCGATCTCGCCGTTCTCCTTTAGCTTCGCCAACGCCAAAAGTTCGCTCGCATTGTCGGCATGGCCGTAGTCCGAGCCGATCATCAAGCAATTCTCGCCCGCGTATTGGAGCACGTAGGGCAGATCGTCGTCGGTCTGGCAGGCGGCGAATAGTTGATTGCTGCCGCTCAACACGTCCGGCCGCGCTTCTTTGCCCTCGAGCTTGGGGAAACGCAGATTGAGATCGTGGACCAAATACGGCACCCACTGCGCCGCCACTTCGATGGCGCCGATGCGCAGCTTAGGAAATTTTTCCGGTATTCCGTTCAGAATCATCGAATGAAAACCGCCGATCACCATGAGCTTGGCGACGCGGAACGGCTCGCCGCCAAGCATCTCGTTGACGGTGAAATTGCCGATGCCGGAATGAATGCCAATCGGCATATTGAGCCGGCTCGCCTCCTCATAAAGCGGGAAGAAGTAAGAATCGTGCAGCGTGTGGCGGGTTTCGATGCCCCGCATGAACACCGCGCAGGCCCCGTTGCCGTGCGACCAGCGCAACTCGTCGAGCGCCTTGTCCATGGTCATGAGCGGTAGCTGCACGGCCCAGCGCAAACGTTTCTTTTCCTTGGACCAAATATCGGCCATCCAACGGTTGTACGAGCGGCAAAGCGCCAGCTCGATGCGCGGATTGTCGGTCACGGGCCGTAAAAAAAGCGTCGGATATAGCACCTGCACGCCGGTGCCGATCTCGTCCATGTGCTTCAGCCGTGAATCGATGTTGGCCATCTCGCGCGATTCTTTGGAAGTGTCCTGGCCGATGTTGTCGCGCCCGCCGATCAGCCGTCCCCCGATGATCCAAAAATTCTGCTTCTTGCCCGTCGGCATATCGACGGCGATCGGCACCGGCCGATAACGCTTGTCGGCGCCTTCCAAATAGTCCCAAGTCTTCTCGCATTCGATGACATGCGCGTCCGCATCGATGGTCAGCACTTACTTATCCTCCAAAATTGCTTGTACTCACTACGTTGACTTTACCCTTTATCGTCATCCTGAGCCACGGGCGAAGGATCTGCTTTTATTCCGCCGACTGCCCATCGCGGTCGAAAGCAGATTCTTCGTCGCAAGCTCCTCAGAATGACACACTGACGCAAACAGATTTTTGGGGGCGACACACAAATGTGCCCGAAACGACACAGCGTACTCTCGGTCTCAATACTTACGAGAACGCCGCAATAGTCTAGAACTCCTCTCATCCGCTTCAGCACTGAGGTTCGTTCTCAGTGCATCTAAAGCGCGTACAGCGCCCGCGCGTTGTCATCGAGTATCTTATCAATGACGCGCGGCGGGATTTTGCCTTGGTCGCGAATTTTCCGCAGCGCTTCGATCTCGCTGGCATTGTCCGAATGACCGTAGTCGGTGCCGATGACGAGATTGTTTTCGCCCGCGTAGCCTAGAATGTAATCGAGATCGTCGTCGGTCTGGCAGGTGACGTACACGCGCTTGTCCTTGAGCAGATTATCGCTCAACTTCTTGCCGCGCCGGGTGTGGCGCCGCGCTAGATCATGAATCGCGTAGGGAATCCACTGCGCGCTCACCTCTATGATGCCGATGCGTAGTTTAGGAAACCGTTCGGGAATGCCGTCGTTGACCAGCGAGTGAAACGCGCCAACTACGGCTAATTTGAATTTGCAAAAGCCCGGCTCGTCGAGAAAAAAATCGTGCGACTCGATGCTGCCATTCGCCGAATGAACGCAAATCGGCAGGTCGAGCTTGGTCGCGGTCTCGTACAACGAATAGAAATAAGGATCGCTCAAGCGCCGGTCCGCCTCCAGCCCGCGCAAGTACACGCCGCATGCGCCATGCTCTTTGCCGAATTGCAGTTCCTCCCCAACGCGCCCCATGTTGAGCAACGGCGGCACCACCACCCAGCGAAAGCGATCCGGCGCTTTGGCGACGATGCCGGCCATCCAGCGGTTGTAACTCCGGCAAATCGCCAGATCGACTTCGGGCCGGCGCGCTGTGGGAAATATGAAAATTGTCGGATAGATCACCTGGATGTCGATGTGAAGCTCGTCCAAGTGCTTGATCCGGACACTCAGATCGCTCATGTCCCGGGCCGCCTCGGGAAGCTTTTTTTCCACGTTGGTACGCGGCATCAGCCTGCCGTCGATGTACCAGTAATCGACGATCGGATCGCCGCTCGTCGCGCCGACAATCCGCGGTCTAAATTGACGCTCCGATTCGAGCATGTAGTCCCATGCCGATTCGTTTTCGATCACATGCGCATCGGCATCGATCACCGCCATAGCTTTAACCTTCCCGCGGCAGCTCGTTCACCAGCTTGCCGTTGTCATGGGCAAAGCATTTGCCGCTCTGATCCATCGGCAACTGGGCGCAAAGCACGAAGCCCTGTCCCAAAATGTCCGGTCCCGGCAATCGCTTGAGCGCTTCTTCCGGCGCGGTCTCGGTTGCGATCGGCACGCGCGGCGAGAACGTCACGACGCAAATATTCGCCTCGCGAACCTCCTCGGCGACGTAGCGAGAAAAAGTGCGGATGCCGTCTTTAGTCACCATGTATGCGCCGGCGCCGCCCGGTTTCACCCCGCCGCCGCCGTAGAGATTGATGATATGGCCAGATTTGCGTTTCGCCATGTGTGGAATCACATGCTTGGTTCCGAAAAACGTGCCGTAAAGATTGGTGTGAAGGACACGGTCCCAAAACTCCGACGGCATATCGGCAACCAGCGGCCAGCGCGGAATATTCCATGCGAAGTGCGGCACGATTGCGGCGTTATTCATCATCACATCGATCTGGCCGAAGCGCTTCATCACTTGCTCGACCATGGCTTTGACGCTGTCTTCGTTGCGCACGTCGGCGACGATCGCCATCGATTCTGTGGTCTGGCCGATCTCGGCCGCGGTTTTCTTCGCCAACTCGACATCGAAGTCGGCGATCACCACTTTGGCCTTTTCCCGGGCGAAAGTTTTTGCCGCATGCTTGCCGATCCCTTGCCCGCTTCCCGTTATAAGAACAACTTTATCTTGAAGCACAGCTTTACCTCCGTAACGAACAACCTATTCTGAGCGAATATCGTAAACGACTCGCTGAATCAAATCGGGTTCCGCCGGTCTCGGGGTCAGAATCTTGGCTTAGTTGGGAAGATGAGATGACAAATTGTGCGCAACTAGCCCAAGCATTTCTTACCTGTCATCCTGAGGGCAAGCGAAGGATCTGCTTTTACTCAGCACCGGCCGACAATAAAAGCAGATTCTTCGTCGTAAGGCTCCTCAGAATGACATTCTGGCGGTGATCGCATTTTACCCGCGCAACCCGAGACCCCAGACCCGCGCGCAACACTGGCTCAGCGCTGCGACGCGTAGAGCCGATCGATAAACCCGCTCTCATCGAGTTTGCGGACAAAACGCGCTTCAATAAGTTGCTCGACATTCAACGCCGCAACCTTGGGATTCTGCTGCCCCATCAAGCGTTGCGCGTTGCGCAGGCCATCGAGCGACGGATACGGTTTTCGATTCAGCGTCAGCAGATGATCCTGATAACCGCTTTCGGCCACACTCGGATCATTGATCCGGAGATGCTTCATCAGGATCTTTAGGACAATGGATTTGTTCGCCGGCTAGTGGACAAACACCAATCCCTCGGTCAAGGCGGCGACCAATTTTTCAATCATGCGCTTACCCCCCCATGACCTTTTTCATCAGGGCAATAACCTCGGCCGGCTGGTTCAACACGTCCTTGGACAGTGCTTCCATCTCATCGCCATGAATCAGTTCGGCATCGAGCCCCTGTCTTTTGGCCTCGGCAATCAACTCGGGGCTTGTCAGCGCTTTGGCATAACCGGCGCGCAGAACCTTGACTTGCTCTGGCGGAATATTCGGCGGAGCGAACATCGGCGCGCTGCCGAATTCGCCGGAACCAAGCATCACTGTTACCAACCGTCGATTGGTTTCCGAGGTCTTGTATTGATCCATCAATTCGCTGATTAGCGGGGTATCGGGCAAACGTGGATCGCGTTTTCTCCCGCCGTACACCAAAACCCGCACCTGATTTTTGCTGCGCCAGATGTTGAACGGCTCGCGGCCGAAGAAGACTTGAATCGTAAACGCGCGGCACTGCACTTCGCCGCGTTCGACCGCCAATTCGATATCGGCGCCGCCTTGATAGCCCGTCACCAGTTGAAACTTCGCGCCGATAGTCTCTTCCAGCAATTTGGGAAGATAGTAGCCGGTGTTGCCGGTGCCGGTTACGCCGCACTTCGGCGGCACGGTGGCGCTTCGCACGTCGTGAATGCTTTTGTAAGGAGCGTTCGCCCACATGTACAAAATCGGGCTCGTCCGCGTCGTGCTGCCGACCCACGAAAATTTCGACCAATCAAACTGGACCTCTTGCTTTTTCAAAAGCTGTTCGAAGTAGAGTGCCGCGTTGTTGACGCCGAGAGTCAGACCATCGGGCTTTGCGACTCCATAAATATAATTGGTCGCCGTCATGGAGCCGGCGCCGGGCATGACCTGCACCACGGTGGCGGGATTGCCGGGAATATGTTTGCTCAGCTGCGGCGCGATCAAGCGCGCCCACTTATCATGCGCGCTGCCGGCGGGATAGCCGACCACGACTCTAATGCTCTTGCCCTGGAAGTATGGAGCTTGCCCGAAAACTTCAGCGCCTTGAAGCATGCCCAATAACAAAAGCCAGATGCTCGCCTGTTTCATATCGCCTCCTCGCAAACGAATATGAAAGCCAAACTCCGGTCAAAGCCGCCGTTGAAAACATAGGTCAGTTCAAAGCGAAAGGTCAAGAACCATCGTGCCGGCGGTTAGCGAGACCGGCCCTTGCATGGCTCAATCATACAGGAGAATGTCTCCACGCCTTCGCTCGACATCTCGCGCTCTACAGTGCTTGACGCGCATGTGTCACTTCGAATAGCTTGACTCTATTCTAGAAGCGAAAAACCGCTTCGTTCCATTTGACTTGAGCGGTTGATTGTCCCGATTGATTATCCGGCAGCTCGATCATAGACATGACGAGGAGGACTCGTACATGGCCGAACACACTAACGAAACGCTAAACATCGCAGTGCTCAATCCGGTGGGCTTTCCACCGAAAATCACGCCGAAACCAATGGCGCCACGGCTCGACAGCCTCGACGGCAAGACGGTCTATCTGGTCGACCCGCGCTTCGACGACTCCGGACTCTTCCTGCGCCAGGTCCAGGAGTGGTTTGCCGAGCATATGCCTTCGGTCAACACCAAGCTCGTAGAGATGTCGAGCGTTTATACCAAGGACGATCCGAAAACCTGGGAGATGATCAAGGCGAATGGAGACGGCGCGATCATCGGTGTCGGCCATTGAAGCACGTGCGCGCCGGCGGTCGCCGTGCACGCAATCGCGCTTGACAGCAAGTACGGTGTGCCCACCGTGGCGATCCACACCAACGTCTTCGAGAAGGCGGTGCAGTCCGTTACGCGAATGCACGGCATGCCCGAGGCCCGTTACACCTTCGTGCCCCAACCGGTGATGGGCAAAACCGCGGAACAGCTAAGGGCCTATGTCGAAGGCAAAAGCCCGATCAGCGGCCGTCCGGTGATGCAAGAAGTCATCGAAGGGCTCACGCGCCCCGCGGAGGGAGATCGCGTTAAAAATATCCAGTTCGAGCGCTCGACACCGCGCCTGGTCGATTCCGACACCGACGAGAACCTGCATCGTCTGTTCCTGGAGAGCAACTGGACGGACAAACTGCCGATCGTTCTGCCGACGGAAAAAAAGGTGAAAGAAATGCTCGCGCACGCGAGCCGCAAGCCGGACGAAGTCGCCGGACATATGCGCTCGAACCAGTTTCGCCAGCACTGGGAATTTACGGTTGAAAAGGTGGCGGTGAACGCAGTGATGGCGGGGGCGCGGCCAGAATATTTTCCGGTGATCCTGGCGCTCGCGTCGAGCGGCGTGAGCGCGCGCGGCAGCACGACCAGCTCGATGGCTGCGATGGTGGTCGTCAACGGCCCGATCCGCAGCGAGATCGGCATGAACTCTGGCACCGGCGCCATGGCGCCTTACAATCATGCCAACGCGACGATCGGGCGCGCCTATGGTTTGCTGTCACAAAACCTCCAGGGCGGATCGATTCCCGGTGACAGCTACATGGGCTCGCAGGGCAACGGCTACGCCTATGGCAGCATCACCTTCGCCGAGAATGAAGAGCGCAGCCCTTGGGCGCCGTTCCATGTGCAGCATGGATTCAAACCGACGGACAGCACCGTAAGTATATTTACCGGATGCCGCTCGACGGCGTTTACTCTTGGCGTGCGCGAAAAATATTGGCGCGAACATGTGCGCAATATGCTCCGGGGGATGGACGCGCACAGCGCGCCGACTTTTCTGCTCGACCCCATCGCGGCCCGCCAATATATCGACCGGGGCGGCTTCGACACCAAGGAAAAACTAATCCAGTGGGTTTACGAGAATGCGCTGATGCCGGCCGGCGAGTATTGGGATTATCAGCTGATTCAGAATTACATCTATCCGCGCGCGACTTTCGGCGAAGAGCCTTATGCCTCCAAATTAAAGGCGGCGCCGGATGAAATGATCAAGATGTTCAAACCCGACGAGATTCACGTCGCCGTGGTCGGCGGCGAAACCAACGGCTACTGGCGCATCATGGGCTGCAATTATCAGAAGACGGTGTCGGTCGACGCATGGCGGTGAAACACCATGCGTTCGGTCAAATCGTTCAAGCCGTCCAACCGCTGCGCGGAGCTTGTCCTGAGCGGAGTCGAAGGTTTCAATCCCCCACCTTACTTAGAAGTGGCCCAGGATAGGCTTTCCTCCCCCGCGTCGCGCTTATCTTTACCCGTAATCCCCCTGGCTGGGAAATGGGCGCTTTGACGGGGTGAGCTGTTGTAGAGAATGAAGCTGTTTGCAAATCAAGAAGCCG
>JBOHVN010000042.1:0-18154 GCA_050735675.1 Binatia bacterium | reverse complement strand
CCTCCAAGATTCGATTTCCGACCCCCTCTTTCGCATCGAGATACCGGCTGATCGCACGTGATCGTGCCGATCGCCTAGAACATTGTCGCCAATCTGCTGCCTTATTTGCGAGCCTATAAACCCTATGTTAGCTTCCACCGATGGCGGGAACTATGGCATCGCTTGGATTCTACTTGCCTGCGGTAATATTCATCTCTCTCGTCGGCAGCTTCTTGCCGCTTATGCGCGAGCTGTCGCAAAGAGCGCTGGCGCTGCTATTGAGTTTTAGCGCCGGTGTGCTCTTGGGCGCGGTTTTTTTTCATATGCTGCCCAAGACCGGCGAAATGCTCGGCGAGAATTTAGGTTGGCCGATCCTGGCGGGCTTTCTGCTGATATTCGTCATGGAGCGCTTTGTTTTTGTCCATGCGTGCGAGGAACGGCAATGCGATATTCACCAAATGGGGATTCCCGCTTTCCTGGGCATCTCGCTGCATAGTCTGCTCGACGGCCTGGCGCTTGGCGCCGGCCTCATGATGCCGCACCTAGGCTCCGTCGTCCTGCTTGCAGTGATCATTCACAAGGTGCCCGACAGTATTTCGATCACGTCGATTTTGCTGTCGGCCGGGTGGAGGCGGCGCAAAGTCGCGCTGCTCAGTTTGCTTTTTTCTCTGACTACGCCGGTCGGCGCTCTGCTTGCGTATCTTTTTTTCCGCGCGCTCTCCGCGGAGAATGTCGCCATTGCAATCGGCATCTCCGCCGGCACGTTCCTTGCCATTGCGACCGCTGACATCTTACCCCAAGTTCACCGCATCGAAGAACGGAATCCAATGACGCTGATGTTTTTAGTCCTCGGTCTCGGCATGAGTTGGCTCGGCAGGCTCCTAGCTCACTAAGGTAATGACGACATCAAAATCCCGATCAAATAACGGCTTCATCTTTTCGAAGTGAGCGATGTCCGTCGAAGTGTCCGTCTCGGTGAATAGCCGAATCCGTTCCGTGGCTTTCAGCATCACTTCGTTCACCGTATAATCCCTGCCTCGGTTTCGGCGCGACGCCGGGCTATGTAGAACGACGAGGATCTCGTACGTAAAACTACCGGGCGCGAGATATTCGTGAATCCGCACTAGAGTCTTCGCGGTCTCTCAGCGTCGTTGTAGGCAGGAACAATGACGGAAAAATCGATGTTTGCTTGTGCCGTGCAGTTCCCAAAAAGAGAATCTAACTAACTAGACGACTTGTCTCTAGTCAAGAGATTCGACACTTTTGGAATTGTTTGCCTCCTTCACCATTTTCTTATAAATGATGAAAAAACGACATCTTGGGCAAAGAGATCGGCCGAATCAGTGTTAGAGATGTCCTAACCGTCAACGTCTCTTGCGGAAGAGAGACGTGTGGGGTCCCAAGGTCCATACTGCCCACTTTTTCAATCCTCAGTCCAAAAGCGAGTCGCAAACCCAGTAAACGAACGCTCGTGCCCAAAGGATCACCCAAAACCGAGAAGTCTCACCTGACAAATCCAAGCGCGCGGTCACACGACGCTCACGGCGGGGCAGAACAACTTGCCACGGGTGACATTAAAAATGCGGCGCGCGCTTTCTCGCCCCCACGGAGTTGCTCGATCAGTCGGACAACGGAAACTATCCTACTCGCCGCCACTGCGCTGCTGTTTGTTACGCTGACGGTCAGTAGCTTCATACAACAATCTCCCACCGTCGACGAACCGCTGCACCTTTTCGCAGGTTACTCATACCTCAAGTGGGGAGATTATTGGGTCAATCCCGAACATCCGCCCCTGGTAAAAATGTTGGCGGCTCTTCCTCTTTTGGCCATGGACGTGAAAGATCCCCGAGCATTGAACGCTCTCGACAATCAGCCGCCCAAAAGCGACGTCGGCGATCCAGCTGCTGTCAGCGTCGCACAAAAAATGCTCTTCGGGGATAACGACGCTGATACTTTGTTCCTTTACGCCAAGCTCCCAATGGTCACCTTAGCCCTGCTCCTGGGAGGTTTCGTCTACTTATGGAGCAGAGAGATCTTTGGGCCCGTGGCGGCTATTGCGTCCGCGCTTTTTTACGCGTTCGATCCCAATATCCTGGCGCACAGTTCCGTAATTCAAACCGACCTGCCCTTCGCGGCGTTTTTTTTCATTGGCACCTACTTTTTTTGCCGCACTTTAAATTATTTGACTTGGAAAAACTTGCTTTTGACAGTTCTCTGCTTTGGGTTAACCGCCATCACCAAGCATTCCTTTCCGGCAGTTTTTCTCACCTGGGGCGCGCTCGGTCTGATGTCGGTCATATCTTCGCAACCTCAGGGATGCGGTATCGGGGCAATACGCACGATATTCAGCCGGTGGACCAAGGGTGCCATCGTGGGAGCGACAATCCTCGGCGCGTCAATAACCGCGTATCTCTTCATATGGGCCGCCTACGGGTTTCGCTTCCATGCCACCCCTGGAATCGGTCAACCTTTGCACCTGAACCAGTTGATGTCCGAACACTCATTTTTTCAAGCCTGGGTTAAGACGTTCAATGACTATCACATTTTTCCCGAGGCATGGACTTACGGCCAGCTTTTCGCTCTCAAACGTCTCAGCCGGGTTGGTTATTTGCTCGGTGAAATCTCGGATCGAGGCTCTTGGCTGTATTTCCCAATCGTGTTCTTTGTAAAGACGCCGCTGGTAACGCTCACGCTATTTTTACTGGCCGTAGGACGATCTTTTTTTGAGCGGAAAAACCATCTCCTCCAGCTCTTTCTCCTTATACCAGTAGCAGTTTATTTCTTGCTCGCAGTAGGGTCTGGTTTGAATATCGGCATGCGCCACATCCTGCCAATCTATCCGTTCTTGTTTGTGCTTGTTGGCGGCACCGCCGCACAGCTTTGGAACCACAAAACCTGGCCGAAAAGGGGAGTAGTGCTTTTTCTCGGAGCTTATTATCTTTTTTCTTCATTCAACATATATCCTCACTACTTTGCCTTCTTTAACGAGCTTGTGGGCGGCCCCAAGAACGGTCACAGGGTCTTGCTGGATTCAAACCTGGACTGGGGCCAGGACCTTAAAGAGCTAAAGCGATGGATGGACGATAACGAAATCAAAAAGATTAACTTTCTTTATTTCGGAAAAGCGGATCCGAAGTATTACGGGATCGATGCATTCTATCTTCCGGGGAGTTGGGTAATTCGGGACTCTTCGAATAGCGACTTGTCAGACTATCTGGCCATAAGCGCCAACTTTCTCTATGGCGGGAACCTTTTCCTTACGGATCAGGAACTGGATTTCTTGAGATCGTTTCAGATAAACGAGCCCGTCGCGAATATCGGATATTCCATCCTTGTTTATAAACTGAATCGGATGAATCCGCAGATTTACCAAAATATGGGCCTAGTGCTCGCTAGCCGCGGTCACCTCGACTTAGCCACTGAGTTACTCCGCGCATCATTGAGAATTCAGCCGGGTCTAGCTACTGCGCATGAGAGTTTGGCCCGGATCTTACTCTCACAAAACAAACGTTCAGAAGCGATTTACCACTACGAGGAGGCGTTGCGTATCATCAGGTCGCTGCCCCAGACATCCATGCCGCCACGATAGCTCACCCCATCATCGGGTCTGGGCGCTGATGGGAAAATCTAACCGCCCGCTGGTTTTAAGATCATTACATTTTCGTCGTGATACACCGTCGTCGCGTTACGCAGCGAAAAGCGGGGAAAGAACGCACGCTCCATCGGCCCGTAGAACACGTAGTCTACCCCTGCGGGCAGGGGCGCTTCACCTTTAAAATATGCGATGGCCTCCATGGCCCTTGACACGCCGGGCAAACCGATGTCGGTGGCCCATGGGGGATAGGCAATAAAAATCGATCGACTTTCGAGCAGCCAGTATCCGAAGCCGCGCCGTCGATAGGGTTCATCGTTATCCAGCAGCGCGGCCGGCGCGGGCGCCTGTAAAAAAACTGCATTCCGAGGTGTGTTAGACTTAACCCACGCCAGCGCTGCTGCCACCGGCCGACGATCGTACGGCTCGTGGGCATGAAGCTGTCGGTATCCGCCGATCAAGGCGCCGACGATTGCGGTCGCAATGCACAAGACGGCGGCGTACCGGGCACGCCACGACTCGCTCGAAGCCGCCTCGACAGACGCCATAGCAAGAGCGAAGTTAAGGCCAAATAAAAAATAGAATTGGTTCCAACCGACGACGGCTGCCATGAGCCACGCCGATGCAGCGCCGATCACCCAAATTGGTTGTCGGACGTAAAATAGCGGAATTACCAATGGGAATAGGTGCAGCAGCGGCTCAAATGGCCGCCAGCCCAGGCTTTGAAACAGCTCCCCACCACCTTGGCCGCGGCTGATCACCCACACGCCGGCGCCCGCCGATAAAAATCCGCCTGCTAACACCGACCAATATCGCTGCCATTGCGACCGACAGGAGAAGCCCACCATCGGCGTAAACGAAACGGCCATGAGACCATGGGCCCACGGCAGCAAGAAAATTGCCGCGCTCTTGAGCAGCAGCCGCTGTGTCTCCAGAATCGCCGCCACCGCGAGCAGTACGAACGGCGCATGATGAAAACCGCGCGTCAGTAGATCGATCGATAACGGGTTCACATGAAAATAGAGCGGCGCTGTCGCCAGAATACATAGCGCCGCCAGACCGAAGGAACCAGGCAGGTAGCGCCGCAAGAGCAGTAATAGAATCACGCTATAAACCGTGTTGAGCACGCGCATCGCCAGATAGGGGTTCATCGCCAGCGATAGCGCGGTTAGCGGCGCCAGATGAAAGTTGTACTGGGACAACATGTACCCGGCGAACGCCGGATTGTGCGGCGGGAAATCCGCCATCAGCGCTCGCGCTAACCCTGCGTAGTACCAATAGTCTGCATAATAGGGCCGGTCCATCCGCCACGCGGACTCTGTCCCGCCGATCGTCCCTACCAAACATTGTACCACTGCGACGATCGCAACTGTCAAAATCCCCGCAGCCCAGCCAAACCACTGAATTGGGGCACCCGGTTTTTTTTGACGGTGAACTGTTGAAACGCTCACCGCCCGCTCACATCATGCCGCACTCGCGGGCGGACGCCGTAAGGCGGACGTGGCGCGGACAGAATCAGCGCGTTCTCAGGATCATACGCAGCCGAACGCGTGCACATAGTCATTTGTCTCATTTCCAAGTTTGATGTAATTAACGGTAATTAACCATGAATAATTCAAGCGCCTGCGCGTATCATTCACCCTACTGATATCAACCAACGATTGAACCGAGCAAGCAAAAAACTGTGTCGTCAAAACGGCAGACGAAAAAAAGTGGCTCACGCCCCGCTAAACCGAGTGCCATAGAAGCGCGATCATTCCTCGAGCGGCTCTGTCTGAGATTGCCGGTTCTGGTCACGTTGTCGACGGTCATTTGCGTCGCAATCACGGCAAATTTACACAGCCCCTGGGCACCGTTTCCCTGGTTGATCGGAATCGTTCTCTGGGCCTGCTATTTCTGGCCTGATCGGGTCGAGGCTTATCCCTCGCTGTCCGAGCCGCTCCCGTTTCCCTATGTTCAACTCGTTATTGTGCTGGCGACGGCCTGCGCACTGCGATTGTACAGACTTAGCGACTTCCCTCTGGGTCCCTATGTTGACGAAATACTCACCCTGAACAACAGTCTGGCTTTGCTCGAGCAGAGTTTCGATCTCTTCGGTCAGAGGCCTCTGTTATGGCAAGACTGGGTGGAAACGGCGAATCTCTATCTGTATTTCAATGTACTGATCCTAAAGCTGTTCGGGGTCAGCTATGGGAGCATGAAATTGTTCTCGGCCATACCTGGGATCATCGTTTGCGGGGCGGTCTTCCTGATCAGTCATCTGCTTTTCAGCCGCCGCGTTGCGCTCTGGATAGCTCTGCTTTTCACTTTTGCTCACTGGACTGTTCGGCTGAGCCGCTATGGCTGGGATGCCTCGTTCATGGTCATGGCATTCTCCATAACGATATGGCTGCTCCTGCTCGGTATGCAACGCGGTCGCCCGCTCTATACTTATCTCGCCGGAATGACTGCTGGTCTGTCTCTCTACAGCTATCAAGGAGCGCGAATCGGCGTGCTTTCCTTATTTAGTTTTTTAGCTTTGGAGTGGGTGCTCGCGCGCGACAGACGAATTTTCAAGCATGCGACTACGTTTGCCGCGGGAGCAGTGGCGGTAGCATACCCTCTTCTCTGCTATTATCTGTCCAAACCCAGCGCCTTCTGGGTCAGGATTGCGGAATTGAGCGTTTTCAATAACGAGCATCCGTTTACAGTAATTGTCGATAACGTTTGGCGACATGCGCTCATGTTTCATGCGCTGGGCGGTACATACGCCCGAGATAATTTTCCGGGCTTACCAATGATGGACCCTCTGACCGGTTTATTGTCCATTGTCGGATTGCTGGTGCTAGTGCGCAGCAGGAATCTTTATTTTGCGCGACTCATCGGTTGCGCCTTCCTATTGAATTTTATCCCGGGCATATTCTCGGTGAGTCCAGAGGGCGCGCCCTATGTCTACCGAACCGCGGCAGTCATGATTCCTGCTTTCCTGATTACAGGTCTGGGCCTACATCAAGTGATTCACCTGCTGGAGCGTTGGCTCAGAAGTTACTTATCCCTTCCCAACATCAAAATACTCATTGGGTCCACGCTGGCGCTGACGATGGCCCTCAATCTGTACCTCTATTTCGGCTTGGAGCGAAAGAATAGCGCCGCCATGCGGGTCATGGCTTACGAGTTGCGGCTGATCGGGTTGGAAATAGCTCAAGACAACTTGCCCGTAATCTTGGTTGGCCAGGATATACTCGATCAAAGCGAAACCGATCCCAAACCTGGAGAGAAGTACGCGCAGGCGAATCCACCGCCGCTTGTGCCTGGACCGCTCAGAAGCTTGGCCGTCATAAATTTCTCTGGGCGTTATGATCTTACTCAATCAGTGGCATACAACTTCACGCACCCAAGGAACCTTTACTCGGTGGATACTAATTCTTTGGAAGCGTACAATCCACCGTTTCAGGGGCCAGTGAAGCTAATCTTGAGAAGCCGCGACCGCCAGGTTTGGGATTCGATTCGCGGACAGTACCCGAGCGCGTCGGTGCGGGATGTGCGCAATATCCACGGCGAGCCTGTCTTGCTTGTCGCGATTCTTCCAAAACTGTATGGAAGCAGACCAGGATGATCGTGAGCGAGATGGCGCGCTCAAACAATTCGCATTTGTGCGGCTTGGTGAGATGAAATGACGGGTCATAGAGTCCGCTCATATGGCACGAAAAAAACACCGCGCGGTCACGCCGCATCATTCTAGATCAAAGCGTGTTGTGTCATCCGCTGGACCATCTGCCCGGTCGTTTAGCTCGTCCGTGCGTTTTTATGCGTTCTTAGTGATACTCGGGCTCGGCGTTGTTTTACGCCTCGTCGTGTTTTTTCACATGGGCTATTTGAACAATGACAATCATCTGGAAGTCATAGAATATGTTGCAAATCATTGGACACCGGCGCGTGCCGATCAATTTAACCAGGCGTATCATCCGCCGCTATATTATTTCCTCGCCGCTCCCCTTCTTCGCTTGGGCGGGGTGCCAGCCGTCCATGGATTATCGCTCATATTATCCATCGCCACGTTGCTGCTCATTGCTGGCGTTCTGTGGCAATTGCCCTGGATCGATGAGGGGAGTCAGCCTTGGTGCCTTGCCTTGGCTGCCTTTCATCCGCAATTCATCATGTTTGGTTTATTTGTCTCCAATGACACTCTGGCGATTTTTCTCGGCGCCCTGGTTTTTTATCAATGTCGACGCTTCCAGACGGCCCCCTCTGTTTATAACAGCCTTGTGCTCGGGATTTGGTTGGGCTTGGGCCTGTTGACGAAGGCCGTTTTCCTGGCGTTTGTATTGCCTTTGGTGCTGTTTGTTTGGATCATCGTTCGGCAACACGAGGTTGGTGGTCCTAAGATTATTTACCGTTTGGCTCTTTTTGCGCTCGTTGCCGGCGTCCTCGGTTCCTATAAGTTTGTGGAAAATTCCATTTATTTTGGCAACCCGATGCTCAGCAATCTTGATCTTCAAATTTGGGCTGAGGAGCAGCGACCCACCTGGATCGGCTTCGAGTCGTTACTCGATTTTAATCTGCTGAAGCTGGTGCGCGATCCGGTCATTTCAAGCGCCACGGTTCATTCGTACCCGCTGATGATCTATGGCTCTTTCTGGTACTCATTGATTCCCGAATCCACCTTTTATGGCAATCTCATAGCTCCCATCAATCGGGTGGGGTCGATGATTTACCTCGTCGCCCTTTGCCCCACGGTACTAATGCTGATCGGAGCGGCTCGGAGCGGAATACCGGCCATTCGTCAGTTTACACCTAAAGCTGCTGCACAGAATCGCGATCGCTACATTTATGACGGGACTCTCTTGTTAACTTTCGCGCTGAACCTTCTCGTTATCCTAATGGTAGGCTGGCGCCAGGACGCTTGGAGCGTTTTTCAAGGACGACTTCTCTTTCCATCCTATGGGGCGTTGTTAATGGCGTTTAGCGGCGGCATAGAATGGGCCCGATGCTCGCGACTGCTGATCAATGGCGTACGAAGTTTGATGATGGCGCTGTTGTTTCTATTTCTGGTCTATCTGGTAATCGAAATCTGGCTGGCCAACATATACCCGCAAAATCCTCTACGCACACACCACATGCCTTACACTATCAACATGAACGCTCGCTGACTTCCACCACCTCGGAAACGCATCCAACATGGCACGTAGAGGTCGCACCCGCGAGACAAAACCCAGTAATTTAGCGAATCGCCTTCAACGGCAACTCCCGGTCAGAACGCGAAGGTTGGACCATAGAAATTCGCTGATGTTATTGATCAGCCTATCTCTGATTCATCTCGCTGGTTTGGTTTTTCTGTTCAGCCCCGTTTTAGGGATCGTAGACGATCACGCAATCATCGACCAGGACTGGGGACTGCATTACCATCATCTCGCGTCACTCGATGCGTTTTGGCGGCAAGACCGTACGGTGTGGGGTTACAATCCCTATTTTATGGCGGGTTACCCGTCCAATACCATTCATGATCTAAGCATCAAGTTTTTTGAACTGGTCTCGGTCGGCTTGTCCTCGATCGCCCTGAAACCGATCCAATGGTTCAAGATCTGTGTGTTTCTCGCAAACGCGAGCGTGCCATGGTTCATATACTTTGCCGCGAGGAATTTCTTCTTTGCCGACGCGGCGGAAAACCTTGATGCGCTGCTGGCAGCTTTTTTGGGCACGGTCTACTGGTGGAACTCGTTGCCGCGCGAAATGTTCTTCTACGGCATGATCGGATTCCCGGTGGCGTCTTATTTCAGCGTCTTGGGAGCGTCGCTGTTTTACCGGCTCGCCGTGAATCCATCGAGTTCGCGATGGGTGCACCTAGGCTGGTTGCTATTTGCAGCGCTGATCCTACCGCTCCATGTTCAATCGATCGTAATCTTTCTACCACCGATGGTTGCTTTACTCGCCGCGCAATCGCGTCTAATGACGGGCCGGATTTTACTGTGGATCGGCACAGCTGTTACGCTGTCCGCACTCGTCAATTCCCCTTGGCTGATTACGGCCTTCCACCACCGGGGCGATGACGTGGCGGCGGCCATCGTGGAGCAACTGCCGTTATTCGCCAGCACCCACCCCTTTACATTTTTCCTCGATTATCTCGGCCCTCAGGGTTATTGGACCTTTCGTCCTTCGATCATCGAAAAAGGATTTCGTTTATCGCTGCTTCTCCTGGGCGCATTGGGAATCTGGAAGATTATCCAGAGCGAGAAGGGGCCACTGGGGATCATGCTGGCGAGCGCTCTAACAGTTTTATTTTTGCTGGCATACTTCGGCGCCTTGTGGCCTGTTATGAAACCGTGGCAACCTCTGCGCTTCAAGTTACCCTTCGATCTATTCCTGGTAATCGCTGCTGCGTATTGTTCCGGTCGTTGGTTGGCCGCACCCGCTGCCGCACGATCGAGGTTAACACCCCTGCTTTTAGCTGGCGGTCTGATCGCCTTTGTGGTCAATCTCGTGCAAACCGAATCCACCGGCAAGTTGCAACTGCGCTCGCGCACGACGCCCTCACTCGAAGCCATCAAGGATTGGATTGTCCGGCAAACGCCGAGCGATGCCCGCGTGCTGTTCGAAGAATCGGGCGACGAAACCGGATTTGTTTACGACGGAATTTATCTTTCCTCCTTCGTGCCGCATTTGACCGGCCGCCAGCTCATCGGCGGGCCGATCAATCTTTACAACGACCGGCATCATTTTGCCGAGTTTCATTCGGGACAAATGTTCAAGAGAGATGTCCGGACACTCACCGACGATGAGTTGCTAGATTATCTGCGGCTTTACAACATCGGCGCAATCGTCGCGTTTCATCCGGCATCGCTCCAACGATTGCAAGCGATTCCCGGTTTGGTGACCGTCGAGCAACGCATCGGTCCGGTCCATCTCATGAAAGTCAATCAGCCGTTGACTTGGTTTGTCGCCGGCGAAGGCAAGGTCAAAGCCGGCCTCAACCGTCTGGAGCTTTCAGATCTCAAGGGTAGCCAAGTCATTTTGAAATATCACTGGGTCGAGGGCTTGACCGCCTCGCCGCCCACAGAGATCCAACCGGTGAAAATGCTGGACGATCCGATCCCGTTCATAAAGCTCATCGCGCCGCCCTCGTCCGTCACCCTGCGAATCGGCTCGTCCGGTTATTAGCGCTGCCTGTGCGAAGGTTCGTCAGCGCACGCCGACCGCCGGTCGGGTCCGCTTCATGAGCCTGATCGCTTCTTGGTAATGAAGCTTTGCCTCGGCTGTTTTCCCCTGCAACGCCAGCAGCTGCGCCAGGCTCTGGTGCGCCGGCACAAAGTCCGGTTGAATCCGCAGCGCTTGCTGAAAAAATTTTGCCGCGTCATCGTAGCGATTCTGCGCCGCATGGACACTACCCAAATAATAACTCGCCTCTGGGGAATCCGGGCTGAGCCGCACGGCCTCTTGAAGCGGCCCGATAGCTTCCTCGGTCCGTCCTTGTTTTGCCAGAGCCACGCCGAGATTAAGCTGGGCCCGGCTAAGCTCCGGATTAAGCGCTACGGCGCGCTGAAAATAGCGCGTGCCACTCTCGAGATCGCCGCGCTCAGCGAGCAATTGGCCGTAGTTGCTGTGCGCTTCGGCGTAGTTCGGATACAGCCGCAGGGCTTCCTCGAAGTGCTGTTGCGCCAGATCGAATTTTTCTTGGGCGGCGTAAAGATTGCCGAGATTGTAGTGAGCAATGCCATACTCGGGCGCCAGCGCGATCGCCTTTTGAGCCAAACTGACGGCTTCGTCGACTCGACCCTGTTTGTAATAAGCGTTGGACAGATTGTTGTAACCTTCGACGCCAGGTCCCGCCTTACCGCGCAATGGCCAATTCACAACCGTGGCGGTGATCAATATTATTGCTACGGCGCCCGTGATCGATGGCCATGCCCGCTCTTTGTACAGTCGCGCGGCTTCAACGACGCCGGCTCCGGCGAATAGTATCAACAGCGGCACCAGTGGAAAACGATAGCGGCCAAAAACGTAAAAGATCGTGATACTCAGCGCGAGCGCGACGATCATAACGTGCAGCAACCAAAGCCGCCGCCACTGGCTGCGGGTTAACCACACACCCAACACAGCAAGCGGAGCGAGAATACCGAAGTGATTGAACCAGCTGAAAAAAGCGAGCAACGATGAAAAACCCTGATAGATGTAGAAATCGTCCGAGTCTTCGATCTCGCGCGCATTCCACACCAACAGCCATTTCAGCCCCAGTAGCCGCAGCCACTCCGCGGGGCGTGATTTAATGTAATCGAGCGATTGATTGAACCAGTAGCTGGACACTTCGCCGGAACTGAGCTCATGGCCGACTGCCCTTTCCGCCAGGCGCTTGGCGTCCGGCCCTTCAAGCTGCGTCTCGCGAATGACTTTTCGAACTGAGCCGTAAGTTCCGTCGGCGGCGGCGTTGTTGCCGATAAAAAAATTTGGCCCGAATTGCGAGGTGGTAAGCGCGAACTCGCCGCCGACGGCAAGATTGCGCAAACCCACCGGAACGAGCACCAGCAACAAACCGGCAAAAAACAATCCGAGCCAACGCGCGCGTGTAGACGGTGAACGCCCGGAAAAGAACAGCCCAATCCACAGCGCGACAACGGGCACAAGGATGAGCGCATTCTCCCGCGAAAGCCCGAGCAGCCCCAGGACCACACCGGCGCCGATCCAATGTCGCCAACCTTCAGATCCATTGACTCCGAACAAAATAAACAGCAGCGCCGTCAGAAGAAAAAGATCGAGAACGCTCTTCTCGATGAGGCCGTCGAAAAAAATCGCTGGCGCATAACAAGCAAGGATCAAGCTGGCCGCGATTCCGGCGCGGCGCGAAAATAGCTTTTGACCGATCAGAAAAATCAGCGCGCATGCAACCGATCCGAGCGTAATTTGCACGATGCGAACAAGCCAAAGACTGTGGCCGAACAGAAATTGCAAGACGCCGAGAAAATAGGGATACAAAGGCGCTTGATAGAAAACCCCATCTCCCAGCCAAGCGCCCGCCGCGATCCGCTGCCCCCACTCATCATAGGTCCAGCCGTCGCCGGCGAGATGATAAAAAAGCGGAATGGATTTAATTTGTGTCAGGTAAATCAGACGTAGAAGAAGCGCACTGCCAAAAATTGCGAAGAACCAAACTGTATTCGCATTCACCAGGGTGATTGGTTGCTTCTTTGCTTCGGCGATGGCGCGGCGTCGCTGCGCTCGCGGGCGCTTCTCTTTACGGGCTGCGGTATTCATGTAAATTGAACCTTGACTTGGCGCGCGCTCGGGTGTGCCGATAAATGTTCATCTCTTAAAAAGTAGCTTTTTAAGACTCTTGAAGAAGGCTCGCCGTGAGGAGTGCTTGCTTGACTTCTGACTTCGGCTCGGATTATTGCTTTTCATTTAGATTTTGCAGGGACGCACATGCCCTATAACAGCCTGCTCGATTTTGTTCAAGTTTTAGAGCGCGCCGGCGAGCTCAGACGCATCGCGCATCCGGTCAAGGCGGAACTTGAGATCTCCGAGATCGCCGATCGGGTGATGAAAGGCGGCGGTCCCGCGCTGCTCTTTGAAAACGTCGTCGGCAAGCAGATTCCAGTGCTGATCAATGCCTTCGGTTCGTCCAAGCGCATGGCATTGGCTCTCGGCGTGACGGATATCGAAGACATCGCCCGGGAGATCGCCAAGCTGATACAAACCAAACCGCCGAAGTCGTTTAAGGATAAGTTTCAACTGCTTGGCGAACTGATCAAGCTCGCCGGCATTCCGCCGAAGGTCGCCAATGACGGGCCGTGCCGGGAAATTATTCATCGCGAGCCGGACTTAAACATCCTGCCGGTGCTGACTTGCTGGCCCGGCGACGCGGGTCCGTTTATTACGCTGCCGATGGTGTTTTCCAAGGATCCGGTGAAAGGCACGCGAAACGTCGGTCTTTATCGCATGCAAATTTTCGATCAGCGGACGACCGGCATGCACTGGCATCTCCACAAGGTCGGCGCGCGTCACTATCAGCGGCAAAAAGAAAAAGCCGGCCGGTTAGAGCTGGCGGTTTGTTTGGGCGGCGATCCAGCGATGATCTACGCCGCCACCGCGCCTTTGCCCGACCAGATCGATGAGATTTTGTTTACCGGATTCCTGCGCAAGAAAGGCGTCGCGTTGATCAAGTGTCTTACGGTTGATGTAGAGGTCCCTGCGAATTCCGATATCGTGATCGAAGGCTACGTCGATCCGGCCGAGCCGCTGCGCCGCGAGGGTCCCTTCGGCGATCACACGGGATTCTACTCGCTCGCCGACGATTATCCGGTGTTTCACGTGACCTGCATGACGCAGAGAAAGCAGCCGATTTATCCGACGACGATCGTCGGACGGCCACCGATGGAAGATGCCTATCTTGGCAAGGCGACGGAACGACTGTTCCTGCCGCTGCTGCGCGTCACCTTGCCTGAGATCGTCGATATGAACCTACCGGTCCACGGCGTGTTTCACAATCTCGCGATTATCGCGATCAAGAAAGAATATCCGGCCCACGCGCGCAAGGTCATGCATGCGCTGTGGGGTTTGGGCCAGATGATGTTTACCAAGACGTTGATCATCGTTGACCACGACGTCAACATCCACGATCTCTCCGAAGTCACCTGGATCGCCGGCAACCACATCGACCCGAAGCGAGATACCGTTTTCGTCGAGGGCCCGGTCGATGTCCTCGATCATGCGGCGCCTGCTTTGGGTTTCGGCTCGAAATTCGGCATCGACGCCACGCGCAAATGGCGCAGCGAAGGCTTCGAACGCGAGTGGCCGGATCCTATTCTGATGGATGACAAGACCAAAAAATATATCGATTCGATCTGGGGCAAGCTTGGCCTATGAACCCTCCGGCGCCATCACAATCCAAAACCCGTCCTGAGCGAAGTCGAAGGATCCAAAATCTTAAATCTAAAATTGCCGAATACGGCAGCCTGGTGCGCTTTTCCCACACCGTGTTCGCGCTGCCCTTCGCCCTGTCGTCCGTCGCCCTGGCGTGGCCCAAGCACCCGGTCACCCTGCGAGCTCTATTCTGGATCTTGGTCGCCATGGTGGGCGCCCGTACCGCGGCGATGGGCTTCAATCGCTTGGCGGATAAAGAGTTCGATGCGCTCAACCCGCGCACCCAAGACTGGGAATTGCCGCGTGGAACAGTAGGAGTCGGAGAAGCCGCGGCCCTAACCGGCGCAGCAGCCCTGATATTTGTGATCGCGGCGTATCAGCTGAATTGGATTTGTTTCGTTTTATCGCCCATCGCCTTGGCAATCGTGTTTTTCTATTCATTCACTAAACGGTTCACCTGGGCTTCCCATCTTTTTCTTGGTCTCGCCCTATCGATCGCTCCCATCGGCGCGTGGTTGGCTATAGTCAGCCCGCCCTTTGACCTGTACGAGTTTGCGGTGCCGTTGTTTCTCGGACTCGCCGTGATTTTTTGGTTGGCCGGCTTTGACATCATCTACTCGCTGCAAGATCGTGAATTCGACCGCTCCCAGGGACTTTACTCTATCCCGGTCCGTTTCGGCGTCGCCGGCGCGCTCAGACTCTCAACTTTTTTTCATATCTGGACGATTGTTTGCCTCGCCATGGTCGGTCTTGCCGCAGGTACGGGCTTCATCTACTGGCTCGGTTTTGTCGCGGTGGCGGCCGTGCTGCTCTGGGAACATCGCGTAGTCACAGCCAATGACCCGTCGCGTATCAATCGCGCCTTTTTCGACTTCAATGCCTACGTTAGCATCGGCTATTTCGTCACCACTGTCGCGGACATTGCCTTGAGAACTTCGTTTTCGGCGGGCGGATGAGCAGCGGGCTATTCGCAACACTTTTGACCTTGGCTGGTGTTGCGGGTTTCGGTGCGGGATTTATCGGTCTTGGCGGCGGCATACTGCTATTCCCCCTGCTGCTTTATTTGCCGCCTCTTCTCGGCTTGGAAGCGCTTGACGCGAAGACTGTCGCCGCGTTGGTGATCTCACAAGTTTTCTTTGCGGGCGTGATCGGTGGAGCAGCCCATTGGCATAAAGGACGGGTGCATAAAAAGCTTACGCTGGTTGGAGCTGTATCATCCGCGATCGGCGCCTTTATCGGCGGCGTCGGATCAAAATGGGTCTCTGAATGGTTTTTGTTGCTCCTGTTTGGCATCGTGGTGCTTATCGCCGGAGCCGTCATGTTTCTCCCCGGCCCGTCCGCTGAACGTGAAGAAGTAGCGGCCGATCAAATTAGCATAGCGTCGATCACCCTTAGCGCAATGTCATTTTCCGTCGGGGTCGTGGTCGGGCTGTTGGGCGCCGGTAACTTTCTTTTCGTGCCATTGCTTATCTATGTACTTAAAATACCTACGCGAATTACCATCGGCAGCAGCTTGGCGATACACGTATTGAACGGCTTTGCCGGCTTCCTGGGGAAGCTCATCACGGGGCAGGTGCCCTTCTTCATGACCCTGGCGGTCATCCTCGGCGCAAGCGTGGGAGCCATTGCGGGAGAAAGGAGCCATAGCCGGGTGTCACCAAAAGTATTGCGTTATGCCTACGCCGGCGTGATCGCGGTCGTGGCGCTCCGCATCTGGGTTACCCTGCTTCGTTCCTGACCCGGTCGCCAGCTGTTGAAATTAGGCTTAAGCGGAACTATGCTTGTGGCGAGGAATAGGAGGAGTCATGAAGATTGTTGCTTTAATGCTGTTCTTATTTGTCTCCGCTTTCGGTTGCACCAGCTTGCAGGTTGGCAGCGATGTCGCCGCCGGACGGCGCGCTCTGTTGGCAGGAAGTAACGAAACGGCTCTTGCCTACTTTCAGAGCGCCGCGCAAAAGGATCCCACTTATAAATACGGCACTGCCTATCAGCAAAGCATCTTGAGCTATGTCGGGCGGACGGAATATGCGGCAGGCAGGCTGCCGCAGGCAAGAGAGACGCTCGAGAAAGCGCTCAGTGCCAATCGAGACGAAGATCTCACTCGGGTTTACTTGGGTTTGGCGATGGCCCGCAGCGGGGACCGTCAACGCGGCCTAAAGGAAATTGAGGGTGGGATGAGAGGCATCCATGAGTGGCTTGACTACATCAACGAAGCCCATCGATTCTCCTTCGGCCAATATTGGGACCCGACCAGGGAAATTCGTTCTGCCATTCAGGGCGATCTGGCAATGATTTCGGGTCGCGAATTTGACTGGCAGAAACTCATCGCAAGCAGTGAGTGGATTGCCCAAAGGATGGAAGAAGAGGGCGATAGGGCTCGCCAAGCCGAGACTCGAGAGCGCTCCCGCGAAAGCGACAGCCCGGATTCTCCGGGTACCAACTGACGATCTTAATCTTCCTCGTCAAAACTCTCGGACGATCAGTCGCCACATAACCGGTGATTGATCGTCCGAGCCACGCCCTCCGCTGTTCCCTAGCCGCACCCAGAGTGATGGCTTTTCAGCAACTTGCACACGTGAAACTAAGCCGGCGCGCCCCAGCTAGATTTTAAAGACACTTGAACACCGCTGGGGTTTTCCGGACCGCACAGCGAAAGAGCAGTTAAATTGCGGCAAGACGCTGGGCCAACATCTTATGGATCGCCGTATAGGTGACGTGTGTTCTGGAAGCGAGTGTTCCGTTGGTAGTTCTCTTCGTCGTCGATAAGCACGAGCAAACGATTGGTGTTTTGAATAATATTTTCCTTTTCATCGGCGCCCTTGAGCAGCAAGAAAGCCGAGCGGCGCAGCGATGCGCGAATCAACCCGCGAGTATCCCAATAGTGATAGTTATGGTAACCGTCGACCATGACTTTGTTGGCTAGGGTGATCCCGCCCTTGAGCGATTCTATGCCGCGATCGTTCTGACCCAATTGTAACTGCGTCAGACCCAATGCAATCCAGGCCATTTCGTCTTCTTTATCCACCGCGAGGGCTCGCTGCAGTACAGCGAACGCGTCTTGAAAACGCCCCTTTCGATAATACGCGCGTCCCAGGTACGTAAGACTATATTTATAAGTCGGGTCTTGACTCACCACATACTCCAGAGCCTGGATGGCGGTGTCCATATCCCCGCCACGACCCCGCAAAAACTGCTCCCTGCCTTCCTCATAGCGCCCGCCAACTCCGAAACGCGGAACATTGAGATTGCAAGCAAACGAAACACTGATCAGCCCGATAAACGAAGTGACCGTCAACCAATGATAAACCCTTTTTCCACTGCCCATGATCAATTCGCCCCTATTGCAGAAAATTTAAAGCGCGCACTCTAGCTGACTACTCGATAGCAGTTTTTAATAATTTTGCAAAGCAACCCTTATGCAATTTCGCAACATGCTCACTTCCCCATCACAGTCTTCGCTTGTGGCCCTGAACGTAGCCACACTTTGCGGTTTGATTGCTCCAAAAAAAAGGGGAGCTGATTCAGCTCCCCTTTTTAGCGAACTCAGATTCTTGAACTAGAAGGTGTATCTCCAGTTGAAGAACACATCGACCCAGTCGCCGCCTTTGCCGTTGCGGCACCCAGTTGCGTTCGTCACGTTCGGCGTATCGCAGATACCCAGATTGTGCGCCGCCTGGCTGGCGCCGTTGCGCAGGTTCGAGGCATCGTACCACAGCACGCTCATGCCGACGCTCATGCGCGGCCTGATGAAGT
>JBOHVN010000041.1:0-37035 GCA_050735675.1 Binatia bacterium | reverse complement strand
CGGGCGACCGGCCGGTCGCCCCTACCGACGTCGGCGACATCCCGCGGGACACGTAGGGGCGCAATTGATTGCGCTCCCCGAGGCGGCACGGCCAAAGCCCCGCCCCGTTAACCGTTTCTTCACACTTGCTTAACCGTGGGTTCATTCTCCCTCCTTAAATATAGCGTCGAAAGAAGAGATGAAGATGAAATTTAACCAACTGGGCAAAATAAGGTCGCGATGCCGCAGCCCCTGCGGCAATTCATCAGACGTTAAACGAATCGTAACATTTCCGTAACAGTCGGGTTCCAAATACTAAAAGAAGGAGAAAGAACTATGAAAAGATCAATATTGGCCCTTTCGATCGGCGCCTTTTTAGGACTGGCGCCAAGCCTTGCCAGGGGTCAAATCGTCGAAATCGATGGCTCAAGCACGGTTTTTCCGGTCACGGAAGCCGTCGCCGAAGAGTTCCAGAAAGCCAAGAAAGGTAAAATCAAAGTCACCGTCGGCATTTCCGGCACCGGCGGCGGTTTTAAGAAATTTTGCCGCGGCGAGACCGATATCCAGGACGCCTCGCGGCCGATTCTGAAACAGGAAATGGAGGCGTGCAAAGGCGCCGGGGTCGAGTACATTGAGCTGCCAATAGCTTTCGATGCCCTTACGGTAATCGTCAACCCGAAAAACAACTGGTCGCCGTCGATGACCGTCGCCGAGCTCAAGAAGATCTGGGAGCCCGCCGCTCAAGGAAAAATTACCAACTGGAATCAAGTTCGCAGTAACTGGCCGAATGCGCCGCTGAAGCTGTTCGGCGCCGGCGCGGACTCCGGAACTTTCGACTACTTCACCGAAGCCATCACCGGCAAGGCAAAATCCAGCCGGGGAGATTTCACCGCAAGCGAGGATGATAACGTTCTGGTTCAGGGCGTAGCCAATGACGTTAACGCCCTGGGATTCTTCGGCTACGCCTACTACGCCGAAAACACCAAAAAGCTCAAGGCCGTGGCGGTCAATAACGGCAAGGGCGCCGTCGCCCCTTCGGAGCAGACCGTGCTCGACGGCAGCTATCAGCCGCTCTCCCGGCCGATCTATATTTATGTGAGCAAGAAGTCGCTGGCGAAGCCGGAGGTCAGGGAGTTTGTGGAATTCTACCTAAAGAACGCTCCGAAACTCGTCAAGGAAGTCAAATACGTCCCGCTCCCGGATAAAGTCTATACCCTCGGCGCCAGCCGCGTAAAAAGCGGCAAACTGGGAACCGCGTTCGGCGGGAGCGCGGAAGTCGGGGTGACGATCGACGATCTCATGAAGCGCGAGCCGAAGCTTTAATCGCTGTGGATTAATTCCCCGCAGCTTGCTGCGTAATGTTGAATCCTTAGTCTGTCATTCCCGCATGCATTTAGCGGTGGTTCGACTAGGGCTCACCACAGGCGAACTCAGGCTGGATCCTGATAAAAACATTCGGGGGAAACTACCCCGCAGCCTCCTGCGGGGTAATTCATTCGAAAAACAGGAGAGGGGCCCCTGGGCGTGCCCCTCTCTTAAGATCAAAAGAGGACTCGATGGCAAAAACTTCCGCCAAGCACGAAGCGGCCTATGCCAGCGTCAGAGAGTTATCCCGCCAACGAGAGTTTGCCGGATTTAATCTGCAGCGGGTGCGCGAACGGGCCATCGAGTTCTTCCTGTTCCTCGCGGCCATGTCGTCGATCGCCATCACTCTGGGGATTGTCGGCATTTTAATTTACGAATCCGAACAATTCTTCACCCATGTTTCGATCGTCGATTTTCTCACCGACACCGAATGGACCGTGCTCTTTGCCGACCCCCGCTACGGCATTATGCCGCTGGTTGCCGGAACGTTGGTGACATCGATTACGGCGCTGTTCGTGGCGCTGCCCTTGGGCACGATCATCGCCATCTATCTGAGCGAGTACGCCGGTCATCGGGTCCGGGAAATTCTCAAGCCGATACTCGAATTGCTGAGCGCCGTGCCCACCGTGGTTTTTGGCTATTTCGCCCTGCTGTTCTTGACGCCTTTGTTGCAAAAATTTCTGCCGGCTCTGCCTGGCTTCAACATGCTGAGCGCCGGCATCGTCATCGGCATCATGATCATCCCGTACATCAGCTCGCTCAGCGAAGACGCCATTAAAGCGGTTCCCGTCACCATCCGCGAGGGCTCCTACGCCATGGGCGCCACACGCCTGCAAACCGCGTTAAGAGTTTTGATCCCATCGGCTTTCTCAGGGATCGCTTCAGCCTACGTTCTCGGTTTCTCGCGCGCCGTCGGGGAGACCATGATCGTCGCCATCGCGGCCGGACAGCAACCTAACTTGACCCTCAACCCCATGGAGGGGGCGGCCACGATCACGGCCTATATCGTCCAGGTCAGCTTGGGCGATCTGCCGCACGGCAGCATCGCTTATCAGAGCATTTTCGCCGCCGGGCTGATGCTCATGCTGATGACGCTGGCCTTTAATATCGGCGGCTATTTTCTGCGCAAGAAGTTCAGGGAGATCTACGAATGATCGAAGACCTGGAAAAGAACACGGCGCGGCGCCGGCGGAGAGATGCCATGTTCGCGATTGTCGGCCTCTTGGCGACGTTCTTCGGCATGATCACGCTGGCGGCCTTGATCGTCGACCTGGCGATCGACGGAGTCGGCCGGTTATCTTATAACTTCTTCACTGCTTTCCCGTCGCGCTTCCCGGCGCGTGCCGGGATTCTTTCAGCCTGGGTGGGAACCACGATGGTGATGCTGGTCACCGCGGTTACGGCCGTGCCCATGGGCGTCGCCGCCGGCGTCTATCTCGAAGAGTATGCGCCGAAAAATTGGGTCACCGCGATCATCGAGATCAACATCGCCAACCTCGCCGGCGTGCCGTCGATTATCTACGGCCTGATGGCGCTCGGCTTGTTCGTCTATCAACTCAGATTGGGCCAAAGCATCCTGACCGCCGGTTTGACTTTAGCACTGCTGATCCTGCCGATCGTCATTGTCGCCACGCGCGAATCGATTCGAGCGATTCCCAACAGCATACGCGAGGCCGCTTATGCGCTGGGCGCGACCCAGTGGCGGACCATCCGGGACCACGTCCTTCCCTACTCCACCGGCGGCATCTTGACCGGCGTGATTATCGCGCTCTCGCGGGCGATCGGCGAAACCGCGCCGCTGATCACGATCGGCGCATTGACGTTTATCGCGTTTTTGCCGGATTCGCCGATCACGTTGGAATTTCCTTTCATTTCGTTTCAGTGGTTGACGTCGCCGTTTACCGTCATGCCCATTCAAATGTTCAACTGGGTGTCGCGGCCCCAGCAGGAGTTTCATCTCAACGCGGCGGCCACCGGTTTGGTCTTGATGGTCATGACCCTGTGCATGAATGCCGTGGCGATCTATTTTCGTTATCGTTTCCGCAAACGCATCAAATGGTAAGACCGCTCTATGAAAAGCAGCGTTGTTGGAGGTAAGATGCCCGCTCAAGAGACTATAGAATTGCCCACGGTCAAGGTGGAGATGGGCGCGCCAAAGATGGACACGCAACTCAATAGAGCAAGCGCTGCCGAAGCGCCCGAATCGATCATGGAAATCGACGATGTCGATTTCTTTTACGGCGATAAACGCGCGCTCACATCGATCAGCTTGGATATCGCCGCAAAAAAATCGACGGCGTTTATCGGTCCTTCCGGCTGCGGCAAGACCACCTTACTGCGTTGCCTCAACCGGATGAACGATCTGATCATTGACTCGCGAGTGACCGGCACTATCACGCTCGACGGCAAGGACATTTACGACTCCGCCACCGATGTGATCCAATTACGCCGCCGGGTCGGCATGATCTTTCAGAAGTGGAATCCGTTTCCGAAAAGCATTTACGAGAACGTCGTCTATGGCCTGCGCATCGTTGGCGTGAGCAAGCGCAGCTATCTCGACGAGGTTGCCGAAAGAAGTTTGCGCCGGGCCGCCTTGTGGGACGAGGTCAAGGATAGCCTTCACAAAAGCGCGACGGATATGTCCGGCGGGCAGCAGCAGCGGCTCTGCATAGCCCGGGCGCTGGCCGTCGAACCGGACGTGCTGCTCATGGATGAGCCTTGCTCCGCTCTCGATCCGATCTCGACTGCAAAAATCGAGGAACTTATTCACGAGCTCAAGGAGAGCTTTACGATCGTGATCGTGACGCATAACATGCAACAGGCCGCAAGGGTCTCCGACTACACGGCTTTTTTCTACCTGGGCGAGTTGATAGAGTTCGGCGAGACCGGCAAGCTTTTCACCGCGCCGGACAAACGGCAAACCGAAGACTACATCACCGGTCGCTTCGGTTAAAACGGAGACAGGCCATGCAGACTGAACACACCGATAAGCGCTACGAAGAACAGCTAAAAAAGCTGCGCGAAGAGATCCTCTACATGGGCGGGTTGGTCGAGGATCAGATTCAAAAAGCCGTGAAGTCTTTGGTCGACCGGGACTCCGAGTTGGCGCCGATCATTATTGAGCGCGATCACGAAGTGAATCGTCTCGACGTGGAGATCGACGATCTGTGCATCAAGCTCCTGGCGCTTCATCAACCCGCCGGACGGGACCTGCGCTTTATCACAACCGGCTTGAAAATCACCACCGACTTGGAACGCATCGGCGACATGGCCGTGAATATTTGCGAGCGCGCGCTCGAACTCAATCTGGAACCCCAACTCAAACCCTACATCGACATCCCGCGCATGGCGCGCATCTCCCAACGGATGATTCGCGAGAGCCTCGACGCCTTCGTTCGCGAAGACACGGATCTAGCTCTCAAAGTTTGCAAAGACGACGACGAAGTTGACCAGCTCAACGCGCAGATCTTCCGTGAGACGCTGACGTTTATGCTGGAGAATCCCCAGACCATCAGCCGCGCCACTAAGATCAGTTCGGTTTCGAAATATCTGGAGCGGATCGCCGATCACGCCACCAACATCGCCGAGATGGTCATCTTCATGGTCAAGGGCAAGAGCATCCGCCATATGAAAGACCTGCCTCCGTCGGTTTAGGGTTATGGCCAGCAAAATCTTGGTCGTCGAAGACGAGCCGGATATCAGCAAGCTTGTGAGCTACAATCTGGCGCAGGAGCGTTTCAAGGTGCTGACCGCCGAAGACGGTGAGCAAGCGCTCAAGGTAATCCAGCGTGAAAAACCTAATTTAGTCGTGTTGGATCTCATGTTGCCGGGCCTCTCCGGCATGGAAGTCTGCAAGATCTTGCGCGACCGGCCCGAGACGGCCAAGCTGCCGATTCTCATGTTGACCGCCAAGGCCGGCGAGGCGGACCGGGTCGTCGGCTTGGAAATGGGCGCGGACGACTATCTGGCCAAGCCATTTAGCCCGAGAGAAATGGTCGCGCGGGTGCGCGCCATCCTGCGCCGCGCTAACAACGCGGCCAATGCCGAAGCGCCGCCAGCCTACGACAAGGGCCGCCTCAAAATCGACTTTACGACCTACGAGGTCTTCGTCCGGGGCAAGAGCGTCAAGCTGACCTTAAAGGAGTTTGAGCTTCTGCGTTTCCTGGTACAGAATCCTAATAGAGTGCTCAGCCGCGACCAGTTGCTCGATCGGGTCTGGGGAGGCGAAACCTTCGTCACGCCGCGCACGGTAGACGTGCACATCCGCCGCTTGCGCAAAGCGATCGAAAAAGACGACAGTAAACCCAAATGGATCCTGACACTGCGGGGGGTCGGCTACAAATTCGATGAAAAGGCTTTGGACCAGTAGCCTCGCCGCTAAATTCTTTCTTTCCTACCTCGTCATCGTAGCCCTGCTCTTTGCGGGTTTTTATTACGCATCCAGCACGATTCTCAAAGACTTCTATCTCGAATGGTTGAGCGGGCGCATGGGCCAAGAAGCCGTCTTGCTGGGTCGCATGCTGCCATTTGACGCCGAGGGAGCTGCCTTCGACAGCCTGTGCCGGGAGTTGTCGCGCGATTCGGACTCGCGACTAACCGTAATCGCGCCTAACGGCAAAGTTCTTTGCGATTCAGCGGAACCTTCGGCGACCATGGACAATCACGCCGGACGCGCGGAAGTCATCGAAGCCATGAACCAGGGTTCCGGAAGCGCCATCCGCTTCAGCACCACGGTCGGCTACGACATGCTCTATCGCGCCTTTCGTCAAGGCGGCACGAATCAGCAAAGGATCGTCCGTGTCGCCACTCCGCTTCATCAGGTGGAAAGCGTTCTGCGCTCATTTCGGCAGACCCTGCTGACGGGGCTCCTGATCGCGACAGCGGCGGGACTTCTCCTGGCCTGGCTGTTTTCGCGTTTTTTAAGCCGTCGCTTTCACCGGCTCGTGCAATTCTCCGGTCAGATCGCGCGCGGCAATTATCCGCGGGATTTTTTTCCTCGCGGAAACGATGAAATCGCGCTACTGGAGCGGCATCTCCATGAGATGGGTCTCAAAATCCGCGACAATCTGCAACAGGTGATCGCGGAAAAGGAAAAAACGGATTCGATCCTCCGTTGCATGATCGAGTGTGTTCTAGTGCTCGATCCCAAAGGTCAGGTACTGGTCATGAACGACCAGGCCAAGGCGATGTTTTACGTGCCTCATGAAAGAGAAATCCGCGGCGTCTCGATGCTCGAAATTTCGCGCCACCCGGAAATACACAAGATCTTGCATGAGATTTCGGCCTTTGACTTTACCGAACAGCGCTATTCCAAGGAAGTCGAGCTCGACGAAGAGCGCTGGTTTCGGGTGAACGCGGTCAAGCTGCGCGACTCCCAAGGCCATTCTTTCGGCTCGATCCTGGTGTTTCACGATATTACCGATATCAAGCACTTCGAATCGATGCGCTCGGATTTCGTCGCCAACGTGTCACACGAGCTGCGCACGCCGCTGACCGCGATTCGCGGCTATGTCGAGACCCTTTTGGATACGCCGCCAGCCGATCCCGAGGACAGCCGGCAGTTCCTCACGATCATCGATCGCCATTCCGAGCGGCTCAGCCGCCTGACCGAGGATTTATTGGTTTTGTCGGATTTGGAATCCGGCAATATTCAACTGGCGCTGCAACCGCTCGACCCGAACCAGTTGATCCAGCGGGTCTTGGAAATCTTCTGGGATCGCGCCGCGAAAAAGCAGGTCAAGCTCGAACACGATGTCAAGTCCGACGTGCCCACGCTGCACGGCGACGTGGATCGCCTACAACAGCTTTTTATCAACCTGGTTGATAACGCGATCAAGTACACGCCGCCGGGCGGAACCGTCACGCTGACGGCGGCTCGGAGTGCACCGGATAACGGAGCGCCTCCGCGGGTCGAAATTTCGGTGCGCGACACCGGCCCGGGCATTCCGGAAAAGGACCTGCCACGCTTGACGGAAAGATTTTACCGGGTCGACAAAGCGCGCTCGCGTGATCTCGGCGGCACGGGACTGGGCCTGGCGATCGTGAAACACATCGTGCAGGCGCATAAGGG
This sequence comes from Binatia bacterium, assembly GCA_050735675.1. Classification (GTDB taxonomy): domain Bacteria; phylum Desulfobacterota; class Binatia; order UBA9968; family UBA9968; genus DP-20. Next base: position 29,621 of record JBOHVN010000041.1, on the reverse strand, counting down.
CGAATTAAAGATCGACAGTACCATCAACAAAGGCACCACTGTTAGCGTGCGCTTGCCGATGGCTCAATCGAACCCGTGTTGAAAAACTGCTCTCTGCTTAAGCGCCATTGAGCGCTTGCCCGTAACCGTTTCGTAATATTTCTGTAACAATTTCTTGACAACGGCTTTTCTCCCCTGTTAACTACAAAGCTCTTGTTCCGCGCGAAAGGCCGGTGACATGTTCAACTTTGCTCCGCATAAGGAAAAATTTTTTGATCTATTTAAAGAATCGGCGCAAAACGCGCTGGCCGGCGCCCAGGCTCTCCAGGAAATGCTCGATCACTACGATCACCCGCAGGAATCATGGAAGAAGCTCAAAGACCTCGAACATGAGGGGGACCGGATCACCCACCGCACCATTCGCAGTTTGAACCAAACTTTTCTAACGCCCATCGACGCCGAAGATATTCATGCGCTCACCACCGCCCTCGACAACGTCATGGACGCCATCGAAGCCGCCGCCGCGCGCATGGTTCTTTTCAGAATCGAAAGACCGACTCCCGAAGCAAAAGAGCTGTGTGAGATTATCGTAACCTCGACGGAGCAGCTGTTGAAGGCGGTCTCGCATATGCCGCGTCTCGATGACATCGACGAGTACTGCATCGAGATCAACCGGCTGGAAAACGCCGCGGACGATATCTACCGCAAGGCAATCAGTCAATTGTTCGAGGACGGCACGTCGCCGATGGACGTGATCAAGTGGCTCGATATCTACGAGATTCTCGAATCGGCCACCGACCGCTGCGAGGACGTCGCCAACACGCTGGAAACCATCGGCCTGAAGAATTCCTGAAGCCCGCCTTCGCATCATGCTCGATGCCAACTTGTTACTCTACGGGGTTCTTGCGCTCATCCTCGCCGCCGAATTCGTCAACGGCTGGACGGATTCGCCCAATGCGATCGCAACCGTAGTCTCGACTCGCGTCCTGTCACCCTACCAAGCTCTGATCATGGCGACGGTACTAAACGCGGTCGGCGCCATGTCCGGCACCGCGGTGGCGGCCACGGTCGGCAAAGATATTGTCAGCGCTGACGTCATCAATTTAACCACGGTCGCAGCCGCGATGGTTGCCATCATATTTTGGAGCACGCTGGCCTGGTACTACGGCTTGCCAACCAGTGAAAGTCACGCCCTGATCGCAAGCCTTACCGGGGCCGGTCTGGCCACCGCAGGACCCTCCAGTTTACTCTGGACTGGTTGGAGCAAGGTTCTCATCGGCCTGGTGTTTTCTACTTTCCTGGGTTTCTTCGGCGGTTTGTTTCTGATGGCGATCCTCTACCGCAGCCTGGCCAATAGCCGGCCGGGCACCGTGCGCAGGACTTTCGGGCGCTTACAAATTGTCTCCGCCGGATTCATGGCGTTTAGCCACGGCTCGAATGACGGGCAAAAATTTATCGGCATGTTCACTCTAGCGCTCTTGCTGGGCGGCATCTTGCCGAGCTTTCAGGTGCCGATATGGGTGATTCTACTGTGCGCCGTGACCATGGGAGTCGGCACTGCCATCGGTGGCTGGCGCATCGTTAAGACCATGGGGCTCCGATTGACGAAACTCGAGCCGGTCCACGGCTTCGCCGCGGAGACGGCGGCCGCTCTGACCATCGAGCTCGCGACCCGGCTCGGCATTCCGTTAAGCACCACGCATACGATCAATACCGCCATCGTCGGCGTCGGCGCCACTAGAAGATTTTCCGCCGTACGTTGGGGAGTGACGTTTGACATCGTCGCCGCCTGGATCCTCACCTTCCCGGTGTGCGGCGCGATCGGTTGGCTGGCAGCGAAGATTTTTCTATATTTCAGTTAACCCCGTTTCGCTCCCCCCAAAAAGCGGGTGTTTTGGAAATGGCATTTTCACCACGAAGGTCGCGAAGAACACGAAGTTCGGAGTTTAACATACAGTTTTTCTTCGTGGCCTTCGTGCGCTCCTTCCAAAATTGGCGTTGTGGGCGGAGGAAAACCCCTCCATTTTCATCCTCTGTGGGGCGAGCGTAAGCTCATGACCCACTTCGTATTACTATAGTTGGAAATTTGCGCGGGCCCCGCGAATTTCCAGGGCGCCAAAGCTACGATGTCGATTCTACGGACAATTCAATCTTACCACGAAGGAGGCCACGAAGAGCACGAAGTTTCGGACTTAAAATTATTCAAACCCTTCGTGTCCTTCGTGCGCTTCGTGGTGAACAATCAGTCTACTTTGGTTGCGGCTCTGCCGCGCTAGGCTGATGAGTTATTTTCTGCTCCGCTTACTGGAGAAAAGACGAATCGATTCGACAGGAACTCGCTAAGAGAAAGCCTTCGCTTGATAAGAAGCTGCAGAGAGAAAATCGTACATCGATTGGCTTGTTCGTCTAACTTAAATCTCGCGCCGGCCTTCCAGCGCCTTACCTAGCGTCACAGCATCGGTATATTCGAGGTCGCCGCCCATCGGCAGGCCGCGCGCGATGCGCGTGACCGCGACCCCCAGCGGTTTGATCACCTTGGAAAGATAGAGCGCCGTGGCTTCGCCGTTCATCGTCGGATTGGTCGCCACGATCACTTCCTTGACGCTGCTATCGCGCAGCCGCTCGAGCAGTTCCTTGATGCGCAGCGCGTCGGGGCCGATGCCGTCGAGCGGCGAAATGGTGCCGTGAATCACATGATAGAGACCGCGATACTCTTGCGACTTTTCCACGGCGATCAGGTCGGCGGGTTCCTCAACGACGCAGATCTTATCGGCTTCCCGCTCGACGTTGCGGCAAATGCCGCAAAGCGAGCCGTCATCGTTTTGCGGCTTGACTTCGCTAAAGCCGAAACAGCGCCGGCAAAGCCCCATTTCCTGGCGCAGCTTGCCGATGCTGTCGGCCAGCCGCGTTACGTCGTCCTTGCTACCCTTCAGCATGTGAAAGGCCAAGCGCGCCGCGGTTTTTTCCCCGATCCCCGGGAGTTTTGACAGCTCTTGGACGAGACGAGCGAGAGGAGCGGGATAAAGTGTCATGGCATCAGTCCCGGAATCTTCAATCCTCCGGTCAGTTTGCTCATTTCGGTCGAGGCTAATTCGCGCGCCTTGCGCATGCCGTCATTCACCGCCGCCAGGATGAGATCTTCCAACATTTCCTTCTCGGAAGAATTGATCACCGATGGTTCGATCTGCACCGCGGTTATGTTGAACTGGCCGTTAACCGTGACTTGGACCATGCCGCCGCCCGACGAGCCTTGGACGGTTTTATTGGCCAGCTCCTCCTGGATCTTCGCCATCCGGGACTGCATCTCTTGGGCTTGCTTTAGAAGATCGCCCATCGCGCCTATGCTCGCCATCTTGGTTCCTCCTTAACTAACAGTTTGCTGAAAAAACCTAGACGCAGGCTGCTCAAAAAAAATCGCAGAGGCGAGTGGGCGAAATGGGGCGTTGGAGTACAGGAGTATTGGGTTTCAATCCATTACTCCAGCACTCCACCACTCCAATACTCCAAACGTCTACCTGGTAGCGAGGCGATTGAGCGCGAAGCATATGAGTCTTTTTCAGCAGCCTGCTAACTAATGCGTCGCGGCTCTCCCGTCACTGCGCGCGACGTTATTGATTTTCCCTGCGCGCATTGCGCACCGACCCGCCGAAAATGCGTAGTGCTTCTTTGACCATTGGGCTGCGCTCGTCGCCGGCACTCACCGCGGCCGTTTCGCCGGTATCGGAAATTCCATCCGCAATCATATTAACGATCTGCACGTTAACGTCTTGAGCAAAAAACCGGCCGGCCTGTTCCTTAAGCGTGGCAAGATTATCGCCATCGAGCAAGAAAGCCAGATGATGGCGCTCGGACACGCCGATTCTCAGCCGCCCGGGAGGTAGCTCCAACGGCTTGCTGGCTTCGAGATGAAAAATAAAAAATTTATTTTCTTTGCCGACGAAGGCGACGAACTCGGGCCATGGGCCGGCCGCGCTGGCGCGCGCAGCGGAATCAGCAGGCGTCGCAGCAGGCTGAAGCTGGATTGCCGGCGCGGCTTTTTCGCTAGGGCGCGGAGCGGCAGGCTTGCCCCCTCCCGACACGGACTTTCCTTCCAATCGCTCCAATCGTTCGATCAGTTCCGCGACCGGCAGAGTGTTGGGCAAGCCGGCCAAACGAACCAAGACACTCTCGAGCGCGAAGCGCGGCGTCGCCGAGCGGGCGATTTCTTCGTCGCCCACGGCCATAAAATCCAAGTAATCGAGCAGCGTCTCGACCGAGATGGGCCGGGATTGCTCAGCCAGGTCGGCGATTTCCTGATCGGGCAAATCCAATAGTTGCGTCGCGGCAAATTCTTTGCCCGCGCCCGCGCCACGACCGCCGATTGCCAGACGGGCGACCAAAAGATTTCTAAAATGCTCGACCAGATCGCGCGCCAGCCGGTTTACGTCGCGTCCTTGATTGATGACTTCGGCGACCAGCTCGACGCACCGGTGAGCGTTGCCTTCGAGCACTGCTGCCGAGATTTCGTATAGAATGCGCCGCTCGGCGAGCCCAAGGATTTCCTGGAGCAAGACAGCGTCGACCGGTCGCTGTGTGCCCTTGGCATCCGGCGGCTCGGCAATCGCAAGCACCTGCTCCAGCAGCGACTGGGCGTCGCGCATGCTGCCGTCGGCCTCCCGCGCCAGCAACACCAGCGCCCCTTCGGTGATGTCGAGACCCTCGCTCTTGGCGATGACGCCGAGGCGCTCGACGATTTCGCGCAATTTAATGCGGCGAAAATCGTAGCGCTGGCAACGCGACAGAATCGTCGCCGGCAAGCGATGCGGTTCGGTGGTCGCCAGAATAAATTTCACCGAAGGCGGCGGCTCCTCCAGAGTTTTTAACAGCGCGTTGAAAGCGTCCTTGGTGACCTGATGCACCTCGTCGATGATATAAATTTTAAAGCGGCAGTTTGCCGGCTGGTAGCGCACGTTTTCGATGATCTGGCGAATTTCATCGATGCCGCGATTCGACGCCCCGTCGATCTCGAGAACGTCGATCGAGCTTCCCTGGGCAATCTCTTGGCACTGGCTGCATTCGTTACACGGGTCGGGTGTCGGCCCTTTGGCGCAATTCAACGCTTTGGCGAGGATGCGCGCGGCCGTGGTTTTCCCCACTCCGCGGACTCCCGTGAAGAGGAAGGCGTGAGCGATGCGATCGGCGCGGATGGCGTTTTGCAGAGTTCGGGTAATATGCTCCTGTCCCGCGACATCGGAGAAACTCTGCGGACGCCACTTCCGTGCAATGACCAGGTAAGACATAAATCAACGCAGGCTGGAAAAAAAGCCGGACCCGGCGAACCCTATCGCGCGCCGTCGCGTAGTGGTTACTTACGGGGTGCCCATTGCTGACAGCTAGGTTGCCCCGTGGCACAGGGGCTGACCCGTTACCGCTGCTTCCTTCCGGACCTGACGGAGTTCACGGTGCCGCCTTGCACAGGACCTAACTATCAGCAATCGACATCCACTCGCATCTAGCAGGTGAAAAAGACTCACATGCTTCGTTGCGCTCAATCGCCTGGCACTTTTTCGTGTTCGTGGTTCGTGCTCGGCGGCGCGCCTCGCCTCTGAGATCCTTTTGAACAGCCTGCAATTCAGCGACCTCGAGAGCCTAGAGAGAACCGAAGATCGAGAATCGATGATCGCGATCTTCCATCCTCAATCCTCGTTGCAACTCGACTGGCGGAGAGGGGGGGATTCGAACCCCCGGTACCCGTATTAGGGGCACACACGATTTCCAGTCGTGCACCTTCAACCGCTCGGTCACCTCTCCGGTTACCGGCTTGCGATGAATGACCGGCATGTTTTTTGACGCTACCACAGCATCGATCCGTTTTCTACAAAATGCCCCGGCCGGGCGAAGATCTTTTTTGGTTTTATGAGAGACGCAAAAAATGTTGGCGGAGAGGGAGGGATTCGAACCCCCGTTACCCTTCCGGGTAAACTTGATTTCGAGTCAAGCGCCTTCAACCGGGCTCGGCCACCTCTCCGTTTTTAGGTTGACGTTTTTGCGCCCTCAGGCAGGTAAAAAAATCGGCCAGCATAGCCGACGAGTCCTGAGCCAACACACCGCTGGTCACGGGCAGTTGATGGTTGAGCCGGTGATCCTCACATAAACGATAGAGGGATTCAACGGCGCCGGCTTTCGGATCGAGACAAGCGAACACCAGGCGGCGCATTCTCGTTTGCAAGATTGCCCCCGTACACATGAGGCACGGCTCGAGCGTGACATAGATGTCGCAACTGTCGAGGCGCCAGCTGCGCAAACGAGCCGAGGCTTCCTCAATGGCGATGATCTCCGCATGACCGAGCGGATTCTGGCGTTCCTCCCGCCGGTTGTAACCCGTGCCGACGATTTCTCCCGCCGCCACGACTACCGCTCCGACCGGCACTTCTCCCTTGCTCGCACCTTCGCGCGCCGCAGCCAACGCCAGCTTCATGTACGCGATATCATGAGTTTCCATGAGGCAAATCGAAACGGACAGCTACTGTCCTGAAACCAAAGTCCGCGAACCAAGTCCGCGGCCTCCCCATCGTCATACCCGCGCAAGCGGGTATCTCACTGGATTTTGGAAACACCACCCTGGAAAATAGCATACGGCGTGCAGTGAATAAATCCAAACCAGCGACGCGGCGAGGGCTCAACGAAAGCCTTTTTCTGTCATCCGTGGAGCCGTTAAGGGTGCATGTACTCGATCGGCGGCGGTTCAATATCGGTGACCACTTCGGATACGCCTTTAACATCCTTGGCGATCCGGACGATTTCTTTTTCCAGATCCGGGTCCGCGAGAATGCCGGAGATGCTGACCCGGCCGCCGTCGCTCTTGACATTTAGTACGACGTTGCGAGTCTTCGGCGAAGTGATCAGCGCCGCTTGCACCCGCGCCGTCGTCGCCAGATCTTGGAATGCCTTGGTCGACTCGGCCGTCGGTTGAAATTCCGGCCGCCGCACCGTGTCGGCAATGATGGACGCACCCAATTCCGCACTGAACCTGGCGCCATTCAAGACCAGATCCTGTCCGACGGGATCTTGCCAGTCCTCATTGAACAGCGCGCGAAAACGCCGGGTGCGCACGCGATCGAGCTCGCGCAGATATTGGCGCGCATTTTCAGCGTCCATCCCCTTCTGGGCTTGCACCAGCTCGATCCGGTAGTCCATGGGCGCGACCACCAGCACCTTCAAAACATGGCGGATACCCGGCAGTAGCTGGCGGCCGGCGCGGCCGTAATAAACCATCTGGCCTTCCTGAGCGACTTCACACATCGCCGCCTGCAGGGTGATGCGGTAAAGGCGTAAACTTTCACGCCAGCGCTCCCACCAATGCCCTTCGGCCTCGAGCACCTCGGTGTACTTCGCCTCGGGAATACCATAGCGTTTGCTCGCCTCGATCAAGACTTCCCGATCGACGGAGCGATAGTTTAATGCCGACGCCACTTTTTCGGCGATCGCGCTGCCGCCGCTATATGCCGCATGAGCTATCGTTACGACCGACATGACCGTGGTCTCCTTTCGCCGAAAGTCCGCCTCGACCTTGCACACCGGCTTTAGCGGGGCGCTCCAACCGCCAGTAACTGTGATCTACTACATCTTTCCTATGAACGCGACAAGGACTCGAGTCAACAGAGAACGCTGGCCAGCGACCTAAAACTTTCGGCCAGACTCGGGACGGTGGTCACGGAATTCTTTAACGAATTTTAGATACGAGACACTAGCCAGGATTAACGTTTGTTCGGTCCTGGCACGGCGAGCCGATGTGGGTCGCTTTGAAGCACCGTAGTGGGGCGCAGGAACTGGCGGATATGCGTCATCAAATCGATCATCTTGACCGGCTTTTTCAAAAAATCATCGCAACCGCCATAGAGAGCGGCGGTCCTCAGGTAGCTAAAAATGCTCATGGCGACGATCGGAATATTTTGCAACTGCGGCTTTTCTTTCAGCAAGGAGACAAATTCCAACCCATCCATGTCGGTGAGATCCAACTCCAGTAATATCAGATCCGGATGATGTTCCAGCGCTTTTCGTAGGCCGCCCTCGCCGGTCACCGCGACCAACGGATTTAAGCCTGCAAACATGACTTGCTTGACCAGTAGTTGCGTGTAGTTGGGTTGTTTCTCGATGATGAGTACGGTCTTGGGACGTTCCCTGATCATGGCCATCACACGATCTCGTAGAAGTTGAGCAACTATCATGCCCCCGGAACGGTAGCGGGAGCAGCACCCAGCAGGCCGGCTCCCATACAATGAGTTACTTAGATAGGCTCAGAGTTCCCGGAAATCAGTCGACGAGCGCTGGTTATATTCGGCAAGACCGCCAAACCTGTGCGCATCGAACGCTTTTCCATCAAGATTGTCCGTGTCATTTGATCGTTCGGCCCCTGAGGACTATTCCTCTCGGGTCGGTGCAATCGCAGGGCTCATCGGCAGCGCCGAAACCATACGGGCAAGTAAACCTGACAACGTTGCATTCCCGTTCGGTCAACTGATCAGATAATCGATCGAGGAATCCGCGCGGCGCCTGGGTGCGAGGGTTGGCGTTGACAGGCGCCTCGGATGAGCAGGCGGAGACCCAAAGGACAACCGAGCACAGGCACAAAATCAAATTTGCTCTCTCAATCAAAATGATTCTCCCGGATAACGGCGCTGCTGCAGGCGTCAATGACCGACAGCGCGCGCCGCTATAGCGGCGCGGCTTTGACACGACGCCGCCATTTTTTTAATCGATCAGCCGCCATCATACGCGTTCACGGCGGCTTTTGAAATGATTTAATGTCTCTCTGGGGATGGTTGAAATCCCTCGCCTTCAGGCGAAGTGAAAGTCCGTCATGCCCGCCCTTCGACAATCTCAGGATAAACTCCGGCGGGCATCCAGGCAGGTGCGAAGAGGATGAAAACAAGATGGATTCCCGCTAAAAAGCATGCGGGAATGACGGAATGGGAGGGAGTCGGCTTCGAGTCGACGAGTTTGGAACCCCTCGGCTTGGAGCCGAGGGAGATTCAGTTCACTTCCTCTACGTCGTCCGATCGCGGAACCGATGACTCCGGTCCCGGCGGCTCCGGTCTTTATCTTTGAAACCATCGATGTTTCTGACTTTGAGGATCGCCAACAGCTCCGGGCGCTCGATCACTTCCTTTTCCAGCAGCAGCCCGGCGATTTCTTCGAGCTCTTGGCAATACGCGCCGAGGATGTCCCGAACCTTGTTCTGGGCTTCGTTAAGCAGCTTCTTGATCTCTTCGTCGACCATGCGGGCAGTATCCTCGCTGTATTCTTTTTGGCCGGCCGTGGGCACCGGCAGAAACGGCGCGCTACGTGGAGCTTCCAGAGCAACGATTCCCAATTTTTCGCTCATGCCGAACTGCGTCACCATGGTGCGGGCGATCTCGGTGGCCTTTTGCAAATCGTTCTGTGCCCCCGTCGAAACATCGCCGAAGATGATCTCCTCGGCGACGCGCCCGCCGAGCAGCGCATAAATCCGCGCCATCAACTCCGAACGCTTCATCAAATAGCGGTCCTCGGTCGGCAGCTGCCGCGTGTAACCCAGCGCCGCCACGCCGCGCGGAATAATCGAAATCTTGTTCACCGGGTCGGCACCCGGAACCAACTCCGCCACCAGGGCATGCCCCGCTTCGTGATAAGCCACGGTTTTTTTCTCGCGCGGGTTCATGACGCGGTTTTTCTTCTGCAGTCCGGCAATGACGCGCTCGATGGCTTCGTCGAAGTCGCTGGTTTGGACCGCGTCTTTACCTTGCCGCGCCGCCAGAAGAGCCGCTTCGTTGATGATGTTGGCCAGGTCGGAGCCGACAAATCCCGGCGTCTTCGCCGCAATCTGCGCCAAGTCGACGGACCGCGCCAGTTTGATCTTCTTGGCGTGAAGCCGCAGTATCCGCTCGCGTCCCTTGACGTCCGGCCGGTCGACCAGCACTTGGCGATCGAATCTGCCCGGACGCAACAGCGCGGCGTCGAGTATCTCGGGCCGGTTGGTCGCAGCCATGATGATCACGCCCTGGTTGGGATCGAAACCGTCCATCTCGGCGAGCAATTGATTGAGCGTTTGTTCGCGCTCGTCGTGGCTCGACAAGATGTTCATGCCGCGCGCCTTGCCAAGCGCGTCGAGCTCGTCGATAAAGACAATGCTCGGCGCATGCTGTACCGCTTGGGCAAACAGATCGCGCACCCGTGCCGCGCCGACGCCGACGAACATCTCGACAAAATCGGAGCCGGAAATGCTGAAGAAAGAAACGCCGGCTTCCCCAGCCACGGCGCGCGCCAGCAGCGTTTTTCCGGTGCCCGGCGGACCGATGAGCAACACACCTTTTGGAATGCGGCCGCCGAGCCGCTGGTACTTTTGCGGCGTGCGCAAAAACTCGACGACTTCGGCGAGCTCCTCCTCGGCTTCGTCGATGCCTTCAACGTCGACAAACGTGACGCCGGTCTTTTTCTCGATATAAACTTTGGCTTTGCTCTTGCCGAGCTGCATCACGCCGCCGCCCGAGCCCATCCTGCGGAACAGATAAGTCCACAACAGAAAAAACAGTCCCACCGGCACCACCCAGGACAGCAATGTCGGCAGCCAATCGCTCACGACTTCGCCTTTAAAGGGAATTCCGTGTTCTTCGAGTTCGGCGATCAGATTGTCGTCCTGCACTCTCACGGTGACGAACGACAGAGCTTGCTTCGGTTCTTTGACCTTTTCGTTCAGCGCCTTGAACTCCTCTGCCGAAAGAACCTCCTTGACTCCTTCTGGTTTGATCCTCCCGCGGAGGGTCTCGTCGGTTAGGGCGAGGTCGGTCACCAGTCTTTTTCTAACCAGGCTTTTAAACTCGCTGTAGTCGATGCTTAACGGTTGCGGCGCGGCAAAATAGTATTGCAGCAGAAACAGCATGAGCAAGGCAATCACGAAGTAGCCGATTGACAGTTGTTGTTTTCGTTTATCCATCGGGTCCTCCTCGAGTCACGCCCGTGCGGCCGTGACCCTGGATCGCGCAAGATCAGTGCCTCGGCGCCGCCGCGCTGGCTCGAAATTTGATTTTGCGATCAGCGACCGCTTCGCTAACGCACAGCCAAAATTGCGGGGAAACACATTTAGGCTGGCTGGGCAGGAGTGAGTGGGGCGCGGTAAATCCGGCTATCATCGCCGCCGCGGCGTCGATCAAACCGTCGTCAAATAGGCCCACCGCACAATCAGCGCCAGTGGCGGTGAAACAAGCCGGCGGCGGTTTCAACTCTTATGCGCCGCGGCGCGTTCCTCGATCTCCTCGGGAGAAACGTCTTCAACGTGAGTCGCAAATGACCATGAATGGCCGAACGGATCTTCCAGCGTAGCCATGCGGTCGCCGTAAAATTGATCGGCCGGCGGCCGCAACACCTTCGCGCCGGCGTTTTCAGCTTGTTTCACCAGCTCGTCGACGTTTTCGACGTAAATCACGATATTGACCGGCGTGCCGCCGAGCGATCGAGGACTGCGGAAGTTCATCTCGGCAAATTCGTCGGCGAGCATAAACAGGGCATCGCCCACCCGAAGCTCGGCGTGGCCGATCTTGCCCTCGGCCATCGGGATGCGCATGACCTCGCGCGCGCCGAATGCCTGCTTGTAGAAGTCGATGGCGGCCGCCCCGCCATTGACGCATAAGTACGGTGTGGCGCCGCGGTATTCATCTGGGATTGGTTTGATCTTCTCTGGCATGGAATGCTCCTTTTTTTATGAACTCCAAAATGGCTCGATGCATCGATTCAGTTCTGCCTGCAAACAGAACCGGTCGGAGTAGACTCACCCGCGGCGTTGAACGCAGTGACAACGTAGCAAGCGTTGCGCGGCGCTTCTTTGTCGCTATATCGAGTGACGTTCGGACCGACTTCGGCGATGATCTTTTTCTGATCATTGGTGATGCGGTAGATCCTGAAACCCTCCTCGTTTGCGCTCGTGTCTTGCCAAGACAATGTCATCGATTTCGCGTTGCAGGCAGGAAAATACAATCCGGCGCCTGACGCGATCAACAATAACAACATCACTTGCCCGGCCCGACGTGGCCGTTGCACACCCTGGCGCAGTGCCTGCGGCGTTATCGCAGATGCCAGGTCCGAGTGCGACGTACAGTCCTCGCCTCTCAACCCGCCGCTCGCCGCCGCTGCGGCGCATCGGTCTCCGCTGCGTCATCGACGTCGCGCGCCGCGGCCAGCGCCGCCCGGTCATACGCCGCAACCAGTAATAGGCCGCCCATGATTGACAGGTTCTTCAGAAAATTGACTAGCTGCGTCTGCTGATCCGCGCCTGTGAGGGCCCAAAAATTGTGGAAGATGAGCGTCGTCGGGATCAGATAGAGGAACAACAACCACGCTCCCCACCGGGCATTCCAGCCGAGCAACAGCGCAAGGCCGCCGGCGATCTCAATGACGGTCGCCGCGCCGAGCAGCAGTGGAACCAAAGGTAAACCCTGTGCCGCCAGAAGCTGCGCGGTGCCTGACCAATCCATGATTTTGCTCACGCCGCTTAGGATAAAAATCAAACTCAGCAGCACTCGTCCCGCCATCATCAAATATTGCCGCGACATGCTTCTTCTCCTTTTAAAATGCCGATTGTCGAAGCGGTTTCTCGCCTCCGCAATCGGATACGATCAGGGCGTGGTCGAGCGCAAAGCTTGCGAATCCAAATCGGCTGCATCCCGGCTACGATGGACCGGAACCGTCCCCACCTCTTTCCTCCCTGCGGGGGAGGATGGTGGAACACCTCAACATTACGGCATCATACTCTTAACTTCGTGCTCGTATTAGAGACATCGATGCACCAAGCGGACCAAGCGGCAATGATCGAGAATTCAATAATGTTGAAGGACGCACCTTTCGTGCCAGGATTCGTAAGGGCGCAGCATGCTGCGCCCTTACGATGGGGCGTGCGAGGTCTGCTTGGAATCGACTCGTCGGATCGCGCAGCGACCGGCACGTGGTTATGAGATTTCTCGCGCTCCTGAGAAGTGCTTGTCCTGAATATGGGAGGTAGTTGCGTCCGTCAAACCGTCACGAGCGGCGCAACGCCGTGTCTGCCCGGGAGTTCTGTGATTTACTGTCCGCGATGCGGGTCAGTGAGCTTTGCACCGTCTTCGGGGCACGCCATCTTCGACGCCAACTGTCGAACGATCAACGCGGCGCGTTTGGTTGGCACTGTCGGGGTATTGTTGTATCCGCTCGCGCCACATTTTCAGACCGGTACGGATATATGCGGGTTCGAGATTGAGAATCTCGCAAACGTTGATAAAGGAAAAATACCACTGGTGATCGTCAGCCCAAAACCAACGGTCAACCTCGCGGAATGACCGTTCCCCATGTCTGGTATGCAACCCGGCGAATTCTTGGTACTCGCGAATCGCTGCGCACAGAACTGCTTCGACCAGCTCGTATTCACCCATCACTTCGTGCTGGCGTGACCCGTTGGACGGCGCATGGACGCCGACGGGACCGTTCCATTGGCCGCCGGTAATCTGGTGCAGATCTTCGGCGTCGTTCTGAAAGTTTTGGTTCATGATTACCTCCGGCGGGACTTAAGAATTCCGGATGAGCAATGTCGATGCCAGTAGCATACCCGTAAACTTCGAGTTTATTCTCGCCGCTTCCCGAGGACGGAATTGTCCTTTTTCATCGCGGCGCAAGCAGCCTTAGCGCGGTGCCACCCAATGATCCGATTCTTCGCTTCAAACCAAACGGGCACCGATCTCTTCAGCCGCTCAAGCAGGTCAAACACAATCGCCGGGTGCCTGCGCTAAGGCAGGCCTGTCTCGATAATGGGATTTTACCTATTTTCTTGTCGCGTGCGTGGGACAATTTCGGAAAGCAAAAATCTGCAATGTGGGAATTTTCCGCGCGTTCGTCGTTAGTCCCTACCTGGTATGTTTCTTGTTACGGAGTGGAGAAGAAATCGCCCCGCTTTCCAACAAAAATTAGAACAGGAAATCACATGGACCATTCGAATGTCTGGGCAGTCGTGCTGGCTGGCGGAGAAGGAACTCGCGTGCGCAGTTTCTTGCAGCAAGTTTGCGGCGGCAACGGCCTCAAACAATTTTCCACCGTCACCGGCGCACGGTCCATGTTGCGCTGCACGTTGGATCGCATCGAGCGGCTCATCCCGCGCGAACGCATTCTGATTGTCGTCAGCTCTCATCATCGCGAAGACGTCGACCAACAGCTCGCGCACTGGCCGATCGACAATATTATTTTCCAACCGGCCAACCGCGACACCGCGCCGGGAATCCTTTTGCCGTTGGCGCACATTACCAATCGCGACCCCGCGGCCACCGTGATCGTGTTTCCGTCGGATCATTTCGTCCTCGATGAAACTCGTTTTATGAGCGCGGTCGAAAGAGCCTCGGCCGCGTTGGAGAAGAATCCCAGCAAGATGATTCTTCTCGGCATGACGCCTCAAGCCGGCGAAGAGACCGAGTACGGTTACATTGTCGGTGCAGCTAGGAAGCCAAACAGCCGGGACGCCAGCCCGGTCGCCGGGTTCGTCGAAAAACCGCCGCTGGCGCAGGCGAAAGAGCTTATCGAGCGCGGCGCGCTGTGGAACACCATGGTGTTCGCGGTGCACAACGTCGCATTGTGGGACATGGTTCAGCGCACCTCGCCGGTGCTCTACCACGCCTTCCGGCTGATTCAGGTGACGCTACGCAGCGGCTGTCCGGCGCAATTTCTCGATCACGTCTACAAGGCGATTCCGAACGTCAATTTTTCTTCAGGAATATGCGAGCCGCTCACCTCCCGATTGTGCGTGTTACCGGCCGGCGACGTCGGCTGGAGCGATTGGGGCACGGTCGGAAGCATTGTTAAAACGATGCAAAAGCTCGGCAGGTTCGATGCTCTGGCGGCGCGCATGGAAAAAACTCAAATACAGCCGGTATGGCACGCAGCATCCGCCGCCCGCCCCGAGCTGAGGAGAGCAACGACCAGGTCCAGCGCCGCATCCAGTTAGCAGCAGCGTCGTAATCCGCTTCGGCGGCGCGCCTAGGGCGCGCCGTCTTCCACCACCAGGTGAATTTCCCGGTTGGGCGTCTGGCGCAACAGCGGAGAGATCTTCTGGGTCCACCGTTGAAAGCCGGAATCCGCCGTCATTCGCCGGATCTGCTGTTCCAGAGTCGCCAGGTCCGGCGCATCTTGCACGAGAAGCGGCAGCCCTTTGTCTCTCCGCTGGAACAATCGCCGGCACCTTTGTCTTGGCTTTGAGACAAGTAGCAAAGTAACTCTGCTCGTTGTTAAACTCCGTGGCATAACGCTTGCTCATTAACGAGACCGCATTCGAGCGGGCCATTTTAAGAGCGCGGCACCTAAGCCCGCGAATCAGATTCGTTTGCCGCGCGTCTCCATCTGTCTAATGAGCGCTTTGACTAATCCAGTAAACCTCCGTTATCTCGAAGATCTCTACGATTCTTATCGCAAAGATCCGGCATCGGTGGACCGGGAATGGCAAGCTTACTTCGTCGCGCTCGGGAGAAACGCGCCTGCGGCTGGCGACGGCCGATCCGCCGGCATCGCTCAGGATGGCGCCGCGCCGGCCGTGATGACGCCGACACTCCAGGAACAGCTGAACGACATGGTCAGAGCATTTCGCACGCTCGGTCATCGCGTTGCGCGCATCGACCCCTTGGGCCTGCAAGGTTCAACCG
Organism: Binatia bacterium; assembly: GCA_050735675.1. GTDB lineage: Bacteria > Desulfobacterota > Binatia > UBA9968 > UBA9968 > DP-20. The sequence goes on along the minus strand of JBOHVN010000041.1, from coordinate 13,980 downwards.
AAGCGGCGCTCGACCCGGCGTCCTATGGTTTTACTGCCGAGCGCATGGAACAGCTCTTCCCCAGCGCCGGGCTTTATTGGCCGGGCCCGCTGCCGCTGCGCGAAATCATCGAGCGGCTGCGGCAGACTTACTGCGCCTCTATCGGAGTCGAATACATGCACATCGAGGACCGTGCCACGCGCGCATGGCTGCAGAAGCGGATCGAGACCAACCAGAACCGTCTCGCCCTCAGTCCCGATCAGCGGCGCAAGATTCTCACGCGACTGATGCAGGCGGCGTTATTCGAAGAGTTTACCCGCAGCCAATTCGTCGGCGCCAAGAGCTTTTCCTTGGAAGGCAGCGAGAGCCTGATCGCGCTACTCGATTTCGCCGTCGAAACGGCGGCGCGCGACGGCCTGCGCGAGATCGTGCTGGCGATGGCCCACCGCGGCCGGCTCAACGTGCTGGTCAACCTGATGAGAAAAAAGCATCGTGAAGTGTTCCGCGAGTTCATCGATCGCCCGGCGCCCGGTGACGGCGGCGGCGACGTCAAATATCATCTGGGCTACAGCAGTGACTTTCACAGCGCCGCCGGACCCAAGGTCCATCTTTCTCTGTGCTTTAACCCGAGCCATTTAGAGTTCGTCTCGCCGGTTGCGCTCGGTCGCATGCGCGCCAAGCAGGACCGCTCCGGCGACCGCCGGCGCGAGCGCGGCATGGCGCTGCTGATGCACGGCGATGGCGCCTTTGCCGGCGAAGGCGTCGTTCAAGAAACGCTAAACTTCAGCGGGCTAACGGCTTACACGGCCGGCGGCGCGCTGCACGTGATCGTTAATAATCAGATTGGTTTTACTACTTGCCCGAGCGAAGCCCGCTCGAGCCGCTATGCCAGCGACGCGGCGAAACTGTTGCCAATACCGATTTTCCACGTCAACGCCGACGACCCCGAAGCGGTGCTGCAAACCGTCGCGGTCGCGCTCGACTTCCGCCGCCGCTTCGAGCGCGACGCGCTCATCGACCTGATCGGCTACCGCCGCCACGGTCATAACGAAGGCGATGAGCCGAGCTTTACCCAACCGAAGCTTTATCAAGCGATCGGCCGCCACCCGCCGGTGCACGAAATCTATCGCAAGCGCCTGGTCCAGGAGCATGCCGTCACGCAAGCCGACGCCGGACACATCGCCGATGAATACCGCGCCATCCTCGATGAGGAACTGGCGCTGGCGCGCGCCGAGGGTTCCAACGGCAGGATACCGAGTTTCGGCGGCGTTTGGTCCGGTTACAGCGGCGGCCTGGAAGCGAACGCCGAACCAGTCGGCACGAGCGTCGCCAAACCGCGGCTTGTGCAACTGCTCGCAGCGCAAACCCAGTTTCCAGATGATTTTCATCCCCATCCGAAAATTATCCGCGCCGCCGCGCAACGCCGCGAAATGGCCGCGGAGAAAAGAGCGTTGGATTGGACCAGCGCCGAGGCGCTGGCTTTCGCCAGCCTGGCGACCGAAGGATTTCGTGTGCGCTTGTCCGGCCAAGACACGGCCCGAGGAACATTCAGCCAACGCCACGCCGTGCTACACGATATCGAAAACGGCATGGAATACGCGCCGCTGCAACATCTGTCGCCGCGGCAAGCGCCGGTGGAAATCTACAACAGCCCGCTTTCAGAAGCGGGCGTGCTCGGTTTTGAGTATGGTTATAGCCTCGACTATCCGGATGCGTTGGTCTTGTGGGAGGCGCAGTTCGGCGATTTCGTCAACGCCGCCCAGGTGATCGTCGATCAGTTCATCATCAGCGCCGAGGAAAAATGGCGGCGTGTGAGCGGCCTGGTCTTGCTGCTGCCGCACGGTTTCGAGGGCATGGGGCCGGAGCACTCGAGCGCGCGCCTCGAGCGTTTTCTGCAATTATGCGCGCGCGACAACATCCAGGTCATCTATCCAACCACTCCCGCGCAATATTTTCATAGCCTGCGGCGCCAGGCTTTGCGCCGCTGGCGCAAACCGCTGGTGATCATGACACCGAAAAGCTTGCTGCGTCATCGCGAGGCGGTTTCGACGCTCAGCGAGCTTGCCCAAGGCGGCTTTGAAACCGTCATCGGCGAGCGCCGCGACGGCGCGGCGGTCAAGCGTGTCCTGCTCTGCAGCGGCAAAATTTACTACGATCTCAATAGCCATCGCGCCGAACGGCGGCGCGATGACGTGGCGCTCGTCCGCATCGAACAGCTCTATCCCTTGCCGGCCGATGCTCTCGCCGCCGCGTTGAGGCAATACCCCGACGACACGCCGGCTGTCTGGGTCCAGGAAGAGCCGATCAACATGGGAGCGGCAGGCTTCTGGTCACTGCGCTTCGGCACGCGGCTTTTCGATCGCCTGCCATTTTCCACGGTGGCAAGACCGGCTTCGGCGAGCCCCGCCACCGGCTCGATGGCGCGCCACAAGCAACAACAGGCTGCCCTGCTGGCAGCCGCATTCGGCGAGGTTGGCTGATGCCAAAGCCGCAACACTGCACCCCCCGCCTCGTTCCTCCCCCGCGACGCGGCGCGACGCGGGGGATGAAGGCGGGGAGCCGTGCAGATTAGCTACGCCGCGCCGGAGAGGACCGTATGCGCATCGATGTGACAATTCCCAACGTCGGCGAGTCGATTACCGAAGTCGAAATCGGCGAGTGGTTTAAAAACCAGGGCGACTCGGTGAGCAAAAACGAAAACCTCTTGCTCCTCGAGACCGATAAGGCCACGGTCGAGGTGCGCGCGCCGGAGTCTGGCACGCTGGTCGATATTCTCAAGCACAACGGCGAGAGCGCGGCGATCGGCGAGGTGATTGCTCATCTGGAAACCACCAATGGTGAGCAGCCGAAGAGTAAAGAAACCAAATCCGCGGACTCTGAAGTTAAACCATTACACGAAGAGGGAGCGGCCCAACCGAGTAGCGCGAGCCGGCCATCCGCCAAAGCAGATGGCGGCGCTGATTCCACGCCCGCCCCGGCTCCGCAGCCCGAGTCAAGGCCGGTGCAAGAAGAACCAGCCAAAGCCGAATCGGGACCGAGCGAGCGCGCTATCGAAATCATTGGCGCAAAAGAAAGGCTGGCCCAGGAAACCCAGAACGCCGAAGCGGTGGAAGAACCGCCCGAGGATCGGGCGACGGACGCTCAAGCGGCGCCGGCGGCCGACGAAGCTATTGCTGTCAAAGCCCCGCCGGCGCGGGACCGGCGCGACGAAGTCGTGCCGATGTCGTTGCTGCGCCGGCGCATCGCTGAACGACTGTTGGCGGCGCAGCATCGCGCCGCGCTGCTGACGACTTTTAATGAGATCGACATGTCGACGGTGGTCGCCTTGCGCCAGACCCAGGGCGAAGCTTTCCGCGAGCGCCATGGAAGCAAGCTCGGCTTCATGTCTTTTTTCGTTAAGGCCGCGGTTACAGCGCTGCAAACCGTCCGCGAAGTCAACGCCGAAATTAACGGCGACAACATCGTCTACCACAATTACTACGACATCGGCGTCGCCGTTGGCGGCGGCAAAGGCCTGGTAGTGCCGGTGCTGCGCAATGCCGACCAGATGAGCTTCGCCGACATCGAGCGCGCGATCGTCGATTTTGCCCGCCGCGCCCAAGACAACCGGCTCAAACCCGACGAGCTTCAAGGCGGAACTTTCACGATCACCAACGGCGGCGTCTACGGCTCGTTGCTCTCCACACCGATCGTCAACCCGCCGCAGAGCGCAATTCTCGGCCTCCACGCCATTCAAGATCGGCCGGCAGCGCATAACGGCGCCGTCGCGATCCGGCCGATGATGTATGTCGCTTTGAGCTACGATCATCGCCTGATCGACGGCCGCGAGGCCGTGCTGTTCCTCAAGCAGATCAAATCGATGATCGAAGAACCGGCGCGCATCCTATTGGAATTTTAATGAGTCTATCAAGCTAAGACCCTCTCGTCAGCCTGGTTAGAACCCGCATCGACAGATAGAAAACAAGAACCTGGATTCCCGTTGCCACCGGAAATGACGGAAAACCGTCCGGGAACCGAGCAATGGCGCGTTGCATCCCTTGCTCCGATGGCGCCGGTCCAGCGTGTAATCGTTTGGCTCGTCAGAATTCTCAATACGATCGGCGAGGCGACTTGTTAATACGCTGTTAGTCCTAACCTTGCCGCCGCGAATATCGTTTCCCATTTTTAAATCAGCCAGCGCGAAATCTGTACTGCAAGCGAGACATTGCTGCTTGCTCGGAAGCCATTGCGGAGCGAGCTATTCAGCTGCTGCTGCGACTGCGCATGCTCGTAAATCACATCGACCGATCATCGCGCACATGTTCTCCGGCAAATTGGCTCGGCTTTTGCGTTTTCTATAGCCGGAAAAAAGGCGGCCAGAAGGCGGAGGCATAATGCGCCAGCTAATTTGTAATCGAAGGAGTACCGTTCAGCCTTTCGGCATTTTGCATTGAGCGGATTGATTAGCGCCGCGCTCCAGGCGGCGCTGCTGTGATTCACGGAGGCAAGTCATGCAAACATTGATCGCAAAGCTATTCTCAATACCCAACCCACAAGCAGCGGTTGGCTCAACTGACCCGGCGCCCTGTCCGGCCGGGTTCTAACCGGATGGTCGTCTGGCATTAACGGGAGAGTTAACCACGGCTGAAAGGCGCCGCCGTTCGCACAGATCGACGATCGCGTTCTCTCCAATGGCGAACTGCGACGGCAGCAAAACGCCTTGAAGATCCTTTGCGCGCAGCCAAGCTGTATTCATAAGCTGACGCTCTAACGCAAGAAAAACCGCTCTCGGAACCCGCCAATCGACGACCGTCTCAAGAGCCCACGATGAGAATCGCCCAGGTCGCACCCTTATACGAGCGCGTGCCGCCGCTGCTTTACGGCGGCACGGAACGGGTGGTCTCTTACCTCACCGAGGAGTTGGTGCGGCAAGGCCATGACGTCACACTGTTCGCCAGCGGCGACTCCGTAACCCAAGCGAAGCTGGTGGCGTGCTCGGAGCGCTCGCTGCGCTTGGATAAGCGCATCGTCGATCCGCTGGCTCATCATTTTCTTTTGCTCGAGGAGGTTTTCACGCGCGCCGGCGATTTCGATATCCTGCATTTTCACATCGACTATCTACACTTTCCATTTTCCCGCCGGCAGAACACGCGCCATTTGACGACGCTGCACGGGCGGCTCAATATGACTGATCTCATTCCGCTCTACAGAAAATTCGGCGACGTACCGGTCGTGTCGATTTCGCGTGCGCAACGCCAGCCCTTACCTTGGCTCAACTGGCAGGGAACCGTCCACCACGGCCTGCCTGCCGACCTCTATCAACTAGGCGGCGAGCGCGGCGACTACCTGGTCTTTCTCGGCCGGATTTCGATTGAAAAGCGTCTGGATCGCGCCATCGACATCGCCAAGCGGTCGGGCATGCGGCTGAAGATCGCCGCCAAAGTCGATGCCGCGGATCGCAAGTATTTTAAGAAAACGATCGAACCTCTGCTTGACGATCCGATCGTCGAGTGTATCGGTGAGGTCGGCGAACCCGAGAAGCAACAGTTGCTGGCCAATGCCTATGCCCTGCTGTTTCCCATCGACTGGCCGGAACCCTTTGGTTTGGTGTTGATCGAAGCCATGGCTTGCGGCACACCCGTCATCGCCTATCGCTGCGGCTCCGTGCCCGAGATCGTTGAAGAAGGCGTGACCGGCTTCATCGTCGATAATCTCTGCGACGCCGTGCAAGCGGTCGCCGAAGCCCGCCATCTCGATCGCGCTCTTTGCCGCAGCCGCTTCGAAGAGCGCTTCAGCGCCGGTCGTATGGTGGAGGATTATCTTAAAATCTATGACCGCTTGCTGAAGGATTGAATCGTCGATTCGCGCCAACGCTGCGACTCGTAAGCGTCATTCTCGTATGCCTCCCCGGCGACGAGAGTGTGTCCCAATGAGAAAAATCCCATAGGTTGTTACGCAGCGAAGCATCTCGCATTTTACTCACTGACGAAGACCAGATCCTTCGGCTACCGCCTCACGATGACATCTGCGACATAGTCTCGACGCGGGGGAGAGTCTGTTCTGAGCCCGCCGAAGGAATCCAAGGTGGGGTTTGAACTGAGACGTAGCCGGTTGAACTCCTCACTCTTGTTTGCGTGTGATCCGCGTCTTGCGCGGGCTTAGCGGATGACGATGGCAGCGTCGCCGTCGCGCCGCTCCACGGCAACGCCGTGCAGCGACCGGTCGCGTACCAGATCAAGCGACGCGTTTCCGACCTTGAGATTTTTGATGAAGACCTTATCGAGAAACGGCGGCAGCAAGGGCGCGGTAAACAGCACCTCCGAGGCCGGTGCGCTGATTGACAGACCCAAGGAGACCTGCAGCAGCATGAAAACCGACGCGGCCGCCCACGCCTGCGGCGCGCAAGCCGTCGGATAGTGAATCGGCCCTTCTCCCTCGCGCCGGCGAAAACCGCAGAATAGTTCCGGCAGGCGCTCCATGTCGAAAGACATGCTGGCATCGGATAGACCGCTGAAGATTTGATTCACTTCGTTTTTCAGGCCGTAGTTCGCAAAGCCGGCGGCAAGGATCGCGTTATCATGCGGCCAAATCGAGCCGTTGTGATACGACATCGGATTGTAGCGCACCTCTCTAGAGGATAGCGTGCGCACGCCCCATCCTGAAAACATGTCTTCGCTCATGAGCCGGCCGGCGACCCGGCGGGCGTACTCGTCGGGAGCAATGCCGGCGAACAGAGCGTGGCCGGCGTTGGACGCGACCACACGGCAGGGCCGCTTTTCGCCGTCGAGCGCCACGGCATAGGTGGAGAGGTCATCGCACCAAAATACCTCGTTGAATTTTTCCCGGAGCCGGCGCGCTTGCTCGAGCAGCGCGCGCGCCCGATTGATTTGGCCCAGGCTGGTGGCCAGCCGCACTCCCGCCTGTTTTGCCGCGTAAGCGTAGCCCTGTACTTCACAGAGCGCGACCGGCCCTTCCGGCAGCGAGCCGTCGGCGTGTGAAATCGCGTCCCACGAATCCTTCCAACCCTGCTGCGCCAGACCGCGCGATGATTGGCGCGCGGTTTCGACGAAACCGTCGCCGTCGACGTCGCCGTATTTATCGATCCATTCCAGCGCCAGCACGATCTGCGGCCAGATCGATTCGATGAATTGCAGATCGCCGGTACGCTCGTAATACGCGCCCGCCAGCATGACGAACAAAGGCGTGGAGTCGGTGCTGCCGTAATAGCGGGCGAACGGAATTTCATCGAGCGCCGCCATTTCGCCGCGCCGCACCTCGTGCAGTATTTTTCCCGGCGTGGCGTCTTTTTCAGGAATAATCTCGGTCGCTTGATGAGCCGCCAGGTAATGCAACACGCCTTGCGCGAAGCGCGGATTGATCCACAAAAAAAACAGCGCCGTGATGATTCCATCGCGGCCGAACGGCGTGCTGTACCAAGGCACGCCGGCGTAGGGATAAAGACCGTGCTCGGTCTTCGTGATCATCATGTGCAAGTCCACGGTCGAGCGCTCGAGCCAGCGATTGAACTCCGGATTCGAAGTGTGCAGCTGACATTCCTCGCTCTTACAAGAACTGAGTGACTCTTCGGCCGCCTCGAGCGCCGCCGGCAGCGGCCGCCGGCCCGGCTGTTTGTGATCGACATTGAACCCGTAGGTAATTTCAAACTGCTCAGCTTTGCCGGGCTTCAACACGCGTTGAAAATAGGCGCGCGACGCCGAGAGGTTTTCCGGCGCCGGTGTAAAATCGATTTCGCTTTGCCGTAAAATGCCGTCCAACCCCTGGTAGGCTAGGACAACGTGATTCGCTGTGATCTGATCCGGCAAGCGCTGGCCGCGTTTTTTGCGTTTGAGGCCGCGCACTTCGAAGAGGTCGGCGAAATCGGCGTCGTACTGCAGCGTAAATGACAATTCCACCGGCGCCAGACTGTAATTGGCCAGCTCGATGGTCTCGAAGCAGGTCGCCTGCCAGATGAACTTGCTGCGAAACACGTGCAGATCGCCGCGCCGCAAAATCACTTTGCCGTTCACGTAGACATCGGGATTGGTCAAATTGACCGTGAACAACAGATTGTCTTTTTTGACGGTGGAGTTGAGCAGAAAAGGCCGCAGGTTGCCGATGCGCAAGGCGAGCAAGGAGAGAAAGCGCGTGCCCTCGTGATAAATCCCCTGCTCGCCCAGACCGGCGTGTTCGATGTCGCCACAGCGATCGAACACGCCGAAGCTCTCGCCCTGCTTGAGCACCCGGACTTCGTCCGTGGTCGAAGCCGGAGTCACGATGTAATAATCGTCGGTCAGACGGATGATATCTTCCATAATTGTTCAAATGCTTTAAAAGCCAAGGTAGTTGAGACGGCGGTTCCACAGCGCGGCAGAGAGAACCGCAACCAAAGAGAAAAAATTCACCACAGAGGTTCACAAAGTAGAAAGATTCGGAATCGGAAAACTACCCCAAAGAACGCAATGTTTCGTAGGGTGATCTGCGCGCACCGATCGGTCCGTGGCCCGGATGTAGCGCAGCAGAATCCGGGGTCTATCGGCTGGAACAATTTGCCCAAGCTGAGAAAACTTTTCAAGGATAGTAATACATGTGCCCTTGCGATACCCGGAGCGCCATGAGCGGCGGCGATGATGCTTCATCGGGCTCACCGCGCGCACCGGCGCGAAAATTGCGCTTTCTGGGCACTCATAAAAAACCAGCATAACAAATTATTCAACGCGAGCTATAGCTTGAGCCCGACGGAGGAATGCGAATGCGCTATTTTGCATTGGCATGCGATTACGACGGCACGCCGCGGCCGTGTCGATGAGAGTACCATCGCGGCAATGGAGCGTTTATTGGCAAGCGGCAGATCGCCGAAAGTCGAGCCATGGCACGCTCGGGCGTCCGAAATTGGGTAATCGAGCTGGCTGGTGACGGCGCGCGTCTTGGAATTTTGAGAAAAATCGGTGCGCGCGGGAATGACGGACGTTCGAATATGCTCTAGCGACACCGTCGGCGCTACGCCGCTCGTGGCTAACGCCTACCACAACGCGAAAAAAGACAGGACGGAGCGGGGTTACGCCCGCTCCGTCCGGCGCATCTGTTTCACGTTTTTGAGAGGCCTCGCGTTATTTATTACCGGTCGGGGATTCGCTCGGTTTTTTCGTCTCGGAAGATTTACCGGACGACGATCCCGGCGCCGAACCCGTCGACTCCCTACCCGATGAAGGAGACTTGCCAGAACCTAGGCTGCTACCACTGCCTTTGGACTCCATCGATGGCGAGGTCGACGAAGAGCCGCTCCCACCCGCTACCTCGACACCCAGAGCGCTGGCGGTTTTCTCATCGACGCGTCCGGTGACTTGCAGGTTCTCCGACTTCTGGAACGCGCGCAGCGCCTGCTGCGTCTTCGGTCCCATGATGCCGTCAATCTGCCCGGGGTCGTTGCCTTTGTCTTTCAGCGCTTCTTGAATCGCTTTCACCTTGTCTTTGGACAATTGCTGGCCCGCGGTCCTCTGGCCTTGCATCCCGCCCCGAGCGCTACCACGCTCGCGCTGCAGGTCGCTGGACGAACCCGGCGAGCTGCGTTGCTGCCCGCCCATCGGCGGATCGCTCGGCTTTTGCATCTGCGTCTCGCTGCCGCTTTTGCCGCTGCCGGTCGCGCCCGAGCCGCTCGATTTATCCGCCTGCGACCAGGCCTGCGGCGCCATCACAAACACCGCTCCGCTCAACACCAAACTCGATAAAACTTTCTTCTTCATTGCATCCTCCTTGTTATTTTTTTCGTTAGTCCATGTTATCCAATTCCACCTAAAGCAACGCTCATGCCGTCGGCGGCATACATCGGCGAGAAAAGATATTGCTCAGTATTTCCGCGCCGCGTCCAGATTGACCGGCGAACCGTCCTGAAACTGGCACCACATCCGGCCGGAGCAACTCAAATTTGAGACGCGATACGCCCTCGAACGAGCGCGCGCTTCAGCTTTTGTCGTGAGTTCCGTTATGCAGCGCGCCCGGACTTGCGCCGGCCCCCTGACTTGGCGGGCTTCCGGCCCGGCCTGGACTTGGAGTTTTTGGCCTTCATCTGTTCGGTGAGCTCCTCCTTGCGCTCCGTTATCTCATCACCCATTTCCGCCAGATCCATCTCGCTCGCTTCGACTTTTGGCAACAGCTCGCCTTCTTCTTCTTCGACGTGATGTTTGATGCACTCGACGAGCTCGGAAAATTTATCTTCCAGCTGCCCGTCTTCCCCATGCATCTTTTTCAGATCACCGATGATTTCCTTCGCTTGCTGGTGTTCCTGCTTGGCCTCTTCGAGCATGTCCTCTTCGCCGAGGTGCTTTCTCACCGCGGGGTAAAAAATCTCCTCTTCCAACTTGGCGTGGATCTCGATCTCCTGGATGACTTGGTCGAGGATGCGTTTCTTTGCGTCGGCCTTCTTGGTTTGCTCGAATTTGTCGAACAATCCTTCGACCTTTTTGTGGTCGCGTCGGATCAACTGCGTTGCACTGGGCATAATTCTATCCTCCTGGTTTTTGTTACTTCTTCTTCGAACGCTTCTTTTTGCTGCGCTGTTTCATCACCGTTCGCGCCGCCACTTCCTTCGCTCGTTTGCCGTAGCGGCCCGAGCGCTGGGCCTTTTTTTTAATATGTTCATACTGCCGCTCTTCCTTCGCGCTGGCGCTGCGCAGGCTTTTCTTCCTCGGCACAATTGTTCTCCTTCAGCTCACCGTGGTTTTCGGCTCGATTTGGCGCGCCTGCATCGATAAAACCAGTTGAGAACTACGATGGTCGGTCTTAATCGTCATTTTGCATTGCACCGGCTCAGCGAATGCGGTCTTACGCGGAGGGCGGCACCGGGTTGGACGGGCTCGGTTTTACATTGATCCTATCTGTGACGATGACGCCGGCATGGGCGCCTTTTGCCAGCTCAACAGCTTTGGCGCGCAACTCTTCCGACGAAACGGTCCCCGACAACGTGACTTCATTCTTAGTCACGTCGGCGCTGACAGCGAGATCGGCGGCTCTAAGCTGCTCGTTGCTGTTCAGATTGTCTCTCACTGCCTTTTCCAACTCCGAGTTCGCCATCGTCGTGTTGCCGACACCCATCGGTCGCTTGATCGGCTGGGCCGCAGTTCCCGGCTCATCGGAACTGCCGCACGCGAACAGCGCGGCGCTGAACGCGCCGAGTGCGAGGATGCCGAGCACTACTTTCATGCCAACCATGAGTTTCTCCGTTTTTACACTGTCAACGGATTGCACGGTGAGAACGGCAAGAAATATGCCAGCAATACTTGAGACGCGCCTCCAATGTCCTGCTGTACCTAGTCGCGAGTTAAGTTTTCTTTCGTCCCAAACACGCAACGACGCATGCCGCACGCTTTGCAAACTTGGGACGAAGAGTGATGCAAAATCTGCCTTTCTAACGGTGACGAACGCCCCTGGTTCCAACCCGGCATCAATCCGTCCGCCGATTCACTCCAAGCTTGTGGGGAATACTCCGACGCCACGCCAGCACGCGCTGCTGCGATGCGTTGGCTTGCGTCTGCGGTGTGGCGCGCTGACGGCCGCTTTGAACGCTTGCGCCGCCTCGGCATTGGCTTTGCTTCGTTTAGAGAGAGTATTTGCGCGATTCTCCGTGTTACGCAGCGCCAATGATCTGAAGGATTATGCGATTGAAGCCACCGACGGCGAGATCGGCCAGATCGAATGACAGTGCGCCGTGGTTGGAAGTAACGGATCTCGGATGGGCGTATCGCCACACACGCCTATGGAAGATCGCAACTAACAAAAACTTTTGTCCAACTGACTTTTTCACGGGAGGTAAATCATGGCACATGAGCACGAGGAACGAGGACATCGATTCGAGCAGCACCGACAACGCGGCGAGCACGGTGAATCGGAACGGTACCGCAGAGACCGCGGTCACGATGACCGTGATTACTTCGGGCAGCGGGAATTGGAGGACGATCCCACGCGCCCGGCAGACCGGCGTCACTGGCGCGGTCACGACTACTACGACCCTGACAACGAATTCGAACGCGTCCGCGACTACGGCGCATATGACAGGGAGCGGGAGCCGAGGATCGGGGTCGAGCATCGCAACCCCTTTCTGCGCCGCAGCGAGGATGAGGAGCGCTACCGCAGGCGCGGCGAAATGCGTCCGTACCAATCGCATGGGCGCGAAGGGTATCGAGACGATGATCGCGGTTCCGGCCCTTACGCCGGGCGCGGTCCGAAAGGCTACCGCCGCTCCGACGATCGAATCTTGGAAGAGGTGTGCGAGCGTTTGACCGACCATCCGAGCATCGACGCCACGGAGATCGACGTGACTGTGGCCGACGGCGACGTTACGCTCACCGGCCGCGTGGAAAGCCGCACGGTGAAACATTTGACTGAAAACATGGTCGAAACGGTCTCGGGCGTGAAAGAAGTGCACAACCAGTTGAGAATCACGGCGCAGCCGAATCCGGCGAACGACTGGCAACAGCCGACCGAACGCCGCGCCGCCGATCCCGATCCCGAAGCATCGAAGATGCGTAAACGGTAGGTAGTAGTCTGTGTGCATGGGAATTGACGTTGTGGTCGCCCGTTCCGGTCGCGGCAGACAGGTCTACCCCTGCGGAAATATCGTAACCGAATGAACCAACGTCAACCCGTGAATGTTTTTATCAGGGTCCATCCCCAATTCGCCTATTCCGGCGTGTGCGGGAATGACGTTCGAAATGTTCCCGTATTTCTGTAGGGGCGACCGGCCGGTCGCCCCTATCCTCAGGGACAAAGACTCACACTGTCGCATCGCCAACGCGCCGCGATTCTCCGCTTCGTTCTTCTCACGTTGACGCAATCCAGCGCCACGATTTACCCAAAAACAAACGGGCGGCGCTGCTCACCCAGCTGCGCCCGCCCGCCTTCAGTTGAATTGTGATGGCGCTAATTTTGTCGATCTGCTAATCTATATGCCGATGATTTCCGGTTTATTGACCATCGGTATTTTGTGGCACGCGATTCAGAGTTTCCCTGGCTTCCTTGAAACCGTCGGCTATCTGTTCGGAATGCTCGCCGCCGCCTACACGCTCGATACCTACTGGCAAAGCGACGTGGAGTAGCAGAGTTTCCGCTCGCCCGTACCGTAAATTAAAATAACTCGCGCGCTTAGATTTCCACGCGAGTTATTTTGCGGATCTCTTAACCGGGAAACGATCAAACGCGTCTGCCGACAAACATTCGGTAAATCACCAGCAGAACAATCGAGCCGATCACCGCCATGATAAACCCGGCGGGCTCCCCCGGCCCATAAAGGCCCAGCGCCTGGCCGACGAATCCGCCGAGTAATGCGCCGGCGATACCGAGCAGAATAGTGATGATAAAGCCGCCCGGGTCGCGTCCCGGCATCAGCAACTTTCCGATCACGCCGACAACCAGGCCGAATAAAATCCATCCAATGATGCTCATAGTAACCTCCTCAGCATTAGTGTGAATCGAGACCGCTTCTCCTCGCAAAAATGAGCAAGCGCCATGCCAGTGAAACAACTCCCATTCGCGAGCAGGTATTGCAGGCATCGTCCCAAATCTGCGATAGAAAGTTTCGCGGCTGTCGCAGATTCACGGGGTTGGTCTCGTGTTTTCGGGCGCCACAGGGCAATTATCACGTTTTATCGCGGCAGGTTTTTTGCCCATCAGATCATAGCTGGAAGCTGATGAAACATGTCACAGCAGTACCTGGCAGCTTATCTTAACGATCACTTGGCGGGTACCGTGGCCGCACTCGAGCTTTTGGCCGAGCGCGCCAAGGACCAACGGTGGCGAGCGGAGACTGCGCGCCTAGAGGCGGCCAGAGCCGCGCTGGGGAACGAGAGCTAATGATTCCAGCTGGCTTTGCAATCAATACGAATGGCGACGGTTGGTTAGCTGGCCAGTCTCGGCGCAACGACGCCTTTGTGTTTTGGGCCGAGCACATGCGCCGCGGCAACTTCGCAGCGGCGTGGCGGATCAGCGACGAGATACTGAAGTCAAATCCTCCCTTGGGCGGGTCCAGTTCCG
>JBOHVN010000040.1:0-5953 GCA_050735675.1 Binatia bacterium | reverse complement strand
GTATTGGAGTTTTGCTCTAAACCCATCACTCCGGTACTCCGTCACTCCATTACTACTCCAACTCCATACGTCTAGCCAACTCGGCCGGCGAGGCCATGGCCAGAGACATCGGCACCATCAAAGCGCTGATAACGATCAGTCCCCAGATGGCGGCGGAGTAGTTCCCGTGCAGGTCGAAGATCAAGCCCATGACCAAGGGGCCGACGACTCCCGCCGCAATGGGCCCGCCTTGCAGCAGGCCCAGGATTCCGCCGATCGTCCGGGTGCCGAACATGATGCTGCCGACGGCGCCACGCATGGGAACAAGGCAGCCAAAGCTGACGCCGAACGTCAGCGCGAAGGGCAATGTGGCCAAGACCGTTTTGACGCCCATCACCTGGAGGTACAACAGCGCAAAGCCCATCATCGCGGCGACGACTGCCAGGACGAGGCGATAGTCCATCCTGTCCAGCAGATAGCCGCCGCCGATGCGCCCGATACCGCTGAGGATGAAGACCATGGACATGACCACGGCCGCCCAGGCCGCGGTAAGTCCGATGTCTTGCTGGAAGTAGGGAATCATGTGCACTTGGACCGCGGAGTTTACGGCGAAGGTACCCGACAAGTAGCTCGTGAATAGCCAGAACTCCTTGGTGCGGAGCACCGCGCGGAGCGTCAGCCCGGCATCCATTGCGCGGCGCGATGCGCCGGTAGGGCGTTCCGCGGAGGCGCCCTCCTCCGGCGAGTCGCCATCAGGGCGCAAACCGTAGGGCTCCGGCCGGTCGCGCACCAGCAAGCTGAGCAAGGTGACACCGATCAAGATCAAGGCGCCGTAGCCGAACAGGACGACGCGCCAGCCGTACGCCTCCTCGATCTGCGTGTTCAGTATGACGAGGGGCGAGCCGAAGATGGGACCCGTTACCGCAAGCCCCGTGGCCAGGCCGCGGTTGCGGCGAAACCACCGCGAGATGATCACGGGCCAAGTAACCGCGTGGCTGACGCCGGATGCTCCCAGGGAAATGATCACGAAGAAGAGAAAAAACGTGACGATGCCGGTGGTGAAGCCGAGGCCGATGAAGCCGGCGCCTGAGATGACGGCGCTACAGAAGATCAATTTACGCGCGCTGAAGCGGTCGAGCAGAAAGCCGACAGCGGGACTGACGATGCCGGACTCCAACTGGCGTAGCGACATGGCGGCTGAAATAACCCAGCGGTCCCAGCCGAAGGCGCGTTCGATCGGGAGGATGAGAACGCCGAAGCCCTGGAAATAGGCGGCGGAGAAGATCGTGTTGGTCACGATGCTCGCGGCAACCATATACCAGCCGAAAAAAATCCGCCGCTTGCCTGATTTGTCAGTGTGGGTAGCGATCATTCCGGGCTCTCGGCCCGGGTACGGCGGGGCATATTCATGGTAGTCATCGCGACTCCGTTGAAGACAGGGGACGGGCTTGCGGCGCGTTTGGCTCGCACGCTGCCCAATTAAATCGGAATCTTCCAGCAAATATTTTTTGATCTTAGCAGATACGAAAACATTTCGCTTACGCCGCGCGGAGAGAAATTGCTGCCGTTCACCATTCGAGAGTTAGTGATGCGTGCCAATTTACTGTTCGGACATCCCGCCACGGAGACAGCCTCTAAGGCGCAGTCGATGTTTTTGCAAACGAAACGATATCAGCGAGGGAGAGCAAGCGAAAGCCGCCCGTCGATAACACAGCACGCTCTTGTGGGCTGTAAGGTTGGAACGGGATCGCGTAAAATTACAATTGCTCCTTTGGCCGCACGCCTAATACAGAGTGCTATGTCTGATCCTGGTGCCTCACTATTTGCCATCGTCGATGCTGATGACGATGATGGCGTTGGCGATCAGCCAACGGTCATCGCCCCTTTTCATTGCCTCGCAGGCCGGCCAGTGTCGGATTCAAATGCATTTCGATCATTGATAAAAAATCGGAACCATTTTGGTTTTTCTTCGATTCGCGATGTGTTTTGAGTGTGTCGGAAGAAATGAACGGCGAAGGAGAAACTTGTGACGATCAAGATACAAACGCTTTGGATGGTGACCCTGTTGCTCGTCGTAGCGGTTTCGCCACCGCGGGAGTCGTGGGTTGGATCTCGCGCCGGGCATTGCTCGCTGAAAGCGAAACTCAGGGTTTGGTCATCGCCCGGCTCTTGGCTTGCAGCGCGGCTTTCGGCGCTCAGGTGACTAGCGATGTCGAGAAAGCGATTGGCGAGCAGATGATCGTGGAGGCCACGATTGCAGCGCATTTGGTAGCTCTGGGTGAAGCGGCGGGAGTCGGCACGAAGGAGATCAACCGGCGACTTAGACAAATTGCTGACGACACGGTGCTGGACGAAATCTGGATTACCGATGAGAGGGGGCGTGCCTACTTAAGAAATATCACGGAAATAGACTTCACGTTCAGTCCGTATCGGGAGCAGCAACCTCAAGCGTACGCCTTCTGGTCTCTGCTCACAGGAAAGAACAAAATCGTCGTCCAGGAAGCGCGCCAGCGCGAAATCGATACGCAGGTTTTCAAGTACGTCGGGGTCGCCGGGGTGGATAAGCCGCGCATCGTCCAAGTAGGTTATCACGCCACCATGCTTCGACAACTGCGGCAGCGCATGGGACTGACTCGTCTGGTCAATCAGCTTGTGTCTGAGGGAAGCGTCATGGCGATCCGTGTGCTCGACAAGAGCATGATCACCGTGGATTATGCGGAGAAGCACCGAGACAACAAGCTAGCTGAGCCCACCGAGACCGACCTGGCAAATTTCCGCAGGCTGGTGAGCGAAGGGCGAACCGAAACCTATTTGGAAGCGTCTCTTCTAAAGGTCGTGGCTCCGATCGGCGAGGAGGGGGGGGGAACTAAAAGGCGGAGCGATTCTCGTCACTCTCCCGACGGATCACGTGCAGGCAGCTATTCGCAATGAGACTCGATTGGCGATGGCCGTGAGCGGGCTTGTTTTGCTGCTAGCAGCGAGAAGAGCAAGCGAAGGCTGCTCGTCGATAACACAGTGTTTCTGTTCAGCGAAGGGCTTAAAAGGAATCTCGATACTTTGTCTAAATCCCTGCGAGTTGTATATGGTTCCGACCGGCCGTGAACCGATGCAACCTACGCGAAGTAAGGAAACCACCAAATCAAAAATCCAACGATTAAGCACCAACAAAGTATGTTGCCGATCAACTTAAGGCTCATTTGTTTGACTCCTATCTCCTCTGCCATTGAGTGCAACCCGTCGATGGTCTTAGCGGCACTAAGGAGGACTCCGATGATCGTCCGACACTTGCTCGCATGGCGCAGCTCGCGCGGTCGACGGGAACAGGATGCTGCTTTCCGGTATGCAGCGGCAGTGATTAATTGCTACCGTTTGAATCGGAATTTTCACCTCAAGAACCCATACCAGCGACTAGCGTTTCGGTTTTGACAGTCGAGGCCTTTGCCGACTGGATTTAACTGTCCTCCAGCGGTGGGTATCTTTTTAAGCTTGGTGTCCATCATGGCCAGGTAATGGTAGATTCGGCCCTTGCTGCGATAGCGCTTCCGCTCGTTGCTTCTCAGAGTATAATAGACATACTGCGCATATGCGTGTACAAGATCGCACCCGATTTGGATATGACCGCGATCCTCCATCAACAAGCGACTCTTTCCCTGGTGCCAATGTCGCTCCTTGAAGTAGTCGTCATTTAATCGGCTCCGGTCGACGTGATGGTACACTACGGCGTTGGGCGCCAGGCCGATGCTGATGCCGCAGCGCCGCAATCGGTAGGCAAACTCCACATCTTCGGATGTTCCCGAAGCGCCCGGGCCCAGACGCTCGTCGAATCCCCCGATGCGATTGAAGGCATCACGGCGCACAAAAAAGTTAGATCCGTTCAACGAGCGGAGTTCCTTGATACTCAACTTGTAGTCTACGACTGGAATCGTGCGATAGCGTTGGTTTAATCTCTGGACTTCAAGATCGTCTCCGGCCGGAGATTGAAGTCGAACCGTTCCTTGTGCCGCGTCGTACCGGCCGGTTTGAAAAAACTCCTCGATCGACGACAACCACGCCTTGTCCACGATAACGTCGTCGTCCAAAAACGCCAGGACATCGCCCGTGGACATTTGTACTGCGTCGTTAATCGCCGCTGATTTTCCCGGCCGGAGAACTTTCACATGACGGATTCTGGTGGGAAAGCAACTGGCGGTCATCGTCAGGTACTCATGGGTGTCGTCCTGTGAATTATTATCGGCGACTATAATTTCCGGCAGGATCCGGTCAATTGCGGCCAGCTGTTCAATGCTTTCCAGAAGCTGCAAAAGGATGACCCGCCGATTTTTGGTGGGGATGATGATCGTTAACTCAAACTTCTTAGCAGTCATGGCCAAGCCGCTTCACGTCATTGAAATCAGACGTCCATGGAAGATCTATTGCTCGAACAATCTAATCCACTCATGAGAACGTCTCCCGGGAGCCTTCTTGCTGCCGTCAGTAACTGTTTCGGCATCCCCGCAATCTGATAAATTATTTTTGGAACTGATCCAATCAGGTTTCTCCTGATTTCCGCCTCGAAATCCCTGAGACGCTTCACAGCCACACAACAATCACACAAGTTGTCTTTCTGTTGCCTACCAGGAAGGGGACGGATTTTAGGATTTTAGAGGATTTTAGTAGAGGATTTTAGTAGGGACGTTGTTGACTAGCTGGAATTCCCGCTTCAATAAGTCCCGTTTGCCGTTCTAATTATTTTGAGGAGTTGATCAACTTAGACAGCGACGTCCTCTACTACTACACTGGGTCGGACCAGCGCAAGATGTTGATTCAGCAGTAAAAGATTGTATAAATAGCGCCGCATGGAGGCTTAGCGCCTCGTTTTTGGCCTCAAAATAGGTACTCTAAGAAACAAGCGATGCCGCGCGCCAACCGCCATTTTCTTCCCGGTCACGTCAGAGGGCGAGTCAGGAGAGCGAGTCAAGCGAGTCAGGGACGCTGTTGACTAACTGGACAAACTGGAATACAGAGGGGGAATCCGGGGAGAGAAGTGATGCCCAGGCAAGCAAGACTCGATAGTCCAGGGACCCTGCACCACGTGATGGTTCGAGGCGTTGAAAAGCGGCGGATTGTCGATGACGAGACGGATCGACGAAATTTTGTGCGACGACTTGGAGCATTGGCTGAGGAAACCAGGACGGCGATCTATGCGTGGGCGTTGATGAGCAACCATGCACATCTGTTGGTTTGTAGCGGGGCTTTGGGATTAGCCAAGTTTATGCGACGACTTTTGACAGGATATGCAGTGAGTTACAACCTGCGGCATCGCCGGCACGGACATCTCTTTCAGAACCGGTACAAATCGATTGTCTGCGACGGCGACAGCTATTTTACGGAACTCGTGCGCTATATTCACTTGAATCCGTTAAGCGTGGGGTTGGTCAAGGATTTGAAGGAATTGGAGAAATATCCGTATTGCGGGCATGGAACGATCCTCGGGAGGCCAGCGAGTTCGTGGCAAGACTGTGACAGTGTGCTGGCGCAATTTGGGCGGCGAGCTTCTGAGGCGACGGAGGCGTACCGGCGGTTTGTTGCGGAGGGGATTGCGCTGGGGCGGCGACCGGAGCTAGTCGGGGGTGGACTGACACGATCGGCGGGGAATGGTTTGCAGTCAGATCACACCGACCCCGTGGAACGCGGGAGTTATCTGATGAGCGGATATTGGGGAGTGGAGAATCTGTGGAGCGCATCCTTAGAGAGGCGGGGACACGAGCGGTCCGCCAACCTGGAGCGCGAAAGGGAAATCGTTACGCCGAGCGTGTGGTGGCCGAGGAATGCAAGAAAAGCGGAGTGTCGTTAACGCAACTTCGGAGCGGGAGCCGTCGGGGGCGGTTGCCTGAGGTGAGAACGAAGATAGTTCGTAGGCTCGTGGAGAATTACGGAGTAGCAGTCGCCGAGGTCGCTCGCCAAGTGGGAATCTCCACCTCCGGTGTTTCGAAGA
>JBOHVN010000039.1:0-17775 GCA_050735675.1 Binatia bacterium | reverse complement strand
ACTGATAGCCCTCGGGGTATTGTTCTTTGTACTCCCGCCACAATAGGTCCAGCGTGAGATTGAACTTCTTGTGGGCTTTGAGCTCGTGGTAGATGTAATCAAAGTCCGGCAGCGGCTTGCCGGTCGGGTCACTGGCCCCGGGCGGGAACAGCTTTTTCTCTAGCTCCTCATCGCTTAGCGTTTCGGGCAGCGGCCAGCCCAGTCCCACTTTCTCGAAACGGCAAAGATAATCGGCGACCGTCTGCGGCTTATCTGGCAGCTGTGCGCGATCTGATGTCCGCTTAGAGCGCAGTCCCATTTTAAACGGAGAACCTCTCTAATCTTACGCATGGATAACCTCGCTTTGGCCATCAACAACCCCTCCTTCAAGATAAAGGCGGGATTGTAGCAGCCGGGTTACCCAGCGTCGCTTAACTCATCGACTTAACCCTTATACGGGGAGCCGGAATGCTCCGAAATGGGTGGCCGGAATCGAGCGAAACAGCCGGCCGGAATGCTGCGAAATACCCAGTAGGTACACGCCTCATGGAATTCACCCGCTTGCCATAGCCTGCTCGGAACCGATCTCACCCACCTCACTGGTTCCCCGCATACAAAAGCTCCCCTCCTTTTTTTAATACTCGGCATACGACTCCTTGGACGCGAGAATCTTGAGCTATAACGACGGGCCGGTGCTTTGGGTTTGTCGATTCCGGCTGCAAGACGTAATAGCCGGGTGCTTTGACCAGTTTTTTGATCGTCGCTTCTCCGTCGACGAGCGCCACAATGATTTGTCCTTGATCAGCTCGCTCTTGCTGACGGACTAGAACGAGATCGCGGTCTTCGATCGTGCCTCCTTCGACCTTGGCGCGATTCATCGAGTCCCCGCGGACACGAAGGAGGAAAAAATTCGCACCGGGTGGTTTTAGGAAGTCCTTTGGGACATGAACTTGACCGAGCATGTTCTCTTCCGCTGGCATCAACTGTCCCGCCGGGGCCTCGCCAACGATGGGAACCAACCGTGTTTCAAGGCCTCTTGCCGTTGAACGTTTGCGCATTCTAAGGCCCCGCGCGCCGGACCAACGTTCGATATAGCCTTCTGCCTTGAGATCATCGAGGTATCGAAGAACCGTTCTCGTAGACCCCACACCCAAAAGCCGGCGAAGTTCCTCGATAGTGGGAGGAACGCTGTTGCGTGTAAACCAGCGGCTCAGTGCGTCAACGACTTGCTCCTTTGAGAGCAGTTTGGGGCGGGCCATACAAGAAGAGTAACAAAAGGCTTGACTTTTTGTCAAGGATTATGTCATCTGTGTTTACTTAGGACTTTCCACAAATCTTTGAGGACGCGGCTCTCTCTTTGAAGGTGGTCAATGTCTTTGCGAGAGCAAAATTTCTGACAAAAGTTTTGCCGTTTGTGCTATAGACTCCATAATTCATGAGCAAAAATCCAATTATCACCCGCACGCAGAGCCAGGGACGGTTTGGTTTCGGAGCAACAGAGCCTCATCCAATCGGTCTTTGCCCCGAACACTCGCCTCTGTATCAAACCTCTCTCGGAGCGGCGTATGTTTCGGATTCTCTTGGTTTCATGCGAAGCCTTCCATCGAGATCGATCCAGGCGGTTGTCACATCGCCCCCGTACGCGCTCCATTTCAAAAAAGAATACGGGAACGTCGATAAGGCGAGATATGTGGAATGGTTTCTTCCCTTCGCGGCCGAAATCAAGCGAGTCCTCAAGCCGGATGGCAGTTTTGTTCTCAATATTGGCGGAAGTTACAACTCCGGCTCGCCGACGCGGTCTCTATACCATTTCAAGCTCCTCATTGCGCTCTGTGAAGAGTTGGGGTTCCATCTCGCGCAGGAGTGCTTCTGGTACAATCCTGCTAAATTGCCTGCGCCGGCGGAGTGGGTGAACGTTCGTCGCGTACGCATAAAGGACTCTGTTGAATACGTCTGGTGGCTCTCACCGACTGAGTGGCCCAAAGCTAACAATCATGCAGTCCTGGTACCGTATAGCGGGGACATGGAGCGGCTTATCCAGAAGGGCTATCGCGCGAAGAAGAGACCGAGCGGCCACAACATCACGGATAAATTTCGCAAGGACCATAAGGGCGCAATCCCTTCCAATCTCATCTCGCGCGGCAACAATGAAAGCAACTCGGACTTTCTCCGCACGTGCACGGCGAAAGGCCTAAAGCTCAACCCGGCTCGGTTTCCACCAGCATTGCCGGAGTTTTTTCTGAAGCTGTTGACAGACCCGACCGACTTAATTTTAGACCCCTTTGCGGGCAGCAATACCACGGGATATGTAGCGGAATCGCTTAACCGGCGTTGGCTATCGATTGAATTGAACAACGATTACCTCACAGCATCTGCTCTCCGATTCGGAATCGACCTGTTAGATGAATCGCGATGATCTGATCAACTCACTAAATGAGATTTTCCCCTCGGGTACGTGGCCGAGGCCTCTCCACATCCTTCAAGCCCTGAGCCTCACGGATTCAGGATCTCCCCTCCGCGATGCCGCTAAATCGGTAGGTACGACTCATGCGGCGGTCCTGGCGGCGAGTCAAGTTGCAGACCCGGTGCATTTAGTACTTGGCCTTGCTCTGGATGAGATCGAAGAGCGTTCTCGCGAGCGCGCTCGACAAATGCTGGGGCAACTTCTTCTCGGCCGCTGCGCAGAGATCGCCTTCGAGCAAATATACAAATCGGAAATGCATTCGGAAGAGTTCGAACTGCGAGACCTGCGTGAAGGACGCACCGATACCGACTACCGGCTGCACAATGGACGGGGACGGCCGATTTATCGCGTCAACATCAAATTCCATGGCTCCCGTTTTCGTCGCGCATCGGAGATGGTCAGGCTCGATCCCGCCGACTGCTTCGCGCTTGCGACTTACAAGATCGCCAGCGCGATGGAAAAACAAAGCCAGGAGGGGCTTCCCTATTTTTTTGCGATCGTCGGCGTACCGAACCTCACGGGAGAATCTGTCGGACACGATATTCCGCCATTTCTCGTCGAAACCGCGGCGCTCATCGACCAAGCTCCAAAAGGAAAATCGAAGCGAGACATCGAAGATGCCGTAGTCCAGAGTCTCGTTACGAACGATCATCCGGTTTTTCACAAAACTCTGGAGCAGATTCTGACCGTTGATTGGTATGTGCTTTCCGCCCGGCGCGCGGACAAGCTCCTCCGGGAACTACTTTTTGATCGCGTTTTTGCGCTGCGCATGCGCGGGTTCACGCGCGTTTTCGGACGGGCCGAAATCGACATGCATTTTTCTCTTTCCAAAGATCTCATCCCTCTGAAACAATTCCTTGCGACCCTCCGTGAAGGTGGCCCGCAACGCGTAACGACTCTAATGGAGCGCGGAGACTATTAAGCGTACCCTAAAACTATTGACCGAATTCTCCACGCCCGACCATTCCATCGAACCTAGTTCCGACATTCTTCGCTGCCGCTTGCGGCGGCTAGCCTGCCAACGGTCATTGCATACGGCCGATCTCGTCGAGCCTTTCTTTGAGAACAAGATGACTGAGCGTCTCGAATGGCAGGCAGGTAAACAGAGAGATACGCCGATAGAGCTCGGTGTACGCTTTGAGAAACGCTTTCCTCCTCTCCTCCTCCGTTCCCTGCACCGCTGCCGGGTCGTGCACCCCCCAATGCGCCGTCATCGGTTGTCCTGGCCATACTGGGCAGGCTTCCGCCGCTGCTTGATCGCATACCGTGAATACAAAGTGCATGAACGGCGCGCCGGGTTGGGAAAATTCGCTCCAGTCTTTGCTACGGAATCCCTGCGTCGCAAGTTGATTTTTTTCGAGAAGCTCCAGCGCGAAGGGATTCACTTTACCGGTCGGATGGCTGCCGGCGCTGAATGCTTTAAACTTATCTTTGCCAAGGGAACTTAGGATCGCCTCCGCCATGATGCTGCGCGCCGAATTACCGGTGCACAAGAACAAGACATTAAAGAGTTCCTTATCCACGGCAAACCTCCTCTACGCGCAGCAGGCGCCTATCTTGTCGGATCGTGAATCGTCAGGGCGAGCGGCGGCGCAGCAAGCTGATTGATCTGTGCGTTCGGTTTTCCCGTAAACCGGAATAGAGTCGAGCGTATGGAAAGTCTCCCAGGCAATTCCTTGCGGATCGGTCGTCCAATACTTATCGGAGCGCGCGTAGCAGCATTCCGAATTCGGTTGGTCGAGCACGACAATCTCCGCAGTGGCTACTTGATCACGGAGCTCGGTCAATTCCGTTTCCGACTCAACCTGTACGCCGAGATGATCCACCCCGGTTTTGATCCCTCGTTTCGAGATCGCAAAATTGATCCGCGGGTCCTCGATCATCCATTTCGCATAATCCGGCTTGAGCACCGTCGGCGGCGCACCGAACAGGGTTGAGTAGAATTGAACATTGGCCTCTATGTCCTCTACGGATACGTGCACGTGAAAACGTTTCATGATCGACTCCTTTTTAGTTTGGCTTTACTGGGTTTCGACTGAGGCGGGCAACAGCGTCCTAGCGCCGTCTCAACGACGGTTAAACACTTCTGCGGCATCCCCTGGCAGCAGTTCTGGGTCAGAAACGTCATGAGCGCCGCCATGCGCTCGAAGTCAACCGCATAGTAGATGAATTGCCTGTCCTGCCGCGACGACACCAGCCCGGCGCGTGCAAGCTCTTTTAAATGAAACGACAAAGTTGCCCCCGGGACTTTCAACGTTTCGCCGATGCGGCCGACGGAAAGGCCTTCGGGTCCCGCCTCGATCAGCAGACGAAAGACTCCGAGTCGGGTTTCCTGGGCAAGCGCCGCAAGGGCGCTCACGGCCTCTCTAATTTCCATATTTCTAATATTATCGAAATAATGGGAATGTCAAGAGACGACCTGCTGCTTCGTGCTTCCGTCGATTGGATGCCGCGGAATTTTCGATCGCCATTTAGAGATTGCCTCCCGAGATGTGTCTGTAGAGGATCGCGCTCCGTCACCGGAACTTCGCGCCGGCTTTACGTCGTCGTAACGTCCGGCTGCGAAGTTCCAGCAGTTTCAAAAAATTATCAGGAGGGTATCCATGAAAAAACACACTGACCGTTCACCGAGCGAAGACGGCGACATAACGGATTTGCTCGGCGGCGCGATGACGCGCACCATCGGCCGCCGGACATTCTTAAAAGGCGCTCTCGCCGCGACCCCGCTGTTGTTCACCGGCCCCACCCTACTCCTGCCGCGCAAGTCCGCGGCGGCCACCGGTTTCGGTCCGAGCACAACCACCGAGCCCTACATGGTGCCGAGCGTGCCGGGTGTGGAGCTAAGATCGATCCTCACCGTCGGAGACTCGGTCGGCGGTTATCGGCTGGTAGGCATTCCCGACGGGCTCGGCGCATTCCACAGTCACGGCAATCAGTTTACTCTTCTGATGAATCATGAGCTCGGCGGCAGCGCGAGCGTCGTGCGCGCGCACGGTTCAAAGGGAGCTTTCGTTTCGCAATGGACCATCGACCGCAAGAGTCTCAAGGTCCTCAAGGGTGCGGATCTCGTTCACTCCGCCAATGACGTCCACACTTGGGACCCGGCCACCAATGCCTACCTTCAAGGGACGACGGTTTGGCAGCGCTTCTGCTCCGGCGACCTGGCAAACCAGTCTGCCTTCTTCGCGAAGGGCAAAGGCACCAAGGAGCGCATCTATTTGAATGGCGAAGAATCGACCACAGTCGTGAGCAACCTGGTTGTCGATCAAGGACGGCCCTGGGCGTGGATCGCCACCGGACCGCAGGCCGGAGAGACCTGGCAACTGCCGCGCCTGGGACGCATGGCCTACGAAAACGTCGTCGCTTGCCCCTACGCGCAGGAAAAAACCATCGTCATGCTTCTTGACGACAGCGCGCTGAGCACCGCGGGCGTGATCACCAACAGCGTTCCCAGCGAAGTCTATGTCTACATCGGCAACAAAGAGAAGAACGGCCATCCGATCGTCCAGGCCGGTCTCACTAACGGCAACTTTTACGGCGTCAAGATTGCCGTTAGCGGGAGCGTGGTCCCGGAGGAAAGCAACGACTTCGGACTGGGAACGGTAGCGACAGGCTTTATCGGCCAAGGCCGCTTCAGCTTGTCCAATCTCGGTGATGTCTCCGGCATGACGGCGGTCGAGATCGAACAGCTCTCGATCGAGGCGGGCATCGCCCGGTTACAGCGCGTCGAAGACGGAGCCTGGGATCCGCGGAAGGAGCATGCCAATGACTTCTACTTCGTCACCACGGCCAGCCTGTCGAGCAATTGCCGGCTCTGGAGGCTGCGCTTCGACGACATCGAAAATCCTGAAAGAGGCGGCACCATCGAAATCCTGCTGCGCGGCGGCGAAGGCCACGGCATGCTCGACAACGTCACTATCGATCGGCAGGGACGGATTCTCATGGACGAGGACCCCGGCAACTCCGGCCGCATCGCCAAGATCTGGCTATACAGCATCGACACCGGAGAATTTCTCCAGGTTGCCGAGCATAACCCGAAATTCTTTGACCCGACCATTCTCAACAATTCGGCGTTCATCACCCAAGACGAGGAATCGTCCGGTCTGATCGATGCCGAAGATATTCTTGGCAAGGGTTGGTTCCTGTTCGATGTCCAGGTGCACAAAGCAAGCACGGACGCGGAGTTGGTGGAAGGCGGGCAACTCCTGGCGCTGTACGTGGACCCGTCCGTGGGCGCGGGGCGACGAGCATGAAATGACAAGAATGAGCAATGAACTACCCGCAGCAAACTACGGGGAATTGACCCAATGAGATTAAAAAAGACATTGGCGAATCAATGATAGGAGCGGAGCCCGACATTTCCGAGGGGCTCCGCTCCGCCCAACATTACACAACGTTATCCGTTTGTTCATCACGCCGTAACCTAGCCGAAGTTAGTATCCCGATAATCCTATACCAGGAGGACGTTATGGAGAAAGTAAATCTCGGTTCGGTCATCGAACAGGCAATCACGAGAGTCACTCAAAACCGCATCGGCGAGAAACCGCCGGTGTTTGTGACGCTGTCGCCCGCCCTCATGCAGGTGCCGTGGAAAGACTCAGCGCTGAAAAAGTTTCTGCAATTCTTTCTGTACGAGTCATTGCTAACCAGTGATGTCGATGCCGCCGTCGAAATTTTCCTGCGGCGCCGTTCTTTGCTCAAGGACCTGACCGCCTTTGTGGGATTTCAACCGTCCTACTGGGTCCAGCTGCGAATTTCTGGGCGGGGACTGAAGATCGCCGAAAAGCACATCGAGGACCTGTTCAGTGAGGTCGGTTACCGCTGTGAAGAGTGGGTCGGCATGGATGGATCGAGCGCGCGCTTGGGAATCTTCGGCGCTATGGACGCGCCGAGGCTTAAGATGGTGTTCTGCCTGGAGTCGACGCGTCAGCGGCTGAAATGCGACTTGCTAATTCCCGTACATGACAACCGGCCGGTTCCGTGTCTCGCCGAAAACGCCGCCTGACGGAAGCCAAGCGCTTTAACGGATAAATTACCGCGCCGTCATTCTCTCCTAACACTGGGTTCCTAGAATGTCTCCATTCAATCGAGAATGGAGGACCTATGAAACATTTGCACACCATTCTGGTGCCCACCGATCTCTCGGAACATTCCCGCCGCGCCTTATCCTACGGCTGCTGGCTAGCCGGCGAAGAAAGTGCCGCCTTGATCGCGCTGCACGTCGCAGATGAATTCACTGCCTGGGAATACTTTTCGGAGGATCTCGCCTTCCTCGAGCCCAACGGCAAATCCTGGCCGGCCGACCGCGTGTTGGCGGAAGCAAGCCTCGATTTAAGCCGGTTTTTGGAACCGAGCCTGTCGGATCTAAAGAAAACTGCGACTGCGACCAAGCACGTTGTGCTCGGCTCGGTGCCGCATCAAATCGTCGCCGTTGCCGAAGGCAACGATGTGGATCTCATCATCATGTCGCCGCGCCGGCATCGCGGTTTCCGGCGTTGGCTCAAAGGTTCGGTGACGGACCGCGTCACCCGGATGAGCCCCTGTCCGGTCTTGTCGATTACAACGCCGCCGACCTCGACTCAGCGGCGCGGCAAGTTTGCGCCGGTCGTCTTCGATTGGCGCAGCCAGCGCACCGCCGGCGCTTGAAAATATTTGCCGTCCATCGATCGGCGCGCCATCGGCGCAGTTCTAGTTACGCAATCCAGGAAGGCACCTCATGCGACACGCGGGCTTGAGAAGTCAATGGCGTCGATTCGATGCCGTGGTTTGCTTCAACCACGGCATCGATCTGATCTTCAAGTTGCTGATCTTCTTTGTCGTGCTTGTCCTAGCCATGGGCTTGATCAAACTGTTTTGGGAGGTTTGGCGAGTCATGGCCGTGAGCAAACTCACCGATGCTTTCGGTTTCATCATCACCCACCTGCTGACGTTTTTCATCATCCTTGAGCTGTTCAAAAGTCTCGTCGAGTATTTTCGCGAGCACCGCCTCAAGCTCACGTTTATCGTCGACGCGACGCTGGTGTTTATTCTGCGCGAGGTCATGATCGGATTATATCAACACCAAAGTTCGCCGCTGCAAATTAGTGCTCTTGCCCTCCTAGCGCTCGTGCTCGGCGCCGTGCGCACACTGGCGATCGTCTACTCGCCGATGGAGCGAAAAATGCTCGAGAGCCTGCGCGGGCAGGAAAGGCCAAACTCCCCGCGTTCGACAGATGAAAAACAGTCTGGCTCGCGACTTCTGGAGAGCGCGGCGATCCAGTGAAACACATGACGCCGCCAAAAGATTAGTCGTTTGTCGAAACTCGGCGCGCCAAACAGTAACGATTTCGATCGACTCGCGCATGAAATGATCAATAATGGGTCGAGGCTTAAGCTCGATTTCACGAAAATTTAATATACTTGTAACGATTAACCTGCCACGGCTTTGCCGTTTGTGATAGGAAATGCTGGCATGGCTGACCACTTTGCAGTTATCGATGTCGGCAGCAATGCCATGCGCTGGCAAATCGCCGCCGTCGATCATCCCAAACACTATCGTATCGTCGCTCAGGACCGCCAGCCGGTCCGCCTCGGCCGGGAAGTCTTCCAAACCGGAAAACTCGACCCCGAGGCCGCAGAGGCGGCGTTGCGCGTCCTGAAAGAGTTCAAGAGCGCCGCCGACCGCTACCACGTCAAAGCGATTCGCGCCGCCGGCACCAGCGCCTTGCGCGAAGCATCCGATCGGCGGAAATTTATTAACCGCGCCAAAGCCGCCGGTGTGCCGCTGGAGGTTTTGTCCGAGCAGGACGAAGCGCGCTTGATCAGTCTCGGTATCATGAGCGGCCTGCGTTTCCATTTGCCGCTCGGTCTTTTTCTCGACATCGGCGGCGGCAGCGTCGAGCTCGCGGTTGCCGACCCAGCCAATACTTTCTGCCTTTTCAGCCTGCCGCTCGGCGCCGTCCGGATGACAGAAAGATTCCTGGAGATCGATCCTCCACGCTATAAAGAGATCAAGAACCTAAGGGAAAATATTAGAGATCAACTTAAAACCGTCGCGCGGCGCATTCAAAAGGAAAAGTTCACCATGGCCTTCGGCAGCGGCGGCACCGTCACGGCCCTGGCCGAGACCGATACTCGATTTGGCCGCGAAACCAAGGAATCTTCTCTGATTGTCTTGCGCCGCCAGCGCCTAAAAACATTGCTCGACCTTCTGATCGCGCGGCCGGCGGCCGAGCGCGCCGAGATGATCAGCGGCGATCCCAAACGCGCGGACATCATCATCGCCGGCGGGATCGTCCTGTATGAAGTCATGTCGGCGATCGACCTCGACTATATCTTCGTCTCGCGGCGCGGCTTGCGCGACGGCTTAATGGTCGACCTCTTGCAGCGCTCCTACCCCAAGTCCGGGGCATGGCACCCGGACGCGGATCGGGCCGAATCACTCGAGCAAGTGTGTCAGAAATATTCCTATGACGCCGGCCATTCCCAGCAAGTCAGCCAGCTCGCGGTCAATCTGTTTTACCAGTTACAGCCGCTGCACAAATTGAAGGAAAAATATACCAGCATATTGCACGCGGCAGCGATGCTGCATGATATCGGTTTGTTCATCGCCGACCGCAAACATCACAAACACTCTTATTATCTAATCAAAAGCTCGGGCATGAAATCGTTCGGTAAGCTCGACCTGGAACTGGTCGCCAACATAGCGCGCTATCACCGCAAAGCGCACCCGAGCCAAAAACACCTCGGCTTCAGCCAGCTATCACCCGTCGACCAAGACGTGGTGCGCAAACTCAGCTCGCTCGTGCGCGTCGCCGATGCGCTGGATTTCCGTCGCGAAGCCCGTGTCGAGTCGGTAAGTTGCGCTCTTAATAAATCCAGAACCTTAACAATATCAATCGCTTCGCTGGCCAATATCAAAGATGAACTTGAATGGGCGGCCAAAAAAGGCAGGCTCGTGCAAGAAGTCTTCAATATCGAATTAGTCATGCAAAAAGCCAAAACCAATCGATCGTGAATAGAGGGGGAAATTCCATGCGGCGACGAATTCTGGAACGAAACATTTTATTCCTGTGCGAAGACAACGCCTGCCTGAGCCAAATGGCCGAAGCCACGGCCAATCACCTGGCGCCGCCGCGGACCCGAATCTTTAGCGCCGGCGTCAAGCCGAGCGCCATTCCGAGTTACGTCGTAGAAGCGATGCAAGAGCTGGGCATCAGCATGAGCGGGCACCGTAGCAAAGGATTGGCCGACGTTCCCATCCAAGAGATCGACTTAGTGGTTAGTTTCGGCGACGCCCATAAGCAGTTACGCGATCTTCCTCGCCGCGCGAAGATCGAACGATGGCCCATCGCGCCCGAGCCACGCTCCGAGACTGCGGCCGAGTCGGCGGTGTCATCCGTCCGCGACCGTCGCGACGAGATCGACAAGCGCGTCTTTGCCTTATTCCTCGACTACTGGCGCAATATTCCCAATTCGTAATATATAGATACCGAACAGCGGCATGGCCCATGAACCTCTATCTCATGCGGCACGGGATTGCCGTGCCGGCGGATGATCCTTCCGTCGTGCATGACGGCGATCGCCCGCTCACCCGTAAGGGCATCAAGCGCACCCGCAAGGCTGCCAGGGGCATGCGCCGGCTCAGTATCCCGTTCGACGTGATACTGACGAGCCCGGTCCTCCGGGCGCGCCAGACCGCGGATATCGTTGCCGGCGAGCTCGATGCTGAAGCGCTCGTGAAAGAAATCTCCAGCCTGGCGCCGGAGAGCACCGTCGATCAACTGCTGTTCGGTTTAACCCGCTTTCAAAACCACGAGCATCTCTTGCTTGTCGGTCACGAGCCGCTGCTGAGCAACGCTTTGGCAGTTCTTCTCGGCGGCCAGCCGGCCAATAGCCTGACGTTCGAATTCAAAAAAGGCGCGCTCTGCCGCGTCGAGATCGATACGCTATCCCCGCCACTCCGGGGCAAGCTTCACTGGTTCCTGACATCCAAGCAGATGCGCTTGCTCGGCGGCCAGCCGGCCAAATAGTTACGCAACGATGGCAGCTGGCTCGACCGAATCCGCGCTCGCCGCCGCAGCCCAAAAAAAGCTGCTCAAGCTGACCCGCAAGAGGCTCGAGCGCTTCGTCACCTTCGTGCCGAAGTTTCTCGTCAACGATGACCCCGACACGATCCACGATCTCCGCGTCCGCAGCCGGCGGCTGCAACAAACCTTCCGCATCATCCTTCCCCAAATCAAAACACCGGCAGGCCGTAAAGTTATCCGCACCCTGCGCCGGGTGCGCCGGGCGCTCGGCCCGAGCCGCAATGTCGACGTCAATATCGAGCTTGTCGAGCAGCGGTTTCGCGCAGCCAAGTCGCCGGCTCTACGCGACGGTTGGGAGGCCCTTAGAACGCACTTGCAGGAGATGCGCCAGCCGCTGCTAGCGAACGCGCGCAAAGATGTCGCCAAGTACGATTTCGTGACGTTCATCGAACGTGCTCGCAAACTGATCGCTCACGCCGATCTCGACGCCGATCCGACGGCGAAAATGGCAGCCGCGGTCGCTCGTGCACTGGCGCAATGGGACGAGGCCTACGCGCTGGCCCAAGAAAGCCGGAACGTGGAGAACCTGCACGCTCTGCGCATCGCGACCAAACGCCTGCGCTACCGCGCCGAGCTGCTGGCTGACAGCGGCAGCGGTTCGATCAAGCCCACGGTCAAAGATCTCAAAGAAATTCAGGCGGCGTTGGGCGACTGGCATGACCGCTCCGTGCTCATTCAATTCGCCGCTGAATTCCTCGCGCGCCCGGACTTCTTAGAAAACCATCCGGACATAGGCGGCGCCTTGCTCACCGAAATGGAAAAGGAAAAACAGGTGAACGATGCGGCGATCGAAAAGATATCGGCGCGCGCCGCCAAACTGCGCAAGCGTTGGAGCGATCGGCAGGCATAAAGCGAGGGCGGGCCGGCCGGCGGAAAAGCGAATCCCGTACTGAGAGCAGAAGGTCGTCATAGTCGATTCGTTGACCTTTCAGTCTTTCATATTCGTTGAGGAACCTGGTTCGGTCTTCTTGGGCCGAGCGTTACGGTTATACGGAAGCTAAGACGATAGCCACTCTGTCGAAAGCGGCCGCACCACAACTCGTTTCAAATCCCCCTTTAATCCCGCTTTTTGCAAAGGGGGAATTTTCTTCGAACGTTTTCACCCCTCTTTTTTGGCAAAGAGGGGAAGGGGAGATTTGCGGGCACAGTGGCGCGAGAATGATGCGGCGAACTTCCGGTAGTTTAACATCAACCTATTGTCGAGGACGATCGGCTTCCAGGAGCTCGGAGATTTTTTCCAGAACTTCCGCGAGCTGGTAAGGTTTTGTGATGATGTCGGCCATCTCTCCTCCGGCGAGTTGCGCCTCGACCTCGCGAGTTGGAAATCCGGTTGCGATGAGCGCCTTTAAGTTCGGCTGTGTGTTTCTCATCGTCCGAAAGGCTTCGATTCCGTTCAGCTTGGGTAATCGAAAATCCAGGACCACGACGGCGATGTCATTCTTGTGCCGTAGGTGGACCTCCACCGCCTCAGCGCCGTCGCTTGCCGCTAAAACTTTCAACCCTTCGCTCTCAAGAAAGTTTTGCATCCGGCGGAGCTGTCTTATCTCATCGTCGACAAAGAGAATGGTCGCGCCCGCTCCGGGACGCCTTCCGTCCCCATCTGGTTGCCGTTGGCTAGCGATAGACTCAAGATTGTTTTTCGCAAGCGGCAGGTAGATATCGAATGTAGTCCCCTGGCCCAACTCGCTCGTAACGTCAAGAAAACCCCCGTGGCTGGCAACAATCCCGTAGGCTACGGAAAGACCGAGACCGGTTCCCTGTCCAGGCTCCTTGGTCGTAAAAAAAGGTTCGAAAATCCGCTGTTTGACCGAAAGGGCCATTCCCGTTCCCGTGTCGCTCACCCTAAGGCGGACATAGCGCTCTTGCAGGCCACCGTCGAAGGATTGAGGCAATTCAACCCCGGAGACGACTGCCGTTTTCAGCAAGAGCTTTCCGCCTTGCGGCATGGCATCGCGCGCATTGACGCACAGGTTGAGTATAACCTGGTTGATTTGATTCGGGTCGGCCATCAGCAAGGGCGGCTCGGCGATCAAATCCAATGTCATCTCGATCGTTTTGGGAAAGGTTTCGCTCAGCAACTTTGTCAGTCCGGCGATAAGTCCGTTGACATTGGTTGGCTCCAAACGGGCTTCGGTCTTTCGCGCCAAAGTCAAAAGCTGCCGCACCACCCCCGCGCCTCGCTGAACCGCTTCGTTGATCGCCTCCAGGCTTTCGGCCATCTCGTTTTTTTCGCCGGCGTACTTGCTGAAGACCGAAGTATATCCCTGAATGATGTTGAGGACATTGTTGAAGTCATGCGCGATGCCGCCCGCTAGCGTGCCGATGCTTTCCATCTTCTGAGCCTGTAGAAGTTCTACTTCGAGTTTCTTTCGCTCTTCCATGTCGCGCAAAAGCGCCGCATTGGCCTGCTGCAGTGCCTTGGTTCGTTCAGCCACCGTGTTTTCCAGCCGCTCCTTGCCTCGCCTGCGCTCGTCAACATCGGTGCATGTCCCGACCCACTGCCGCACGGTGCCGTCCGCGTTTAAAAGCGGCGTGGCCCGGGCTTCGAAGTAACGGTATTCGCCGCTGGCGGCGTGGCGAAGCCGCCCAATTTGCCTCGTAGAGCGTCCGGGATTCGCAGGCGCGTTGCCAAATTGCCAGAATGTTCTCGCGGTCGTCCGGATGCAGCGCATCGGCCCAGCCGAAGCCGCGCATTTCATCCCAACTTTGCCCAGTGTATTTCGCCCAGGTCGGCTGCGGCTCGATGAATGCGCCTTGCGCGTCCGCCACCCACGGGACATCCGTGATGATAGCGACCAGCGATCGAAAACGTTGTTCGCTTGCGCGGATTCTCTGCGCCGCCAAAACCCGCGCCGAGATGTCGCGGAAATAGCAGACCACGCCGTAGCGGCCACGCGGAAGCGGGATGCGGTTGATCTGCCACTCATAGTACTCTGTCACGCCGCGGTCGCGACGCTCCTCGATACACTCGGGGACCATGTAAGGTTCTCCGGTTTCGAGCGTGTGGCGGAATCGTTCGACAATTTGATCCGCGTACGCTTTCGGCCACAGGATGCGCATCACCTCGTCAAGGTGCCGGCCGATCAGACCAGCAATATTGCCGAAGAATTGAAGCGCGCTGGGATTCACCCCTCTAATGCGGAAGTCCGCGTCGATCAGGTAAACGCCCAGAGGCGCCTCGTTGAGGAGGGTCTCGAACTGGGCGGTGCGTTGGCGCAAATCTTCTTGCGCCTGTTTACGGTCGGCGATTTCGCTGCGCAGCGCAAGGTTAAGAGTTTCGGCGAACCGGCGCGCTTGAACCGCGTCCTCCATCAGGTTGAGTGCGGCGCGGCGCGAATCCCGGATCTCGACATTGGCTTTTTCAGATTCAGCCACGCGCTGAGCGAGTTCCTCGGCGCCGGGATGGATGAAAGCATCCAGAACCTGATCTTCGAGCCCTTCTTCACCACCAAAAGATCGGCCACGGAACCGGGCTCGGTCTCGCGGTGGTTTACGGCATCGTGAAAGGCCACAATGGGTTTATTCGATTGCAGAGTAAACCGTTGCAGGGAACAACTTTCTCTGTATACTTGCCAGTAGAGTCCGCTGAAGGGTAACCGGCTATGGAGCGCGCGCAGAACCTGGGTCAAAACCGCACGATCCTGCTCGTGGAAGACGAACATCTCATGCTTCGTCTTCTGGAAAAGTTCTTTTCGCGGCACGGTTACCAGGTCCTGGTGGCCTCCGACGGCGAACAGGCCATCGAAGTCTATCGCTGTTACAAGCTGCGCATCGACGCTGTGCTGCTCGATATCCGCCTTCCCAAATCCACGGGTGAAGAGGTCTTTAGTAGAATGAAAGAGGAGAATGCCGCCGTCAAGGTCGTGATTGCCAGCGGTTTTTTAGAGTCGGATGTCAAGACCGAGATGGGTTTGGCCGGCGTCAAGCGCTTCGTCAATAAGCCTTACGTCCTCGATGAACTGCTAGAGGTGTTTCAAGGCGTGATCGCAGAACGATAATGGCTCGTCTGTCATTCTGAGGAGTCGGGCGACGAAGGATCTGCTTTTCCTTTCCTAACCAAATGAATCGGAAAAACGCAAAGCAGATGCTTCACCTTCGACAGACTGTGTGAAAACACCGTTCATGGTTCGACTAGGGCTCACCACGAACGGTGCGGGCTCATGAGAAATGGCTTAGCCGTTCGCCCTGAGCGAAGTCGAAGGGCTCCGACAGAGTTTTCACACAGTCTGTTGTCCAGCATGACACAACACGATCAAAATCCGACTTCGGATAGCTAATTTAGCTAACGCGGCGAGCTGCGGGCAATCGACCCACAGAGATTTAAACCGGTGGGCGATCACAGATCACTGACAGTGGATCACCGTGCAAGGAACATCATTCGTGGGTAGTGATCTCTCACGGAGTTTACCCTGAGTATCTGCATCGGAAGGGTTCGAGATGACAAATTGCTTGCTGGCCTGTCATTCCGAGCGGTAGCGAAGAATCTTTCTCGATGGTAAGATTCATGGCGCATTCGGAATGAAACACCACCCATTCGTGCCCGCGCATCAGTAGCCGTTGCGCGCGACCACGCGGTCAACCCGCTCGCGCAAATTTTCAAAAACTTCTTCGATCGAGCCCGAGGCATCGACGATCTCGAAGCCGTGGGTTTCAACCATTTTGTCGAACTCGGCGAGCAGCCATTTTTGATAGCGCACGAAACTCTCGTACATGTCTTCGCCCATGTGCATATCCATGCCCGACTCCCAATAATCGAATCCGGTGCTCTGCAGGACGCGGGTGACCAGATCATCGATGTTGACCCGTAGATAGAAAATCGCATCCGGCCTCAAGGCAAAACCGTAAACCTCCCGCAGCCATTCCGGATCGGCGCCGCGCACGATGGCGCGCGCCATCAGCGAATAAATGTAGCGATCGGTCAACACGATGAAGCCGGCGCGCAGCGCCGGTATGATTGCATTCTCCAGCCGGTCGGCGAAATCGGTGGCGTAAAACAAACTCATGGTGATGCCGCCGAGCGTGTGCCCCTCTTTGGCTTGTTTGAGCCGTTTGCCCGCCAGCGCCGAGCGCGTCATGCCGGTGTCGAGAACCGCGTGGCCGTGGTTCTCCAGCCACTGCTTGAGCAAACCGATATGCGTCGATCGGCCGACGCCATCGGTTCCTTCCAGAACGATCAGCTTGCCCTTCAGCTCGCCTAAATCTATATCCGGGAGCCGTTCGCCAAAGAAGCTAAATCCAGCCATCTTCTAACCCTGGTTTTTTTTGTGCCCGTCAATGTCTCGGAAACGATGCAACGAACCTCCGCCTGCTGCTCTTCGATCGATCGCGTGGCGTCGATCGGCACCAAGTTAAACTCGTCGACCATCTTTTCATACTCGTCGATGATGCGGCCCTGAAAAAGTCTGAAGCTCTCCTCGATGTCGTCGCTCAGGCCGAGGTCCATGCCCGCTTCGTAATATTTGATCGCGTCGCGCCCGCCCAAGATGCGCTTCATTGCGACATCGAGCGGCGTGCGGAAGTAAAAAGCGACGGTCGGCTTGACCGCAAAGGCATAAAGGTCGCGCACCCATTTGGGACTCACGCCGCGCACCGCGTCGCGCGCAAAGGCGGTGTAGATATAACGGTCGGCCAGCACCACCGCGCCGGCTTTCATCGGCGGAATGATATCGTGTTCGGTGCGATCGCCGAAGTCGGTGGCGTGGATCAGGCTGAAGGTCATCGGCGTGAGCATTTTTTTCTTTTTGCCGCGCTTGGTGACGTCGCGCACCAGGGGCGAAGAGTTCCACTCGCTGAAATAGACGACGTAGCCCTCGGCTTCGAGCCATTTTTGCAGCAACGAAAGCTGGGTGCTCTTACCGGAACCGTCGATCCCCTCGACGATGAACAAGCGCCCCGGCAGTCGGTGCTTGCCATACATTTTCATTCCACCGGACATGGTTGCCCTTTCCCTATCCTGATCGCCTGAGATCCGTAAGCGTCAGAAGCTTAGCAAACGACTCGCTGGCTTGCCTAGCATAGACCCGCAACAAGAATGTTAAATCTTTGTTAAGCCCATCTCTATATATGCTTCATACTTCGGACGGCCACCCTCCCGGCAACCGCTTCTCTGGTGCCCTCGCCACTGTGTCGTAATCCACGAACGGCCACAAACCAACGACTTAGCCGTTCGTCCTGAGGTTTCTCGAAGGGCGGACGGCTAATTAGGACAAGGTGCGGGCGATGAATCGCGCCCGCACATCAATCGGGCGACCGGCCGGTCGCCCC
>JBOHVN010000038.1:0-2837 GCA_050735675.1 Binatia bacterium | reverse complement strand
CCGACCGGCAAGCCGCTGCCGGACTTTGATTACATCTACCACGAGCTCAAAGCCCACAAGAAGTTCAATCTCACGCTGGACCTATTGTGGCGGGAGTACAAAGAACAATACCCCGAGGGCTATCAGTACACGCAGTTCAGTGTGCCGTACCGGCGCTGGCAGAAAAAGCTCGACTACTCGATGCGCCAGGACCATCGCGGTGGCGAGAAACTCTTCGTCGATTGCGGCGAAGGCCTCACTCTGATCGATCCTCAAAGCGGCGAGCCGATTAAAACCCAGCTCTTTGTCGCGGTGTGGGGCGCGTCGAACTACACCTTTGCCGAAGCGACTTTGACCCAGCAACTGCCCGACTGGATCGGCTCCCATGTCCGTGCCTTTGAATCCTTCGGCTGTCTGCCCAAGATCGTGGTGCCCGATTGTTTGAAGGAGCAGTTTTCTACTCACCGATCTCGCGGACGACACGGCAAGGGTTGCCCGCCGCCAACACCCCTTCGGCAATGTCCTTGGTCACGACACTGCCCGCCCCGATCACCGACCGCGCACCGATGCGTACTCCCGGGCAAATAATTGCGCCACCACCCACCCACACGTCATCGCCGATCTCGACCGCGTTGCCCAATTCGAGTCCAGTCCTGCGCTCGATCGCGCTCAGCGGGTGCGTCGCTGCATAGAGCGACAAGTGAAAAGGGAATATTCTAAATTCTGTCTCGTTAAACTAGCACCATCAGGTCGCGGCACGCCAAGAAGAAGTGGGCCGGGGCATATGGGTCGGGGTCTGGCCTTTACAATCGCCGGAGCGTTTTTCGTCGGAATCTTCGTAGCCCCCGCGGTACGGATACTCTTTAACTCCCAACTAGCCAAAGGGTTGCCGATAATTCCTTCTCTCGGAGCGATCATGATCGCGTATGCGTTTGGCGAAGGCTTGGGACGCCTGGCGTGTATCAGTTTCGGCTGCTGCTACGGAGTTGCGCTAGACGAACTTAGTCCGATCCTCCTCCGCGTATTTGACCGCTGGCACTTCGTCTTTTCCGGTCACATGAAGAAGATTTCTTACGCTAGCAATCTGGAAGGCAAACGGGTTTTGCCCATCCAGGCCATCACGGCGGTTCTCTACATTATTGCCGGACTCGTTGCCACACTGCTTTTTCTTAATGCCTCCTTCGCGGCGGCGTTCATTCTCACGATGGTCGTGACTCAAGGTTGGCGGATCTTTTCTGAAACGTTGCGCGCCGACTATCGCGGCGACGGTAAAATGTCGGCTTATCAAGCCATGGGCCTGGTCTCTATCGTGTTTGCCTTCACGGTGTGTCATCTCGTTCCGACGGACCACAGCGTCAGTGCCGAACTCCATGCGTGACTAGAAATGGCATGACAACCTGTCGTGCTGCTCTCTCTTCAAACGCTCTGGGTTGTTGTATTTGTAATGTTTGGAAAGAGCATGGTCTCAGGCGCGGAGATTTCATTCCATCTTCATCAGGACCGCGTCTAAAGCAGAAAGTATGAAATTTTCTTGGCTGCTTACCAACGTCGTGTTAGACTTCTCAAAAACATGGTTCCAAGGAAAATTTTCTACACCAAAGGAGTCGGCGTTCATAAGGAAAAGCTGGCTTCATTTGAGATGGCGCTTAGGGTTGCCGGCTTGGCCCATTGTAATTTGGTCCTGGTCTCGAGCATCTTTCCGCCAGGGTGCAAAATCGTCTCGAAGGAGGATGGACTCAAGTCTCTGAAACCGGGGGAGATCGTATTTGCGGTTTACGATCGGGAAAGTAACAACGAGCCGAATCGCCTGATCGCCGCTTCCGTCGGTGTGGCGATTCCCGCCGACCCTTCCGTGCATG
The DNA here is from genome assembly GCA_050735675.1 of Binatia bacterium. Lineage (GTDB taxonomy): Bacteria > Desulfobacterota > Binatia > UBA9968 > UBA9968 > DP-20. Next base: position 999 of record JBOHVN010000038.1, on the reverse strand, counting down.
GGTATCTTTCCGAGCATCATTCGTTCGGCGAGACCGACGAGAAAGCAGGGGAGTATGCGGAAGATCTTGCGGCGAGTATGCTTGCGACCACCTTGGGGATTGAGTTCGATCCCGAGCTCGACTGGGATGAGCGGGAGCAAATTTTCAAGATGTCGGGCAAGATTGTCCGCACAGCCAATATCACGCAGTCCGCAGTTGGCAACAAGGACGGTCTTTGGACGACCGTTTTCGCGGCAGCGGTCTTCATCAATGATGACAATTTGTCTATTGAGGCTGAAAACGCCGCCGTCGTTAACAACAGAGCGCCACTGCAAGGAGAAATCTTAAAACAATCGTTACAGGGTCAGGTGAAGAACCCCGGAGCCGGCGATGGAGCAACCCGTCGTGATGGCGATCGCGACCCGTAACATCAGCCCGATTCGTCCCGTCCACAAAAAAGAGCTTCACCTAAATTCCCCTTGCCTGTAAGCTTTGTTCGCCGCGGGAAGTAGCCGGTCCTTCGATTCACGCCGCCGGCTTATTTGATATCGTCAGCAAGCCGCCGTGCTTCGGCCGCTAACTAAACTCGCTTCTCGACGTCAAGGGCACGCGCGGCACAGCCGAAACCAAATCAGAAGATATTTATCACGAACGCCCGAGTGCGGCAGAGCCGCAACCGAATAAGAAGAATTAACCACAGAGATCACAAGGGTCACAAGGTAGCGGCGCGATTGATCGCGCCCTCGGAAAAAGGACCCAGAAGGAAATTTATCGCAGGGAACGCAAAGTACGCAAAAAATAACTGGGAATATCTCCCGCCAAGGCGCCAAGACGCAAAGGTAAAAACAATTTCGAACGTGGCGCCTTTGCGCCTTTGCGGGAGGATTATCCGAGTTCGAAAGGGTTCGAATCCATGAGATTTGCGCAAGCTGCGCAAGTTCTCAACCATAGTAGTACGAAGTTCGGCAGCATGATGCCACGAAAGTTCGGCGTTCTCCCTTCTTTACCTTACCAATATAC
>JBOHVN010000037.1:0-3779 GCA_050735675.1 Binatia bacterium | reverse complement strand
GTCGCCTGGGTGAGTCGCAGTTCTTCGCCGGCGCCGGCGACGCTGCCGATCCGCGCCACCGTCCAAAAGTAGAGCAAGTGATGGTAATTGAGCCAATCCATGAAGCGATAATAGTTCGAGTTTTTCTATGGTTCAATATGAAATTATGAGTTTGTCAAACTGTTGAATCGTTTTTATCTTGCCGCTCAGTCGAGGAACTTTTTTGCTTCGAGAAAGGAACTTGGCACTATGAAAACGGCGGCAGGCTTTGCGACCAACCAAGATCCAGCCCTTCTATTCGAGCCGGACGTGCTGGCGCCCAATCAATTCCATGACATTCTGAGGAGCGGCCATATGCCGGATCCGGAACGGCGCCTAATGGTGGCGATGCTGGAGGACGCGGTCTCGTGCCTGTCAAGAGATCCGCGGCGATGCGCCCATCAGGAAAAGAAGTCTTTTGACGAAGCCTATTCCTGGATTAATGCAACTGACGCGGAGAACTGGGTCTTTTCGTTCACCAATGTTTGCGAAACGTTAGGTTTCGACCCGACTTATCTCCGCCACGGGTTGAATCGCTGGAGCACTCGCAGCGGCAGCGGCGCAGCAGCAAAGCCGCGTCTAAACAAATATCGCTCCGGAGCGCGGCGCCGAAAACTCCGTTTTCGTGCCGCGTTTTGAATCTTAAAGCAATTCGGGCTGCAGAAAACCCTCTCGGCGCTGCCCCTGACCCTGGGCCCGTTGGCGATCTGCTATACCCGCCACGCGGCCAAGGCACGGTCTGAGAATAAATAAGGTTAACAGTCAAATTCCTCGCATCACCCCGCCATCCACCGTTATGCACGTACCGGTCATGTAACTCGAACACTCCGAGGCGAGGAACACCGCGACGCTAGCCACTTCTTCCGCTCGGCCGAGCCGGCGCAGCGGGATATCGCGCACGCGCGCTGCGCGGAGTTCTTCGAGACTTTTCCCGGTGATATCCGCCTCGCGCTGCCGATTGCGAATCTGGCGTGGCGTCTCGATCGAACCGGGCGCGATCGTTGTCACCAAAATGCCGTCCGGCGCGTACTGAAGCGACATGGATTTCGTCCAGTTGATCACGGCGGCGTTATTGATACCGACCGCCATCGCCATGTTGCTAGGTTCCCAGCCGGCAGTTCCAGCGATATTGATGATCCGCCCCCAGCCATTTTGCCGCATAGACGGCACAACCTCTCGCGACATGCGCAGATAGCCGAGCAATTTTCCCTCCAACATTTGATTCCATTGCGCGTCGTTAATGTCGCTGAATTGAATGCTCGGCACGCTGCCTGCGTTATTGACCAAAATATGAATGACACCGAAGCGCTGCAGAGTTTGGCTAATCAAACTTTGCACGTCGCTCAGGCGCTGCACATCGCAGGGCACCGCCAACACCTCAGCCCCGGTCTCTTTCAGAATAGCTTCCCGCGCCTCGGCGAGTAACGTCTCGCGTCTGGCGCACAACACGACACGGGCCCCCTCCCGTGCCAGCGAGCGCGCCACCGCGTAGCCGATCCCGTCGCTCGACCCGCTGACGATCGCCACTTTGCCGGTCAATCCCAAATCCATTAAGTTCCTCTTTAATCTTCCGCTAATAAATCATCTGCTCATCGTGCGAAACTTGCCGGCGCTGTTCAGTTGTCCCCATCAATGCATTCAAACAATTCCCTGCACTGCCCAAGATCGAGCCTTCAGACAATGGTTCCATCCGCCGACGGCACAAGCCGACTGCCCCCCAACTCTTCTTTGGCATTTCATTCATTTTAGCTGTCTAGCGGCTACCGCCACTTAGTTAGATTAGCAGGCTGCTGAAAAAAGGTTCGGAATACTTCGAAGACCTCGGCATGAACGGAAGATTATCAATCATATCCAAATTCCCCTCCGTTCGTTTTGAGACTTTTGAAGGACTCCGAGAGATTTTTTCAGCGACCTATTAGTGGTACGGGCTCCTAAAGACATCCACCCTCATGAACGTCCGACATGCCTGCAACTCCTTTTTACGATTTCTCTGCGCCGTGCCAACTCTCGGCTGGAACCGTCACAAAGACGAGAGAGACCCGTCAGCGCTTGGCGCCGTCCCAACCGAGGGTCGAGATGTCGAATACGATGCCGTTCGGATCGCGAAACTTGTGCTCCGCGTTCGCCGGCAGGTGTGCCGTAGGGCCGGGATGATACTTGCCGCCATTCGTTTCAATGGTTTGCTTCATCGTTTCAATATCGTCGACCCAGAAACCGAAGTGATGGAGCCCGACGAAATCCTTGCCGCGCTCGTCGCCGGCATCCGCCTCGGTTTCGAACTGGAGCAGCGTGATGTTCATCACCCCATCCGACAGCCGCGTCGCAACCCGCGACTGCGAGACGCGCTCGAAACCGAACGTCTCCTCATAAAATTTCGCCGCCTTCTCCTTGTCGGGCACCGAAATCGCGATATGCCTTAGCTTTCCGTTCGCCATAGCAGACCTCCAAGCGCCGCGTCTACTTTGCTTCCTTTGGGTTTTTTCGCCTGTCTTCCTGTCTTCCGCCTAAATCGAACCCTTGCTTTGTGAACTTTCAAACCCTTCGTGTCCTTCGCGCCCTTCGTGGTGAAATGTCTGTTTCTTCTCTGGTTGCGGCTTTGCCGCGCCGGGCCCTCTGTGGTTAACATCTTTCTTACAAATGCGGCATGATTTCCTTGGCACAGATCTCCAGATGCTCCATCTCGTCGAACATCGGATTGAAGACGATCTGCTGTGCGCCCGCGCGCACCAGCTCTTGCATTTTTTCGGTGCATTCGGCGCTGCTGCCCCAGATTGAGACTTTCGGCCCCAGATCGGCGTTCTTATAGCGTTTGGCGAACCATTCCTTGATGCGTCCCTCGCCGCGCGCCTTATCGTTATCGACGGCAAGATAAACCCGCTTGGCGACGTGAAAAGTCGCCGGATCGCGCTTCGCTTCATCCAAAAATCCGCGAATCCGGGCCGACTCGCGCATGAAAGACGCAGACGAAGATGAGCCGGCGCCCATCCAACCGTCGGCGTACTTGACTCCGCGGCGCAGCGCGTTCTCGTGATGGCCGCCGAAGATGATCGGCAAATGCGGCTTCTGGATCGGCTTGGGCTCCATCGATATGTCTTTGAAATTCCAGTACCGCCCCTGAAAGCTCGCCTTGGGCTCGGTCCAAAGAAGCTTCATGACTTGCACCGCTTCCGTGAAGCGCGTCACCCGGCCCTCGCGGGTGTAACCGAAAACATCTTCATGCGAGCCGAGGTGGCCGCCGCCGAGACCGACACCCATGATCGCGCGCCCGCCGCTCATCACATCCAGCGTAGAATACGCCTTCGCCAGCTGCACGGGATTACGCAACGGCAGCAGAATCACTGAAGTCCCCAATCTCAATTTGGTCGTGATCGCCGCCACGTAGCTCAGCAGTGTCACCGGTTCGAGCATCGTAAAATCGCCGATGATCCTTTCCTGCAGCCACAAGCTGTCATAGCCGAGCTTTTCCGCGCGCATAGCAAAATTGCGGATATGCTCCATGTCGGTCGGTCCGTCGAAAAACACTTGCGGAAGTTCGATCCCACAGGGGGGGGTGTGATTCGAAGTCATGATAACGTCCGCACTTTCGTAAATTGGTCTTTCTTTCTGTGCCTTCTCCGGCTGGTAGAAGGTCAGGATGAGGGCCCTGCCAAAAAAAGCCCTCACCCTCGCCCTCTCCCGCAAGCGCTTATCTTTACCCGTAATCCCCCTGGCTGGGAAATGGGCGCTTTGACGGGGTGAGCTGTTGTAGAGAATGAAGCTGT
>JBOHVN010000036.1:0-3000 GCA_050735675.1 Binatia bacterium | reverse complement strand
AACTCATCAGTATGGGGCCTTCTGATAGTGACAAATTGTAGAATTGAAGGTCTAGGGCGTCTTACCTTGCGATTCGGTGCCACGCGGACAATCCGACCAGAGCGTGTCTTGCTTTCCATGTTCTGCTTCCAGCGGTAATCAGGTTCTCAGGGAAAAGACCATAACGTTTCTCGATAAGGAGAGAACATGAGTAGTAAAATTTATGTAGGTGGATTGCCGTACGCGACCACCGATGCACAACTTCAGGAAATCTTTTCGGCCCACGGGCAGGTTGAGTCGGCCCGCGTGATTACCGATAAGTTTACCGGCCGTTCGCGCGGCTTCGGTTTCGTCGAAATGACGAACTCCGACGAAGCGCAGAAGGCGATCCAGGCCCTGAACGGCACGGATCTCGACGGGCGTAACCTCACCGTGAACGAAGCCCGGCCGCAAGAAAGACGGTCCGGCGGCTTTGGCGATCGCGGCGGTGAGCGGCGTGGCGGTGGCGGCGGTCGGAATCGCTGGTAGTTTTCGGCTAACTAATCGGTGAATATCGGAAGGGGCGCTAGGTCGGGGCGCCCTTTTTTTTTACTCAAATTATCGCCTGGTATCGCCATTGAATGGAAAAAGTTGCTTTCGATCAGTTGCCCTTGCTTGATTTGGTGGGCGCGCCGGTCGACCTCACCACACGCTTTCAAAATTATCTGCTGCTGATATTTCTTCGGCATCTTGCTTGACTGCCATGCCAAGCGCACCTCGGCGAGATGCGTTCATCCAAAGCGGAATTCGATCGGCGCGGCGTTGCGATCGCCGTCGTGTCATTCGCCGAACCGGCGACGCTGGTTCATTACCAGGAGCAACACCACTGGCCGTTTACGATCCTTGCCGATCCACAACGGCGCGCCTACCAAACGTTCGCGCTCAAGCGTCTTTCCTGGTTTCGAGTATTTTCGGCGGCAACCTTAAAACTTTATTTCAAGCTGACCCGCGAGGGGATGGCGCGCGAAGATTACGGCAAGGAAGACATCTATCAAGCCGGCGGCGACTTCCTGCTTGATCATGAAGGTACCATTGTCTTTGCCCACCGCAGCCAAGATCCAGCGGATAGACCCTCGGTAGAAAACTTGCTGCGGGAAATTGACAGGCTGGGATCGCGACCGGCGCCGTAACGCTGTCGATGGATCGATTGAAGCATTTCCGTCGATCCAGAATCACGAAGCTAATGTGCGAATTATTTCGGTTGTAAATGGGCTTGCTTTAACTGCACCCTTTCATCCGGCGGCGCAGTCCAAACGAGGTCGGCACGATGGGCGTATATATCCATGCTGCTCCATAGGGGCACGACAGGCGCATCCTCAAGAATTATTCGGTGAGCTTCCCAAAGAAGTTTTTCGCGCTTCTTCACGTCGAAGGTTTGCTGCTCGGTGTCAATGATCTTGTCGAGCTTCGGATTGCTGTAACCTAGCGTCCGTCTGGTCACGCCGGTTCTGAAGTATTGGTGAAACAGCATGTCCGCATCGGTCAGGCTGCCGCGGCCGGTGAGATAGATAGGATATTTGCCGTCTTTATACTCGGTGTTGAAGATACTCCATTCCGGTGTTTTTAGATCGGCTTTGATGCCGACTTTGGAAAGGTGCTCGACGATCACTTGCGCGACTTCCCGGTCTTTCGGATATCTTCCCGTCGGGCTGTAATAGTCGATCTCAAAACCGTTGGCGAAACCAGCCTCGATCAAAAGCTGTTTGGCCTTCTCGGGATCGTAGGGGTAGGCCTTGGCACCGGGGTCGTAGCCGAAAACTTGAGGACCGATGAGACCCTTCAATGGGTAAGCGTTGCCCTCCAACACGTGCTTGATAAGACGGTCGCGGTCGATGGCCTGCGTAATAGCGCGGCGGACTTTTGGATTATCCAACGGTTTGTAAGCCGGGCTCAGAACTAGAAAGATCGGACGAAGGCCCTCGACCTGTTGGAGGCGAAGGCGGGGATTGGATTTCAGCCTCGCCACTTCGTGAGGCGGAATATTGCTGATCAGATCGGCTTGACCTGCTTCCAACGCCGCGATGCGGGCAGCATCTTCCTTAATCGTTTTGTAGATAACCTCCTCGATTTTGGCCGGTTGTGCCCAGTAGCCGTCGTTGCGCCGCATTACGAATTGGCCGGACCGCTCCCAACTGACAAATCTGAATGGGCCGGTGCCGATCGGATTGTTGTCCGCTTCGCCCATCTTTTCCGCTACCGACTGTTTCATGATCACTCGGTTGTTGAGATCATCGAGCGCCGTCGCGTCGGCTCTCTTGAGCGTCAAGACTACACCAAAGTTATCGGGCGTTTCGATCTCCTTTATATTACGGAGCGCAGGCGCGACGAGGCTCGCCTTATCCTTGAGCATCCGCTTCAGCGATGCGGCGACGTCTTTAGAGCTGAAAGTTGTGCCGTCGTGAAACCGGATGCCCTGGCGCAATCTTAGATGCAATTGGTTACCCTTAACCTGCCAGGATTCGGCGAGCACGCCGCGATATTCGCGCTTGTCGTAGTCGAAATCGATCAGAGTTTCCATGATGCATCCCCATGCGCCCTGTATCGGCGAGGTGGTCACCGCGTAGGGATTCAATGAATATACGCCGACGCCGTGAGCGATGGTGACGCGGTTCTTTGACGGCGCCTGTGACTGAGACTTTCTTGGATAGGCGAGCGGCGCGACCGAGAGCAACGCACCGGCGGCCATGGATTTAACGAGAAACTCTCTTCGGCTCCACGGTCCAGTTTTTTTTCTCATCGCATCCTCCCTCGGCTTGAAGATCAGGTTGGTGAGTTTAGACGTGTAAACAAAAAGAGAGTTATTCTTCCGCCATATATCGCGGCGGAGCGCGCGCTGTCAAATGAACCTTGACAGCGGTAATGACTCAATTTGAAAGCAGATCCTTCACTTCGTTCAGGATGACAACTCCACTCCAGTGTCATTCTGAGCACAGCGAAGAATCTGCTTTATTGCGACTTTTGCTGAAAGCCTGTACTGGTCGA
>JBOHVN010000035.1:0-34226 GCA_050735675.1 Binatia bacterium | reverse complement strand
CAAAGCAAGCGGAAATTCTAAACAAATTGGGAAAAGACGGATGGGAGGCCGTTGGGTTAAGCGGCTCAGTCGTCCTCATGAAGAGACCGAAATAGGACGGAGCAAGTCGAGGAACCCATCGGCGACGGAAACGGTTAGGCAAATTCCCGTGCCGTTCTCAACAGCCTGCGAAATCTCTCTCTGTGGATTACTCTGATAGAGCCAAAAAACTGCGAGACGGCAATATAGGAGTCAGAAGCCGGAGCGTCGAAACCAAAAAGCCCGACCAAGCAGTTCCGACGCACGGCGCAGGGACAATCACCCGTTCCTTTTCGTCCGCCACGCCGCGAGAACGGCTCTTTGCCCCGGAATGTCTGTAGCACCAGCAGCGATCCACAACCCACTGGGTTTGGCGGGTGGGACCACGATTCCTTCGAGCTGGTGATGTCAACTTCATCATCGCGGTTTAATTCTCAGCCGAATCCGTTGGTGAACGGAAGTTAAACCCAACGCGAACAAATTCCCTACACCACCATTTGCGAGCCTCGATGCTTCCTTGCTCGCTTCGATCCACCAGCAGTTACCGCACCGCGAAATCGGGCAGCGAAACACGCCGTCGAGGCCGCCGAGTCTTATCGGGCACGTTTCACCTTTGTCCGCTTCTGAACCGGTCGCAACAGCTGCATAGCGTCAGCTGCAGACTCCTTATAAGTCCGGGTACCAGGGATGTACCTTTTACCCCACTCCACCAGGGCAAGAAGAATCTTTCCCAGCGCCGCTCCCTGATCGGTAAGCGTATAAGCGTAACGTATCGGGTGCTCCTGGTAAGCCGAGCGCTTTACAAGACCCGCAGCTTCCAACCGCCTCAGTCGCTCGGCCAAAATGTTGCTCGGTATTTTCTCGGGAGAGTCGAGGACTTCTCCGTAAGTCCTCTTCCCGTGGAGCAAATCCCGAACGACTAGCAACGACCATTTGTCACCGACGATGTCGAGTGTGTTTGCGATTGGGCAATCCGATCGCGGGAAACTACTCTTTGTTGATTTTTTTACTGCCATGTCCGTATCTCACCTACTCACTTGCATTGTGCAAGTCAGTATGGCATGGTGCCTAGTAGCTTGCAAAATGCAAGTGACGTATACATGAAAGGAGCCTTTTATGACAAACACTGCTTTCGCCGATGCTGATCAATCCCTAGTTACAGAAGTCTCGGGGACTGGCCTCTACGTTGGGGTTGGGCTTACCGTCTGGTTCGTGGTCGTCACTTTATTGGGTACGGCCGAAGTGTTCGTAGCGCCGCCAAAAACACCTCCGCTAGCAGTAATCGTAGCCATAGCGGTTCCGGTCACTGCCTTTTTGGGCGCATTTTGGGCTTTCGAGCGATTCCGGCAATTCGTGCTTGGCCTTGATCTCCGTTTCCTCACAGGGATTCAGGCCTGGAGAATGGGGGGACGCAGTTTTTTGGCTTTGTATACCTACGGGATTTTGCCTGGCTACTTCGCCTGGCCGGCAGGGCTTGGGGATATGGCGATCGGAATGACCGCGCCTTGGGTAATTCTCGCTTTGCTTCACCGACCGGCGTTCGCCGCGAGCAAGACTTTCGTCGCCTGGAATATCTTCGGGATCCTGGACCTGGTCCTTGCCGTCAGTATGGGCGGATTCGGGCCCCGCTTCTTTTCAGACCATCTTCTTGGAGCGGATGCCACGGCACCAATGTCGTTTATGCCCCTGGTGCTTGTGCCGGCCTTTTTTGTGCCATCGTTCATCATTCTCCATCTGGCCGCGCTGTTCCAGGCACGTCGTCTAGCCGCAGAGATAAGGAGTTAAAGGCCATGGAAAATATTCAAAAGGGCTATATTCCCGCCGCCGGCCACGATTGGGTACTTCCCCTCTATGATCCAATAATGAAACTGCTGGGCGGTGAGAAGGTTAGGAGAACTCTTCTTGACCAGGCAATGATTCAGCCGGGTCAATGTGTTCTCGATATCGGCTGTGGTACCGGTTCTCTCGTTGTGCTCATTAAGCGCCTCAATCCGGAAGTTCGCGTAATCGGCCTCGATCCCGACCCAAAGGCCCTGGCTCGAGCGAGACGGAAGGCAAAACACGCATCAGTCTCCATCCAGTTTGACCAAGGCTCTTCGCTCGGGCTTCCATATCCCGAGGCGTCGATTGATCGAGTGTTTTCATCGTTTATGTTGCACCACATCCCGAGCGACGAGAGGGAGAAGACGTTAAAAGAAGTCCTCCGAGTGCTAAGACCCGATGGTCTTTTTTGCTTGTTGGATTTCGGCGGGCCGGAGTCTGGTGGTATTTCCCGTCTCGCCCGGATGATTCACTCAAGCCGACATCTAAAAGACAATTCCGAGGAGCGAATTCTAGCCCTCATGACTCAGGCTGGGTTTGCGGATCCCAAGAAAATTGATGAAGGAGCCATGCTGTTCGGCCAGGTCCGCACTAAGTCCTATGAGGCATCAGTGACCAAGTGAACCGGTTCGATCATTAATATTTCTGACCGTTTGTCTTTGAGCTGAGCGGCTTATGTGGAAACAGCTTATGCTTTGGCTCTTCGTGATCAATCTAGGTGTCGCGTTCGGCGCAGGGGTTTACGAAGCGAGCGTCGTTATGCCTCCATTGGCTGATATCCCTCCCTCGTTGTGGCCGAATACCGGCGTGATGTTCTGGGTCTATGTGACGACAGTTCCGCTTACAACGCTCACTGTCGCCAATCTAGTGACAGGAGGGGGTTGTGGGGTCGGACCAGGCTAACTTACCGCAACTTCGTTAATTCTCTTCCAGGAGAGCGTGTTTTTCATCCTTAGAGGCTCATTTTTGGGGTCGAATTAACCCCTGTAAGCTTCACCAGATTCTCGCAACGTGTACGTCCGGGTAGAAAATGGCGGTTGGCTCGCGGCATTGGTTTTTCCTTAGAGCGCCTATTTTAACGCTAAAAATGACGCGCTAAGCCTCCAAGAGACGCCATTTATACAATTTTTTATTGCTGAATCAATACTTTGCGCTGGTCCGACCCGGCTGTGGGTTTCCCGGCTGTGGGTTTCGGCTGTGGGATCTGCAAGAGATCGCCGCTCACTTGGGAAGCCATTACGCGACGGTGAGCCGAAAACTCAAGAAAATAGAGCAACGGACATAGCAATGTCGGATTGCAAGGCCCGATGTCGTGGACCGTGGGCCCCGCGAAGACTGTCCCTCCGTCGGCGTTTCCGAGTCATTTATCCCGAGATTACCCACTGATCCGTACGCTGCCGGCGTCGTGCTCTTCGTGGTCACCGCTCCCGCCATCGCAGGGCACTGATTTCGTAAATTTCTAATAATATCTAGGTATATTAGCTGTTTATAATATGTTCCCTAATTCATAAATACTACTTGACTACTATTAGGGATCGTATTATATTAGCCAATGCGGATCATCGCGAAGAGGACTCTGCGCGAATTTTGGGTGCGCTGTCCGGACGCTGAAGATCCCCTCTTGGCGTGGTATCGCGAAGTCGAAAAGGAAGATTGGACCAAGCCGTCAGAGGTAAAAGATAAGTATAGAAGTGCAAGTTTTGTAGCGGATCGCGTTGTGTTCAATATCAAAGGAAATGATTACAGGCTCGTTGTGAAGATCAATTATCCGCACCGGGTCGTATACGTGCGTTTCGTCGGCACGCATAAAGAATACGATGAGATCGACGTCAAGGAGGTATGAGATGAGCATTCGAGCAATTCGAAGCGAAGCAGATTACGAGGCCGCTCTCACGCGTATTAATGATCTTATGGATGCTGAGGCCGGTACTCCTGAGGGTGAGGAACTCGATGTGCTTACTGACCTTGTCGAACTTTACGAGGCGAAGCATGTCCCCATGGGATTTCCCAGCCCGCTTGGGGCAATCCGGTTTCGCATGGAGCAATCCGGCCTTTCACCGCGTGATCTTATCCCGTTCATGGGCAGCCGCGCAAAAGTATCCGAGGTGTTGTCCGGCAAGCGCCCACTCACGATGCAAATGGCGCGGACGCTACATGCCAATCTCGGTATCCCCGCTGACGTGCTGTTACAGCAACCGGGCGGTGAGCTGCGTTCGGCACTCGAAGGCACCGAGTGGCACCGGTTTCCATTGGCAGAAATGTCAAAACGTGGGTGGATCGAGAAGCGACGCAACCTTGACTCTCATGCCGAAGAAATTATGCGTGATCTGATTAGTCGGGCCGGGGGCGAATATGTTTTGCCTGCGGCGTTCTACCGGAAGAATGATCAGGCGCGTGTCAACGCGAAAACTGATCCATACTCTCTCAAAGCTTGGTGCTGGGAAGTATTAGCGAGGGCGAATGCGCATCAGCTGCCTGTCAGCTTTAAAGCCGGCACGGTCGACCTCGCTTTGCTGCGGAAAGTGGCAGCATTGAGCTGGTCGCAAGACGGTCCCCGACTCGCTCAAGAATTCCTCGCTAATCACGGTATTCATCTCGTGGTTCTTGAGCATCTACCACGTACCCACCTCGACGGTGCGGCCCTTCAACTCGCCGACGGTACACCCGTGATTGGACTGACCTTACGCTATGATCGGCTCGATAACTTCTGGTTCTGCTTGCTGCACGAGCTTGCTCATATCGGCCGCCATATGCGCGACACGAAAAACGAAGCATTCGTCGATGATCTGAGTCTTCGTGACGTACACGCCGCGCGACGTGATCCGCGAGAAACCGAAGCGGATGAATGGGCCGAGAATGGGCTCATTCCAGAAGACATATGGAATACGAGCAAGGTAAAGGACAACCCAACGCCGCTGGCTGTCATGGAGCTAGCGCAGCGCCTCGGAATTCATCCGGCCATCATTGCCGGTCGCATCCGATACGAGAAACGGAACTTTCGACTATTGTCCCATTTTGTCGGCACCGGCACGTTACGGAACCAGTTTTTTAAAGGCGAAGAGCGCTGAGTTCTCGTGTCCGGGTCTTTCGGCCAGTATAGCGCGGTGCTGTCGACTATCGAACGAGAGATAAATAGGGTTGGAAGTCCTTCAAAGATGCAAATTGATTTCGAGATCTGCCAGAGAGCGAGAACAACGGTCTCGCGCGCCGGGTCGCGGTGCAAGCATCGACTTTTCTGATCGTGCCTTGTTTGCTCACCGGCACCACGCGTATCGCGACGGTGCCGCAACGCATGGCCGCCGAGCTCGCACGCATGCATCCGCTCAAGATTCTCAAACCGCCGGTAGAGATCCCTGGATTCACAATGTGTCAGGGCTGGCACGAAATCCACCGTAGTGATCCCGGTCACCGATGGTTGCATCGATGCGCTTAGCAATGCCGCCAAAGGGAAGAAACTAAATGAAATCCGGCTCAATACTGGCGCAACGCCAAATCCGCGTAGATAAAATTACTGAATTTTCAGAGCGCTCGCTTGAAGATGCCGTCGAAGAATAAATTAATACTCAGACACGACCCGAAATTCACTATTGCTTCCCGCAGGATCGTTGGGTATACTTGGTGGCAATTCGACGAGCCCCAGCGACCTATTGAAGAGTATAACCACGTGGTATAGGCATAAATAGAGCGGCGAGACGATGCCTCTACCAAAGCGGGACCTACCTGACTTTGACGCCCCTCCTGTTGTCGAGACATTATTGGGCGTCCAGTTTTCATCGACAAAGCAGTTTCCGACCCGCCTTTATACCGAGTACTGGAAACGCATCATGTCGAGATTTCCATTTCTGGAGCTTCAAGCTCCACTGCCGGCGGTCACCGAGGAATTTGGCCGTCCTCAAGCACTGGCGGTTGGTATTCAACTCTTTCAGGGCGACGATTCGCGATACTGGTATATCGATGAGAGCGAAACAAGACTTCTTCAGATCCAGAAAGATCGCTTCATACATAATTGGCGCCGCATAAAAGACGAACCGTATCCGCACTATGACGAGGACATTCGTCCACGCTTTGAAAAAGAGTGGTTAGAGTTCTGTTCTTTCCTGAAAGAGAAGGGTTATGACAAGCCCGTTGTGAATCAATGCGAGGTCACATACGTCAACCATATAGAACCTGAAGAAGATAGCACCCACGTAGGAGACCTAAGCAAAGTAATCTCCTGCTGGTCCGATACATATTCGGGGCACTTCTTGAAGCAGCCAGAAACGATCACGTTTAATATTAGATATGTTATGCCCGAGAATCGCGGCCGATTGCACATTATCGGTCAGCCGGTAATCAGAAAACGGGACGCTAAGCAGGTTTTCCAGTTAAATCTTACCGCCAGGGGTAAACCCAAATCATCGGAGTTTCCAGACATTGTTGAATGGCTCAATCTCGGGCGAGAATGGATAGTGCGCGGCTTCACTGATTTTACGACATCGCAGATGCACAAAGTGTGGAAGCGAAAGGAGGAACTATGATTGGCTCATCAAACACGGCTACGATGAGCTTTGGCCACGTCGAGCGGCCCGTCGCAGCGGGTAACGACGCTGTTCAGGGACAATGGAGTGAGGTGGTCGATTGGCCATGGGGTGTTCACCAATTACCGTCAGTCCAACGGTTGCTCACCCTTAGTAACCTAGAGAAAAACTGGGACAGCTACGGCAGTCAGCCTCCATCTGAGGCGGCGATTGCCATGGGCCTCACTCTTCTGAAGGGGCTTGTTGACGTCGGCCTCGAAAATCTTACTACGCCCCGCATCAATCCGGTCTCCGGCGGGGGGGTGCTACTGGAGTGGGAAGCAGGCTCGCGGGAATTAGAATTGGAGCTTCTGACCGGTGGCGTGATCAGATATTTGAAAGTTGAACATGGTGAGCCCATCCAGGAGGACACAGTAACTCATCCGATGTTTTCTCAGATACAAGCCCTTCTTTTATGGCTGACGCCATAGTTTCGCAGCGCTTGACTCGATTCAAGGGCTATAACCGTGGCGCCCTGGCAGGACGATGCGTCTATATCTGACGATGAGATCCTCTGGCGTCGCGTTCTAGCTGACGATCCCGCCCATGTTAAAAAAACCCACTGACGGGCGAGCCCCGCCCGAACTCCGGGGCCTTTAGGTCAAGCAAGGAGATAACCTCAGTCGGTATCGCATCCCTCACGACTATAGACGACTTTCTCGCCTTATACCCAAGACACAGCATAGTAGGTATTACAGCTCGCGCGATACGCGAAGCCGGATGCATGCTTGTTCGGGATCGCATCGAAAGCGAGGGTCAAGAGCACATCCATATCGTAGCTTCGCGGGCCGACGGCATCCTCACGGGCGGCGAGGCACGAAAGCTTGCTGATAGGGCCCAATGGGTCTTGTACAGGATTGTACCGCGTACGGCGACACCGCCCAATGCGGTCTGAAAATCGAGCGGTGGTACCTTGGGGGCCCACCAACGAGTTAAGTCCGGAGTGAGCTACTTGAGTTTTTGTCGCATCACGAAATAACCGCGATCGCATTGACCTCCGCGCAGCAGCTCGGGCCGCGCCAATGCCACCACCTGCACCATCGTGCTGGTTGGGAAGTTCGATCCCAAAACTTCGCGCCGGGTTTCGTTGACGTCGCGATGGCGATCACGAAATCCTGAGTTTTGGCATACTCCCAGATTTGTGTGTCGGTCGCATCGCGCAAATTGATCACCCGCACATGAACGCTTTCAGGGTAAATGTCGCCTAAGATTCGAGGCAAGCGTAGCGACAGATTTTGGTCGAAAACAAGCTTCATCCTGGGAGAGTCGCCAGCTTACGTTCCCTGTCGGCAGCAAACGGCAGGCGCGCCCGAATATCCTCCGTGGTAAGATCCGGGAACTCCGCGAGCAACTGTTCTTGAGTCATGCCGCCCGCCAGATATTCCAAGACGTCGGTAACCGTCATCCTCGTACCGCGGATGCAAGGCTTACCACTCCGTTTATCTGGCTCAATAGTTATAATTTTCTGATAATCCATGAGTTAATCATATCACAATCCCCTGACGCCGGAGAACAGCAAAGGAGGAACCGAGGCACGACATCGTTCATCGTTCAACCGGCGGCTCAGGCGGCACGCGGAGTTGTAATGATCTGTGATAGCTCGCGCTCCGTTGCTCCAAGAGCGATGAGCGAGCGGATCAAAAGGTCCAAGGAAACTGACGGGTGGCCCGCTTCCATTTTGGCGACGCGCGATTGCTGAAGTTTTGCGGCGAGGTCCAGTTGCGATAGGCCTTTTTGCGCTACTGCCCTTACTTAGCCCCCTTCAGAAACGGCGACCAGTTCCACTCGAAGCTCGGATCGGTGTAAGCTTCGGGCGGCATCAATGACGTCAAGCCTTTTTTCGCCAGCTCGCCTTCGAACTTCTCGCGCACCCAATTATCTTCGTTGACGTACTCGATCTGATCCTTGGCGCGGTCTTCGACT
This sequence comes from Binatia bacterium, assembly GCA_050735675.1. GTDB lineage: Bacteria > Desulfobacterota > Binatia > UBA9968 > UBA9968 > DP-20. Next base: position 25,908 of record JBOHVN010000035.1, on the reverse strand, counting down.
TTTTCGGCGTGGCCGTGGAACTGCATCGGCGGGTGCAGCGCGAGATAGCGCGCCGGATCGCCGCCGGCGTTGAAGTGCTGGTGAAACCACTTATTGGGCGGCACAAAGCAACTCGCCTCATGCCAGGGCACGACGACTTTGTCTTTGCCCTCCTCCCACATGATCGAGTACCCCTCGCCGACGGGAATGACGATCACGCGGCCGGGACCGTGGCGGTGGGCTTTCTTATACAAGCGCGCATCGAAAACCGACATGTGACACGACATCTCGGAATCGGGAAACTGAATGTAAACGCTCCTCCCGCCGGCGCCGCGCCGGGCATTGCTATCGAGCTTGTCCCAGGCCCGCATGTCCGGGAAGAAATTACCGTACCAGTAGGCGCGCCGGCCCCAGGATTCATCCAGATTGTTCTGCGAAACCATCTTGGCCTCGGAGTAGAAATCCATCTCGTTCTGGATATCGGCGCCTTCGTAAGCATTGCCGAAGATAAAATTCACGTCGCGCACGCCGGATAACGTCAGCGGCATGTAGTTGTAGTGGAGCAAGCGCGCCGGCTTGTCGCCTTGCATGTTGGTGAACTGGTGCGTGTAGTTATGCGGCACCAGGAACATGCTGTGCTTTTGCCACTCGAAGGTTTTCTTCGGCCGCTTCTCGCCGGCCCAAATGGTCGTGAGCCCGCGGCCTTCGACTACGTAAACGATCTCGTCGAGGGCAAACTTGAGCGGCGGCAGAGTTTTGCCGGGGGGAATCTCCGTCACTCGCGCCGAAGTGACGCCTTCTTGACCGACCAGCTGGATGAACGCGGAATTGCATTCCCGCGCGCTCCACCAGCCGAGATCTAAAGTCCGCAAATCTTCGATGTAATAGCCGCGGTAGATGGGAATTCCCTGAGCCGTCATCCACTCGTCGTAAGTGTAAAACTTACTCCACATTTTGCGTTCGGCTTGCATCGCCTTGGACATTACCGTTGCTCCTTCAGTACTTCAATGGAGGAATTCATATCATCCCCCGAAGCGGAAACAAATCGTGCTCTATCGACTATCTTGCGGTCACCACCAGGATCGTTCCCGTCACGGTTAACAGGGCGCCGATGATGACGCGCGTGTTGATTGCCTCCAGGTCGCGCAGAAAAATTGCCGTCAAGAGCAGCGTGAGCACCGGATTAGAGCTGACCAGAGGTTCGACGATGACGACTTTGCCATAGCTTAGAGCGTAAAATACCGACAGCATCGCCGCGGTGTTGACAAGGCCCGCGGTAAACAGCCACGCCGCGCTCCGGCGCGTAAGTTTAAAAGCCTCTTTGCCGCCACGAAATTGAAGCAATGCCAAAGAAAAGATCGCCGCCGAACCGGCAGTCACTGCCGCGGCCATCACCGGAATATCGATGTAACCCAAGCCGGCTTTGCGCAAGATCGCTGACGCGCCGAAGGCCATGGCGCCGGCAAGGGGATAAACGACATCGAACTTGCGCCACTCCCCCCGAGCGGGCTTCGCCATCGAGAGAACAATGACACCGCTGATGACCAACAATGTCCCGACAATATTCTGCGGCACCCAGGCTTCGGCAAGAAAGATTACCGCGAAAACGGAGGCGAAGATCGGTGAGGAGTTGGCGATCGGCACCGAACGGGCCACGCCGATCTTCTCGATACCGACATAGCTCAAAGTCCGCCCGATGCCGGGAGCGAATATACCGGCGATGATGAAAACGAGCGACACCGGCGTCCATAATGCCGAAAGCGGCGCGAAGAACGGGAATAACAACCACAGAACCCCCGCGCTCATCGACAACGAAATGAACGAGCCAGTCATGGCGTTGGAGCCAACCAAGCCGCGCCGGATGAGAATATGCGCGATGGAAAAACACAGCGCCGCCAGAAATGAGAAATAGATGTCCATAAAACGCCTTTAATTTGCGGTCACCACGAGCACCGTGCCCGCCACCGTGACCAGCGCGCCCAAAACGATTCGGCCAGAAAGTCGTTCGATCTGGCGCAGAAAAATTCCGGTCCCAAGAATCGTCAGCACGGGATTGCACGCAACCAGCGGTTCCACGCGCACGACTTGACCGACGTTGAGCGCGGAGAAGAAGGACAAGATCGCGCCGGTATTCATCAGCGCGGCGCCGAACAACCAGCCGCTGCTATTCCGATTAATTTTCAGCGCCCGCCGACCACCCCGGAGCTGAATGATCATGAGCAAGACCACGAAAGCCGTTCCCAGGGTGACCGCGGCGCCGAGTAGTGGCTCGGGTACCGCCGTCAAACCGGTTTTTCTTAAGGTCGTCGAGATGCCGAACGCCACGGCCGCGAGCACCGGGTAAATCACGTCTTTCGTTCGCCATGCGCCTTCCGCGGCGTTACGGGAAGACAGCACGACGACGCCGAGAATCACCAGGCAAGTGCCGATGATGTTTTGCAGCACCCACACTTCACCCAAAAATACGACTGCCAGAATAGAAGAAAAAATCGGCGAGGTATTGACGATCGGCGACGAGCGCGCAACGCCGATCCGTTCCATGCCAATATAGCCGAGCGTTTGACCGATCGCCGGGGCAAAAACGCCCCCGGCGATGAAATATCCGACGGCTGGCGTGCGCAACGCCGAAAGAGGAATCAAAGCGATCAGCAGCAGCCAAAAAACCACTGCGCTGGTTCCCAAAGAAATAAACGAGCCGGTGACAGCATTGGAGTGCACCAAGCCGCGCCGAACAAATATATGAGCTATGGAAAAAAACAGCGCGGTTTGGAAAGCGTAGTATTCAGCCACGAGCGTCTTTGACAACACAAGGGCCGCCCGGTTGCGGCCCTCGTATGAAAATTGATGCGGCGGGGTTGGAAGCTTATGCTTACCCCCGCCCGCGTCTGCAGTCGCTTTCGAGCGAGCGTATTCGCTCGGCCGGCAAAACCAAGGGCTCAATGCCGGTTGAACTTCGTGTAGCCAAATCAGGCGCTCTGGGTCTTCGGAAACATCAGCGACTTGACCGTCACCGGAATGACTTCGGTGATACCGAGGCACTCGCCGATATCGATGTAGTCCAAATCGCCGACTTCGATGCCATCGACGGCAATAATATCGCGCGTAACCTTGAATTCATCCCGGAGCATGCCGCCCAGAGATTTGGCGATGTCGAGGTCGAGGGTCAGATAGAGCGGGCACTTCGGATCATCGGCCTCTCTGAGAATTTCGGATATGCCGTCGGCAATGCGCCGGACCGAGTGGTAATCCGGCACGCCGCTCACGGTCAACGACAGCGCCAAGCCGGAGGTAAAGCATGGCAAGTCGAATTTGCGCAAGGACTGCTTTAGCGCCTCGCTCACCGGCTCGCCCTCGCGAATGAGCGCTTGAATGACTTTCAGGCCGTGAACCGGCAGAGCCTTTTCGTTGGAAACATAACTGGTGTTGCCGCTCGCCTGAATCGTATATTCGCCGGCGCCGATGACGGTGGCGCGGATGCCTTCGATGGGCTCGCGCAGAACATCCTTTGGCAAATTTTTTAGATACTCGCGCATGTTCCTGCCGAGCACCGGGCCTATGTCGCCGTAGGCCTTCGGGTCGCGATTGTAAACATGCTCGGAGACCCCGCCCGAAAAGACGATGAGTTGCACCTGCTTAAACCCTTTGTAGTTGACGAACGGCGGCGTGACCATGAGCGAGCGTGCCATTGACGAGATCGGTCCTTCTTCGATGATCTCAAAGAGAATTTTCGCCATGTATCCACCGAAATCTTCTTTCATCTTCTCGGTGATCTGCTGGTCTAATGCCACTTTATGGCCGATCTCTTTCATCATCTTTCGCCCCGCGTATTCGATGCGGGTGATTTTGTCGTCCTCGTCAAAGGCGATCAGCCGCGCGCCGACGTTGATCGAAGCCGTTTGGCTCACCACGCCGTCTTCCACCAGAGAAAACTTGGTCGTGCCGCCGCCCATGTCAACGTTGAGCACCGTCTTGTGTTCGGCTTTCGATAGATCGACCGCGCCGCAGCCGTACGCCGCGAGCAGAGCTTCGTGGTTGTGGCCGGCCGCCGCACAGATAAACTTGCCGGAGTATTTGGCGAAGTTTTCGACGATCGGCTGGGCGTTTTCTTTTTTTAACGCCTCGCCGGTAATGATCACCGCGCCCGTGTCGATGTCCTCGGGGGTGAGCCCCGCCTCTTTGTACGCGCTTTGAATAAACGCATTGACCTGGTCGGTATCGATTTTGGTCGCCGAGAGATAGGGCGTGAGCATGATCGGCGAGCGATACAGCACTTCGCGGTTGGCGACTCTAAACTTGCCCGACAGCGACGCGCCTTCGCGCCGTAAAGTGATCAGCGAAAAAATCAAATGCGAGGTCGAAGAGCCGATGTCGATGCCCACGCTCTTGAGCGAGAACATTTCGAGCCCCTCGATGTCGGTGACGATTTCGTCTTCCCCTATGATAAAGTTATCGGGATGGTCGTGGTCGTAGATATCATCGTGCATGAGTTTGCCTCTGTCCGCCATTTTTACGTCCTTTATAAACAGGAATCCCCGCCAGAGAGCGGGGATTCCACAAACAACTTCTGAGAAATTTTCGCCGTCAGTGGTTTATTGCTTGCCCATCGCCTTGGACCACTCGTAGTCCGGATTGCTGTAACACTCCGCAGGCATTTCGCTCTTGATGCCCCGTTTGCCCAGCTCCTCTTCGAATGTTTGCCGAATAAACGGATCTTCTCTCGGATACTCGATCTGATCCTTGGCGCGGTCTTCCACTTTCTCGGCGTGGCCGTGGAACTGCATGGGCGGATGGAGCGCGAGATAACGCGCCATATCGCCGCCGGCGTTAAAATGCTGGTGGAACCATTTGTCCGGCGGCGTGATCATGCTGCACTCGTGCCAAGGGCAAACGATCTTTTCTTTACCCTCTTGCCACATGATGGAATAGCCTTCGCCCGCCGGGATAATGATCGCCCGCCCCGGACCATGACGATGCGCCTTTTTATACGTTTTCGGCGCGAACACCGACATATGCGCCGTCAGCTCGGAATTGGGGAACTGCATGAATACGCTCTTGCCGCCGGCGCCGCGCCGCTCGTTGGCATCGAGCTTATTCCAGGCGCGCATGTCGGGGACGAAATTGCCGTACCAAAAAGCGCGCATGCCCAAGCCTTCGTCCGCGTCCTTGGCTTGCACCATTTTCGCTTCGGAGTAAAAGTCACCGTCGGCCACGGTGTTTTTCGGCTCGTAGGGGTTATTGAAATACATATCGGGCTCCGGCAACGCCGACATCGCCATCGGCATATAGCTGTAATGGAACAGCCGGATCGGCTTATCCCCCTGCATGTTGCTGAAGACGTGCCAGTGATTGCGCGGCACTAAATACATCGAGTGCTCTTGCCACTCGAAGTTTTTCTTTGCCTTGCCTTCGTTCGCCCACACGGTCGTGAGCCCGCGGCCGGACAAGACATAAACGATTTCGTCGAGGGCAAATTTCACCGGCGGCAACGATTTGCCGGGAGAAATCTCCGAGACCCGCGAGGCACTCACGCCTTCTTGGCCGAGCAGCTGGATAAAGGCCGACTTGCAGCCGCGCTCTTCCCACCATGCCAGCTCAATCGTGCGCAAGTCTTCGATGAAATAGCCCCGGTGAATCGGAATTCCCTTGGATTTCATCCAACGGTCATAGGTGAATTCCTTGCTCCACATCGTGACGACGGGTTCTGGTTTGGCGGCATCGGCCATAAATCGTCCTCCTATCTTATCTTACTCTTATCGTCTTGCTTCTTTACTGGCAACCTGGAGCCGGATGAGCGCCCGTTGCAGCGCGTGTTCGGCCGGCTTAAAGTTTTTGTCCTCGTAGTTAACTCCAGCGAGGATTTTTTCCGCCTGCTCCTCGGCCCGCTGCGCACGCGACATGTCGATTTCCCAGGGAAATTCGGCTGCAGTCGCCAGGACAGTCATCACATTATCCAAAACCTCGGCATAACCCCCGGCAATCGCGATGAATTGCTTCTTCGGTCCCTGTTTGTAGCTCAACTCACCAGGCACGAGGGTTGATAAAAAATCGATATGGTTGGGCAGCACGCCAAACTCGCCCAATTCGCCTACTGCGGTAACCTCATCGACTTCCTCGTCGAGAACCAGCCGGGTCGGTGTTACCACTCTAAGTCTGATTTTATCTGCCATGATGGTTCAACGAACGGGAAAATTTGTAGGGGCGCAGCATGCTGCGCCCCTACGGCGGCCGCCGGTTGTCTGTGCCTTGATGTGTCTCAATTGGCCGCCATCTTTTGGGCTTTCTCGATGGCCTGTTCGATCGTGCCGACCATATAGAAAGCCTGTTCCGGAATATCGTCGTGCTTGCCGTCGACGATTTCTTTAAAGCCGCGGATGGTGTCTTTCAATTCCACATACGCGCCGGGAGTTCCAGTGAACGCCTCGGCGACGTGAAACGGCTGCGATAAAAAGCGTTGGATTTTGCGCGCCCGCGCCACGGTCAGGCGATCGTCTTCTGAGAGCTCGTCCATGCCCAGAATGGCGATGATGTCCTGCAAATCTTTATAGCGCTGCAAAATCACCTGCACCTGGCGCGCGACGTCGTAATGCTCCGCGCCGACGATTAACGGGTCAAGAATACGCGAAGTCGAATCGAGCGGATCCACCGCCGGATAAATTCCCAGCTCGGCGATCTGCCGCGACAGAACCGTCGTCGCGTCCAAATGCGCGAAGGTCGTCGCCGGCGCCGGGTCGGTCAAGTCGTCGGCGGGAACATAAATCGCCTGCACTGAGGTAATCGACCCCTTGCGTGTCGTCGTGATGCGTTCTTGCAGCTCGCCTAAGTCGGTCGCCAGCGTCGGCTGGTAACCGACCGCGGAAGGCATGCGCCCGAGCAGCGTCGATACTTCCGAGTTCGCCTGGGTAAAACGGAAGATGTTGTCCAAGAACAAAAGCACGTCGCGGCCTTCGTCATCGCGGAAATATTCTGCGAGCGTCAACGCCGTCAAGGCGACCCGCGCGCGCGCGCCGGGCGGCTCGTTCATCTGGCCATAAACCAGCGAAGCCTTGTTGATAACGCCGGACTCTTTCATCTCGAGCCACAAGTCATTGCCCTCCCGGGTGCGTTCGCCGACGCCGCCGAAGACCGAAAAACCGCCGTGCTTCATGGCGACGTTGTTGATGAGCTCCATAAGAATGACCGTCTTGCCGACGCCGGCGCCGCCGAACAGCCCGACTTTGCCGCCACGGGCATAGGGCGCGAGCAGGTCGACGACTTTGATGCCGGTCTCGAGCGCTTGAACTTTAGTTTCCTGATCGACGAATTCCGGAGTCGGGCGATGAATCGGATAAGTTTTCTTGGCGTTGACCGGACCCATTTCATCGACCGGCTCGCCGATGACGTTGAGCACGCGCCCAAGGGTCTCTTCGCCGACGGGTACGGTGATGCCGGTGCCGGTGTCCATCACTTCCATGCTACGCACCAAACCTTCGGTGGTGTCCATGGCGACGCACCGCACGGTGTTTTCACCCAAGTGCTGCGCCACCTCCAGGATCAGGTTCCACGGCTGGTCGTTGATCGCGGGGTTGGAAACCTTCAACGCGTTGTAAATAGGCGGCAGCGACGCGTCGGAAAACTCAACGTCGACGACTGCGCCGAGAACCTGGGTGATTTTCCCCATGCCCATAACTTAAAAACCTCCAAATAACCTTCTCGTGTTCGTGCTCGCCCCTACCTCCTTGCTCCCCCGCAATGCGGGGGAGGATGAAGGAGGGAGTGACATTTGCTATTTCAACGCTTCCGCCGTGCCGATGATTTCCATCAGCTCGCGGGTAATCGACGCTTGGCGCGCCCGGTTCATCTGCAGAGTCAAACTGCCGATCATCTTCGAGGCGTTGCTGGTGGCCGAATCCATCGCGGTCATGCGTGCGCCGTGCTCGCTTGCAATCGCTTCCAAAAGCGCTCGTTGGATCGTCACGTCAGTAATTCTCGGCAAGAGGCTGGCCAAAAGCTGCTCGACTCCGGGCTCGTATAAGTACTCGGTGGCTTGCTCCGCCATCACCTCGGCGCTCTCCGTCAAAGCAATCGGTAGAATTTTTTCCAACGTCGGCACCTGCGAGAGAGCCGAGCGAAAGCGGCTGTAAAGGATGTAAACCGCGTCGGTCTCACCGTTGATGAAACGGGCGATCAACTTCTGGCCGATTTCCGTCGCCATTTCATCGGCTGGCGTGGCCAAAATGCCGGTATAGCGCTCGACGATGCCGGCCCGGCGACGGCGAAAATGGTCCGCGCCCTTGCGTCCGACCAGCCCCAATTCAATCTCCTTGTCGCCGTTTTTTCGCATAAAAGCTTCGGCGGCGCGGATCAAATTGGCGTTGTAACCGCCGCACAGGCCGCGGTCCGAGGTAAATAGCACCAAAAGAATCTTTTTTTCCTCGCGCGCCTGGAGCAACGGATGGGCTTGGCTGGAAACCCGCGCCGCGACGTTTTTCAAAAGCTCCATCATTTTCTCCGCGTAAGGACGCGCCGCCACGGCCGCGTCCTGAGCGCGGCGCAGCTTGGCCGCCGAGACCATCTTCATGGCCTTGGTGATTTGCTGGGTGTTGCGGACCGAGCTGATCCGCTTCCGTATCGCCTTGAGAGTCGCCATTGCTTCGCAGCGGCTCTGATTTCTAGTTTCAGGTTCCTAGTTCACCGTAGAACCTGGAAGCAGAAACCTAAGCCTTGAATCTCTCTTTAAACTCTTCCAGCGCTTTGTTGATCTTGGCGCGCAAGTCGGCATCGAGCTCTTTTTTCTTGAGAATGTCGGCGTAGATGTCGGGGTGCTTCAACTCGATGAAAGTGTAAAGCTCCTGCTCGTATTTTTTCAGCGCGCTCACTGGCAGGTCGTCGACGAATCCACTGGTGCCGGCGTAAATGATGAGAATCTGCTTTTCTACCGGCAGCGGCTGATATTGGCCCTGTTTGAGCAGCTCGACCAGGCGCGCGCCACGGTTCAGCTGGCGCTGGGTGGTCTGATCAAGATCGGAACCGAACTGGGCGAACGCCGCCATTTCCCGATATTGCGCCAGCTCCAGACGCAGTGTGCCAGCGACCTGTTTCATCGCCTTGATCTGCGCGTTGCCGCCGACCCGCGAAACCGAAATGCCGACGTTGATCGCAGGACGAACACCGGAATAAAAAAGATCGCTTTCCAAAAAGATCTGGCCGTCGGTGATCGAGATCACGTTGGTCGGAATATATGCGGAAACGTCGCCCGCTTGGGTTTCGATGATCGGCAACGCCGTCAGCGAACCGCCGCCGCGCGCATCGCTCATCTTGGCGCCGCGCTCGAGCAGCCGGGAATGCAGATAAAAAACGTCGCCGGGGTAGGCCTCGCGTCCCGGCGGGCGGCGCAACAGCAACGACAGCTGGCGATACGCCACCGCGTGTTTGGAGAGATCGTCGTAGACGACCAGCGCATGGCCGCCATTATCGCGGAATTGTTCGCCCATGGTGCAACCGGAATAGGGCGCAATGTACTGCAAAGGCGCGGCCTCCGAAGCCGTTGCCGCGACAACGATGGTATAGTCCATGGCGCCGTACTCGCGCAGCTTGTCGACGACCTGAGCGACCGTCGAGCGCTTTTGACCGATCGCGACGTAGATACAGATGACGTTGCCGCCTTTTTGATTGATGATAGTGTCAAGGGCGACGGCGGTCTTGCCCGTCTGGCGGTCGCCGATGATCAGCTCGCGCTGGCCACGGCCGACCGGGATCATGCCGTCGATCGCCTTCAAACCGGTCTGGAGCGGTTCTTTCACGGGTTGGCGCGCGACAATGCCGGGCGCTTTGATCTCGATACGCCTGGTTTCCTTGGAATTGATTGGGCCGCGACCGTCGATCGGCTCGCCAAGAGCATCGACGACACGGCCGATCAGCTCTTTTCCGACCGGAACTTCGGCGATGCGGCCGGTGCGTTTGACCGTGTCGCCTTCCTTGATCATGTGGGTTTCACCGAACAGCGCGGCGCCGACGTTGTCTTCCTCCAAATTGAGCGTAATGCCGTAAATCTCGTGGGGAAATTCCAACAGCTCGCCGGCGGCGACCTTGTCGAGTCCGTAAATGCGGGCGATGCCGTCGCCGGTGGAAAGCACCGTGCCGATTTCCTGGATCTCCACCGTTTTTTCGTAGTCGCGAATCTGTTCTTTGATGATCCGGCTGATCTCCGCTGTTCCGATCTCCATAAGTTCGCTCCTCAGTAAACGCGCGCGATGAGCTGCTTCATTATTTCAAGCTGCGTACGAATGCTGCCGTCGTAGACTTTGCCTTCCAGTTCGATCAACAGGCCGCCGAGCAGTTCCTGGTCCGTTTCTTCCTGCAGCACGACGTCCTTGCCGGAAATGCCGCGCAATTGCTGGCGCAGCTGCTCCGTCAAAGCCGTGTCGAGTGCCCTGGCGCTTATCACTTTCGCTTCGACCCGACCCGTGGCTTCGTTGAGCAAACGGCGATAGCAGCTCACAATGCCCGCCAGGTGCGCCAAACGGTCGCGCTCGAGCAAAAGCGATAAAAATTTAACCGTCAGCGGCGACCGCTGCTGGCCTTCGGTCACCTGGTTGAGAATTGTCCTGCGGGTGGCGAGGGCGACGGCCGGATTGGTCAGGACTTTTTGCAAATCTGATTCATTATAGAGCGTAAAAAACTGCTCGATCTCGCGGCCGATCTGTTCTTCCTGGCCCGCTTCTCGCGCGAGTTGAAAGAGCGCCTTGCTGTATCTTCGACTGAGACGGCCTTCGATCATCGCGATTGTCCGATCTGCTGAATGAATTCTTGCACCAGCCGGACCTGATCGGCCGGCGAGATACTTCTCTGCACCAACTTGCGCGCCATGGCTTCCGCTTGGCGCGCCATTTCCTCGACGATATTTTGCCGCGCCGTTTTGACTTCCACTTTGGCAAGAAAGCCCGCGTCTTCGCGGATCTTCGCTGCGATCGCCTGGGCTTCGCCGAGCAGTCTGGCTCTTTCCACTCCGCCCTCCTGGCGCAGCAAGGACTGAATGGATTGAATTTCCTGCTCCACGCCGGCGAGCTTGGCGCGATATTCGCGGACCAGCGCCTCAGCCTGCTGCTTTTTCGCAGCCGCCTGGGCCATCGTCGCCACGATATCTTCGCGCCGCGAGCGCAGGAAATTACGCACCAGCGGCACCGCGAAGTAGTAAAGAACGCCAGCGTAAAGAATGAAATTTATCGCCGGAAAGATGATTTCGCCGATCGACGGCTCATGATGCCCGGCGCCGCTGCCGGCGGCCCAAGCTTGAGCCGTGCTGAAGAGCCCGAGTCCGCTCACGCGACCTTCCTCCCCAGCGCTTTGCTGGCCATCTCCGCCGCCAGCGCGGCTGCTTCCGCGGCGGCGAGCCGCCTCTCCTCCTCGAGCGCTATCGCGAGCTCTCGACGTACGCCTTCGAGAATCTGCGCCGCTTCCTCGCGCGCTTCGGCGAGGATATTCTCGCGGTCCAGCCGGGCGTTTTGCAAGATTTCTTCTTTGGCGGCGTAACCGGCGGAGCGCGCTTGCGCGATTTTCTCCTCGTACTGCGCGCGCAATCGGGCGCCTTCGTGCTCCAGATCGGAGGAATCCTGTTGCGCGCCGGTGGTTCTCCGCTCGCGCTCTTCGAGCAGTTTCAAATAAGGTTTAAAAAGAATTTTATTGAGGATCAGCCACAGGATGACGAACAGGACAACTTGGTAGAGGATGCTGATATCTAAAGAAATCATTTCGTCACTTCTGACTACACCTTCGCGAGTGCCGTACTCGCTCGGGCGGTTTGAAACCCAAGGCCCAAATAACAAAAAACCTACGATGATGAACGTAGGATCTCGGGATGGAATGAACGGCGAACCGAAGTCTAGCTTTTGGATTCGGCTTGCAGCTTTGCTGACGGCGCCGCAGCAGCCCGCTCAACGCTTACGCTATTCGCATTAGCCACTCCGCCCACTGGCTTGGCCACTCCCATGGAGCAGTCACCGTCAAACACCACGCCCTCGGTAATTACCAAGCGGGGGGCATTGACGTCGCCGATCAGCCGGGCCGGCGCCAGCAACTCGACTTTTTCCTTGGCAGTAACATTACCCTCGACCTTGCCGCGGATAATGACGACCTGCCCGGATATCTTGGCGCGAACTTCGGCGCCTTCACCGATGGTCAGAGAGCCCTGACACTGGATCTCGCCATCCACCACCCCATCGATTCTGGCGGGGCCTTGAAAGCTCAGCTGACCGCTGACACGGCTGCCTTTATATAGATAGCCGACCAACCCGGCCGTTGAAGGCGGCGGAACCTCGACGACCTTGGGTGTCGATTTAGATTCAAACGCGGCAACCACTGGGCTAGGCTCGGGCGCCGGCTTCACGGCCTGCGTAGTCTTCACAGGCTCTGGTGCCGAACCTTTTTTTCCACCAGGGTTTCGATCAAACCATGCCATGTACTGCTTCTCCCTGTCAGGGCAGAGTTTCCTATAACATCCGATAACCTCATTGTCAAAACACCGTTGCTGGCAGCAGTCCAATTCAATATGTCAAAAGGTCATAGGGCGGAAGCTTCTGTTTAACGAAGCATGTTTTCCGCGGGTTCTAGTAGCGAACCTAATGAATCCGATTTTTCTCCTGCTTGACCGCCGCCGCGGCTTTGATTAGCTTAATCAAACGGTTTTTGTACTGCCGAACGAACCATGATCACTAGGTTCGGGATATTTTGCGGCAGTTAGGAATCCGATTCATTGGATATTCTCCGTCAGCCCGCTCGCGCAGATGATCGCTAGATGCGGCAAGCGCGCGCATGCATAGATTAGTAGCGAGATCGCGACAGAAATGAGGCTTTGATGTTCAAGAAATTGCTAGTCATCGTATCATTATTGTTCAGTGTATCGGTTGCACCGGCGGCGGAAAGTCCTGAAAAGACGGGGTCCGTCTACGCCACTTTGAAGACCAGCATGGGCTATATCGTCATTCGACTCTTCGACGACAAAGCGCCCAAGACCGTGGACAACTTCGTCGGCCTGGCAAACGGAACCAAAGAATGGAACGATCCCAAGAATAGCGAGAAAGTGAAACGCCCGCTTTATAACGGCACGATTTTTCACCGCGTCATCCCCGGCTTCATGATCCAGGGCGGCGACCCGCTCGGCAACGGCACCGGCGGCCCGGGGTTTCGCTTTGCCGACGAGTTCCATGCCGACCTCAGGCACAGCAAACCGGGCATACTCTCGATGGCCAACGCCGGTCCGAACACCAACGGCAGTCAATTTTTCATCACCCAGAAAGCGACACCCTGGCTCGATGGCCGCCATAGCGTTTTCGGCGAAGTCGTGAAAGGCCAAAATGTTGTCGCTGCCATCATCAACGTTCCGCGCGACTCGCGCGACCGTCCGGTCAAAGACGTCGTGATCAAAGAGGTGGTGATCAGCCGCGGCAATTTTTAATTTCTGCTTAACAGCGCCGGGGATTCGTCGGCTATTCCAGGTCGTAGGGGACGCCGACCTGCTCGCTCACGTCGCGCAGCCCTTTCAGCACCGACGCCATCAGCGGGATGCCGCGCTCAGCTCGCTCTTCCGCGGTCTCGAACTCGATTTCTCCGGCGACGTAGACACGCTCTTGTCCTGCGATCGGCGGGGTTGCTTTCAATTCCCGGATCAGCCGGTCCATGTCGCGCTTGAACTGATCTGCCGAGCGAAACGTGTCGATGCGAATTGCGCCGAAAAAATGGCCGCGCGGATCCTGGTTGTCGTTAAGCGCTGTAATCGTCCCGGTGAGCACGCCGCAGAGAATTTCGACGAGAATGGCGAGGCCGTAACCTTTGTGGCTGCCGCCGTCGCGCGTGCCGCCAAGGGGCAGTAATCGGCGTGCCTGCTGCGCCGTGCGCGGATCATCGGTCGCCGCGGCGTTTTCGTTCAGTGCCCATCCGAGCGGAATCGCTTTCCCTTGGCGCGCTGCAAGCTCCAGCTTTCCGGCTGCCGCGGTGGTCGTCGCCATATCGAGCACGAAGGGTAGCTCTTGGTCGGCCGGCACGGCAAAGCACATCGGATTAGTGCCGAACTTCGCTTCGCGCCCGAACGTCGGAACCACCTGGCGACTCGCGTTGGTCATGGCGATCCCGATCATGTCATGCGGCAAGGCCAGCATAGAATAGTACGCCGACATGCCATAATGCCTGCTGTTGCGCACGCCGACCATGCCGATGCCGGATTCCCGCGCCTTGCGGATGGCCATCTCCATCGCCCGGTGCCCGATGACCATGCCGATGCCGCGATCGCCGTCGACCAGCGCGGTTGAAGCGCTTTCGGAAATCACTCGAAGGGTCGGACGGGCGGTCATCGAGCCTTCGGTCAACCATTTAACGTACCATGCATGGGGGTTGAAGCGAATGACGCCATGCGTGTCGACGCCGCGGAGATCCGCGGCGACAAGAACTTGGGCGGCGATCTCGGCGTCGTCCGCCGGCGCGCCGAGCTTTTCAAAGCTGCGCGCCACAAAGCGGGTTAACTTCAGGTGATTGACGCGCTTCATCTCTGCGCGGTTCGCGTCCATGATTATTTATTCCTCCTGCTTGAGCCACCGTACTGCTTAGCTTCGAAGCTCGCTTTCTGTCAAGTTGTCCTGCTTGGACCTTGCGCCGTGGCATAGCGACGCGCCGTAAAAGTATCGCAGAGGCTTGCAGATCTCCGCCGGCGCCGCGCGCTGGCGCGCGGCGACCGAGATCTCTAGCTTTCATCCGCAGCTTCAATGCAACCAATCGAGCAGCGCGCTCTCGACGTAAATGATGATGGTCACCAGCGCCAGCATGGCCAAGATAATCGGCGTTATTTCCTTGATCCAGCGCAGTGGAGTATAGCGCTCGTCCACCTCGCGGCGTATAAACGCAAAGGCGACCACGGATTGCGCCGAGCCGATATGCGTCCAGCAGCCGCCGAGCGCATAGCCGGCAATCTGCGCCATGGCAAACAAATGTATGATCGTGATGTCGAGACCATGAAGCGCTCGCGACGCAAAGTCGGCAACCACGTTGTTATCGAGGATTGCCGACAGAAACGTACAGCCGATAAACTGCGCGAACGCCACGTGGCCGTGGCCGAGTACTTCGACGCCTTGATGAATGAGTACCTGGAGCGCGCCGAAAAATCCCGCCTTGGTCAACAGCGTAATGGAAAGAAACAGCGGAAACAGAAAATAATACTCGGCGTATTCGTGCCGCGCCTCGCGCAACGCAAGGGCGCGCATTTTGGGGATGGTGATGATGCCCAGCAGGGCGACCAAAAAGCCGGCGAATGAAGCCACGAAGAGCGGCACATGGTGGTCGATGCCGTGCGCGATCAGCAGGCCGACGAACGGCACGAGGGCGAAGGCACCGACCCTTTGCGCCTGCCGGCGGCGTTTCGCAAAGCGAGCGATGGTCTCGTCGACAATATTTTCCGCCTCGCGCGCGCCGTGATGGTCGCCGGCCGCGTCGAGCACGTAGTGGCGGTCGAGCGATTCCGCCAGCTCTTCGCTGACGAAATGACCCAATAATTTTCTCCGCGTCGCTTCCGGCACATCCTCATGAACCAGAGCGATTCCCAGCGCTTCACCGTCGCGCACGCGTTCGATGGTGCGATCGGCCGTATCGCCAAGCTCGACGGCGTGGCTCTCGATCAGCTGAATGCTGCTCAAGACCTCGCCGTGACGCGCCGCCTGCAGAAACCGCACATCTTCGGCATTGGCGTCAATCACGTCCATGGCGTCGAGATGGATTCGTCCGCCGCCGATTTTTTGCTTGAGCTGCCAGGCGATGACGAGATAGCAGGCCACCGCCGCGGGCGCGCAGTAGCGCAGGAAAAAAGCGTTGTCGAGGTAAGGGTGCAGATTGGCTTTCATGATCAGATTGGGCGGCTCGCCGTAGGCCAGCCAAATCCCGCAGACCGTCGTCACCGCGGTGCACACCATGACGGCGTAGCGCACGGCGGCCGTCGGCGCGGCCGCCAGCATCATGATGATCACCAGCGTGCGGATCGTCAGGCCGATCATTGAAACGCCGTCGAGAATTCCCGAAGCGAAAGCGACCACCGCTGTGACCGAAATCACCGTCGGCAAAATGTTGCCGCGATAGCGCCGCAGCAGATAAAACGTGATCCCTTCCAACAATCGGGTTTGCGCGATCACCGCGACAAAAAAAGTCAAACCGAGAATGAACAACATCGTGTCGGCGTGAATCAGGTCGTCCAGGCCGTGAAACGACAGGAGGTTGCGCCTCGCCCACAGCCACCCACCGTCCACGGCGATCTCGCGGTGCCACTGCGAGCCCTCCAGACCGCAAAAAGTGGCCACGATGACGAGAGACATGCCGTACGTGAGCGCGTTCTTGTGGATTTGATACTTGAACGAGCCGAACAGGAACAAACCGAGTATCGTGGCGAACACTTCTGCGGCCAAAAGCCCAAGCGGCAGTGTGACCGTCCTACCGGCCACCAGCAGAGCGGCGGCGATAATCGCGCAACCGATCACGAATCGCGCCGCGGAAAGCATGACGACATTTCCGCTAGCGCCGTGCTCGTTGTTGGTTTCAGTGGTTTGCATAACGCGCTGTCGCTCGCCGATCGGTAATGCCGAGCCTTAACACGGCGCGCAGACAAAACAAATTAGCTGCGCGTTTTTCTCGCTTCTGCTACGCAAAATCTTCGCCGGAAAAAACTCCGGCGTGCCGACAGTGGGACGCCGGGCTCCTGCCCAGTTGCCCAAAGAAAATCTTGCTGCTGCTTAAATTTGCGCGCCGAAGTCGCGTGACCCGCTCGAGCTGTTCAGGACTGCGATAAGGGCAATTTCACGATGGGCGGGCTAACAAAACCGCGCTCTTCAATGCGTATTCGCGCTCTATGAAGGCTGAGCGGGAGAGCGATTCTAGACGAGCGCTTCCGGCCATCAATTAATTTTGTGCCGAATTGACCAAGCGGTTTATTTACTGTCGGTGAACTTGGCTTCGCTCAGGCTCGCGAACGCGCGCAGCAGGTCGATCACTTCGCCGCTATGGCGAATATTGTATTGCGCATTTGTAGGCGTCATGCCGACTCGAATGGAATACGCGGAGGCTGGCAACGCCTTAAAGAAATCTTCGTCGGTGGCGTCATCGCCGATACCCAAAATGAAATCATACTCGTCGTGGGTCAGCCAAGACAGCGCGGCGCCGCCCTTATTCAAAGCGGCATGACGAATCTCCACCACTTTGTTTCCCTGGACCACTTGGAGATCGGTTTTTGCGCTTAGATTGAGGAGATGGTCGATCAATTCTGGAGCGCTAAGTCCCGCTTGCTCCGGGTCCGCCATGCGATAGTGCCACGCCACGGAATCTTCTTTCTCCTCGACAAATGCTCCGGGCATTCGATCGGCATAAATCTCCAGGATTGGCAGCAAATCTCGTTTCCATTCATTCGATAACGGCATGGCGCGGCACCAGGCTTGACCCGCAAACCTAAGCCACGCTCCATGCTCCGCCACCAGACCGAGCGGTAAATCGCCGAGCCATTCTTCGAGCGTCCGGCGTTCGCGGCCGCTGGCGACGACCACCGTGTTTTTCCGGTCGGCGGCGAGCGATCGCAGCAGTTCACGGCGCACCGGGTCAGGTCCCGCCAACCCCGGATGGCGAACCAGCGGCGTCAAGGTGCCGTCGTAATCGAGAAAAAACAGCCGGCGGCGGCTGCTCCGGTAACGCGCGACGATCTCGCGTCCCGCCGCCGGTGAGAGAAGCTTGGATTCAACCCGACTTTGTACTTCGCGCACGCCCAAAAGCGTATTCAAAAAATCATTCGCCCATCGGGTCACGTTATAACGGCGCAACCGGCGCTGCATGAGCCGGTGGCGTTTCTGTTGTTCCGCCAGCGGCATTTGCAGCGCCTCCTTTAAAGCGGTGGCTATCTCGGCGCGATCATTTGGATTGATAATGATGGCTTCCGGCAGCTCTTTGGCGGCTCCCGCCATCTCGCTGAGGATCAGCACGCCGGCGCCGTCGCCTCGCGTCGCGACGTATTCCTTGGCGACCAGGTTCATGCCATCCCGCAGCGGCGTCACCAGGCACACATCGCTCACGGCGTAAAGCGCAGCCAGCGAGTTAAACGGCACGTGGCGATATTGATAAACGACCGGAGTCCAGCCGACCCGGCCAAACCGACCATTGATCTTGCCGACCAACTCTTCGATCTGCCGCTTCATCAAGTCGTATTGCACGACACCGATGCGCGACGGCACGACCACCATCAATAGCGCGACATTGCCGTGATATCCCGGGTTGTTTTCGAGAAATAGCTCATAGCCCTCCAAGCGGTTTAAAATCCCCTTGGAGTAGTCGAGCCGGTCGACGGAAAGAATCAGTTTGAGACCGGCAAGCGTGTTTTTGAACTGGCGGATGTCCCGCTCGGTTTCATTGTTCGCAGTCGCGGCGGCGAATTTGTCGACGTCGATGCCCATCGGAAAGGTGTCCACTTTGACGATGTGATCGGCCGCCAGAACCTGGCTCATTTGGTGCTCGTAACCGAGTATCCTCAGCACGCTTTGCAAAAAATGGTGCGTGTATTCGTACGTGTGAAAGCCGATCAGGTCCGCTCCCAGGAGACCTTCCAAGATGTCACGGCGCCATTCACCCGGCAGCAGGCGAAAGACTTCGAATGACGGAAATGGAATGTGAAGAAAAAAGCCGATCGACAATTGGGGCCGACGAGCCTTTAACAACCGCGGCAGCAACATCAGGTGATAATCGTGCACCCAGACGACATCGTCGGCTCGCAGAACCGACTCAAGCGCGTCCGCGAACAGTTGATTGATCTGTTTATATTGATCCCAAAACGTCTGCTGGTAGACCGTATAGGACGTGAAATAGTGAAATAGCGGCCAGATCGTAGCGTTGCAAAATCCCAGATAGAAGTGCTCCATCTGCTCTTCGGTGAGAAACACCGGATAGGACTGAAATCTGACTAAAGCTTCCCGTGCGACCTCATCTTGCAGTGAAGCATCGACGCTTCCCGGCCAGCCTACCCACAGATGCTCGGTGGGAAGCGCCGAAGTCTGCTCGCGCGATTCGCGGAACGAAGCCAGGCCCGTGACCAAACCTCCAGCGCTCGGATGAAACACGACCCGGCCGTCTTCAACATCGACGTTAAACGGCAAGCGGTTTGAGACGATCACCAACCTTCGCCCGTTAAGCTCGGCGCGACCCGCATCTTGGGAGAGCGAAGAATCCGTCACAATTAAGCCTTATCCCCTCCGGAACATCGCCTGAAAGAGCACCGATCGTATTGCTTGTGCCGCATCGTTAAAACATTTATCCGTGTGTTTCGACGGGCCCGTCTCGTTGACCTCCCGCGGCGCGACAAACCGACGAGATACTCGCCGTTGCAAAAGAGCGCGGCGGCCGAAGCCGAGTTAACATGGTCAACCGCTCGGAAAACGCTTGCGCCGCCGAGCCCAAGCGCCGCATTGTTTTCCGCGGGTTGCAGAAGTAGCAGGCATCCTCGCTTGTTCTCGTGATCCTTCCGGCGCACAACCGCGAAGCCGGCGCAACGCTAGTCCACCGATCATGATATCATGTGTGGACCTCATGTCACCCGATGGGATGCAAAAAATAAACGGCAATTTCAGCTCGTCTTGGCGTGCGACTTGAGCAGCTGTGAAAATTGCTTATGGAGTTTGCCCAGTTTCGGCGGGATTGTGTATTGACAGTAGGGTTGATACGGATTGGTCGCGTAAAATTTTTGGTGGTAGTCTTCCGCCGGGTAGAATTTTGCCAGCGGCTCAAGGGTGGTCACGATCGGATTTCTGAACGTCTTGGCCGCATCGAGCTCTTTAATGAATGCGGCGGCTAACTGTTTTTGCTCTTCGTCGGCGTAGAGGATCGCCGAGCGGTACTGCGTGCCGGCGTCATTGCCCTGGCGGTTGAGCGTCGTCGGGTCATGGGTGGCAAAGAACACCGTCATCAGATCGCGGAAGGAAATCTCGTTGGGGCCGAATTCGATTTTAATGACTTCCGCGTGCCCGGTGCTGCCGGAGCAAACTTGCTCGTAGGTCGGATCCTCCGTCGTGCCGCCGGCATAACCGGAGACCACCGAGTGCACGCCGCGCAACTCGTCGAACACCGCTTCCGTGCACCAGAAACAACCGCCGCCAAACACGGCAATGTTATTCTTTCCGTCGCTCATTTGACCCCAACTCACGATTGATTTCGCGTTGCAATGAAAAATCAAAAACCTTCGCCACCGGCGCCGGCAAGCGTACGATCTGCGCGTCTTCTTTGAGATATTCCGTCAATTCACCAGAAGCGATAATGTGAATCTGTTTATGCCGCGATATTGGCGCGCGATCGCGCGAAGTTCAAGACCGTCAAGCACCGCGTCCCTTTACGGTTCAATCCAACCCATCATTGTAATGACTCTTCGGCACAAAATTGAAAAAGTGACCTGAGCCTTCGATGATGCGCTGCGAATGTCGCGTTCCGGCCGGGACATTCACACCTATCGGACTGTCGACGACGACTTTCTCATCGCGGATCTGGAACTCGATCTTCAGGCCTGTCAGTCCAGGTCCGGTGCCGATGGCGATATGCTGCGTGTCGCAGTTATGCGTGTGCATGTCGACGTAATTGGCCTGTGTTGGTTGCACATTGGAGACGCTGCGGACCACAGTATAAAAGCCCGCTTCCGGCTTTAGCTTGCCGTCGACAAACACGTAACGCACGCCGGGCGCCGCATCGGTGTGATATTTGATTTCCGTCGTCGGCCGTACGTCCGGATGGAAGA
This sequence comes from Binatia bacterium, assembly GCA_050735675.1. Taxonomy (GTDB): domain Bacteria; phylum Desulfobacterota; class Binatia; order UBA9968; family UBA9968; genus DP-20. Next base: position 5,171 of record JBOHVN010000035.1, on the reverse strand, counting down.
TATAGCCGGCAAACTTGGCAAAATCGCGCTCACCTTTGCCGAGATCGAACGGCCGATCTTCGTGAGTGTAGCCGCGATTGCGGAATAAGACCGTCACCGTGCCAGCGCCTCTGGTGACCTTATACTCGTGCACCGCGCCTTGAGGAATGTAGACGGTTGCCGGCGATACGATGGGATGGACCTTGCCTTCGAAGATGATCTGGCCTTCCAAACCGGTGAGATCGGGATTGTTGCCGATGAAATAATAAAATTCGTCGGTGTTGTGGCAGTGCGGCACTTGATAATCGGGAACCGGCGAGGGCAAATCCTTCGCTTGATGAATCGCGACATAGATGTCGGCATCGGGATGGGAGTCGCGGTTGATAAATATATAGCGCCTTACCGGCAGCTCGATTCGCTCACGCAGGGGCCGCTTCTCTTCGAACCTGCCGCCGACCACGCCAGGCCGCGCCTTAGCGATGTATTTTCCCAGGCTCATGAAACCTCCAAATTCAATCGGATAGGAGAAACTATCCTCCCGCGACATGGAGCTGTCAATCTCGCGCATGGTCGCTCGGCGGGCCCGCCCGGCAATTCTTGACTTCCACCTATGAACATGATTTTTCTCTAGTTTCTGGCAGAAAACTGGGAGGATCTAATGGCCAAGATGTTAATTGCCGGCGCGCAAGTCGACTCCGACAGCGGCCAAACCACCGAAGTCCGCAACCCAGCCACCGGAGAGGTCGTCGACTCCGTTCCTAAAGGAACCATCACCGATATCCGCGGCGCGATCGACGCCGCTCAGGGCGCGCTAAAAAAATGGTCCGCCATGGCGCCGTCCAAACGGGGCGCAATTTTGCTTGCTGCCGGCCACACGATTCTGCAACAGGAAAAGGAGCTCGCAACCCTGTTGACGAAAGAACAGGGTAAGCCAATGCGCGAATCGATTTTGGAAATCCGCCGCTTTGTTCACACCCTCGATCATTACGGCGGCATGGCCAAAACCATGCGCACCTCGGCAGTCATGCTCGACACCGGCCGGCATGGCATCGTGCTGCGCAAACCTTTGGGCGTCTGCGGCTCCATCGTGCCCTGGAATTTTCCGGTTTCGTTAATGGGCAACAAGCTCGGTCCGGCATTGCTTGCGGGTAATACGGTGGTGGTCAAGCCGGCTGGCACGACACCGCTCACGGATCTGCGCACCTGCGAAATTATCGACAAGGCGATCCAAGACGCCGGCGGTCCGAAGGGGGTGTTGAACGTCGTCACCGGGCCCGGCAGCGTCGTTGGCGAAGAATTGCTGGTCAACCCCACCGTGAGAAAAATCGGTTTCACCGGCGCGACCGACACCGGCCGGCGCGTCATGCAATCCGCCGCCAAGGATTTTAAGCATGTCACTTTGGAGCTCGGCGGCAGTGATCCGATGATCGTTTGCGATGACGCCGATCTCGATCGCGCGGTGAGCGCGGCTTCGGTCGGCCGTTTCTTTAACTGCGGGCAAGCCTGCCTGGCGGTCAAACGGCTCTATTTGTTCGACAACATCGCCGCTGCGTTCATGGAAAAACTCGTCGAAAAAGCCCAGAAGATCAGTGTCGGCAACGGCCTCAAGGCCGGCGTTCTGATGGGCCCGCTGCACACCAAGGAACAGCGCCAAGAAGTCGAAGAGCAGGTCGAAGACGCCGTCAAGCGCGGCGGCAAAATTATCTTCGGCGGCCAGCGCCCCAAGAGCGACGAGTACGACAAAGGCTACTACCTGCAACCCACGCTGGTCGCCGATGTCGCTCCCGCGGCGCGCATGCTCCAGGAAGAGGTCTTCGGTCCGGCGCTGCCGATCGTGCGCGTGAAGAACTTGGATCAGGCCATCGAGCACGCAAATAGCTCGATCTTCGGCCTGGGCTCTTCAATCTGGACGAGAGATATCAACCGCGCAATGTATGGTGCTGAAAATATCGAAGCCGGTTACACCTGGGTCAACTCGGCGCAGATTATTTATGACGAACTGCCGTTTGGCGGCGTGAAGCAGAGCGGTCTCGGCAAAGAGCACGGCGACGAAGCCATCGAGCACTACACCGATTCCAAGTCGGTCGTCATCGCCACGGAAGCGCACTCGGAAATCATCGGGGGAGAATAACCGCGCAGAAAAGTTCGAGGATCGCGATTCTCGATCCTCTATTCTCCATTCTCGGCGATTTCACGGATACTATGAATCTCAACCTGCCCGATACTTACAACGCCGCCACGACCTTTGTGGACGACAATATCGGGCAGGGGCGCGGCGGCAAAGTTGCCATCTACTACCAGGATCAAAAGATCACCTATCAGGAAGTTTTTGAGAAAGTTAACCGTACCGGCAACGCGCTAAAAGATCTCGGCATCGAGATCGAAAGTCGCGTCCTGGTGATCCTGCCGGATTCTCCCGAATTTGCCTATGGTTTTTTTGGCGCGATCAAAATCGGCGCGGTGGCGGTACCGACCAATCCCTGGATGTTCGCCAAGGATTACGAATACCTGATCAACGACAGCCGGGCGCGGGCGATCGTCGTTCATGAATCGACTCTACCGGAAATCGAACTGATCTGGGATAAAACGCCTTTCTTGAAACATATCCTGGTGGTCGGCAACGCCCGAGGGAAAGCGCTTCCTTACGAAACCCTCATTGCCAAAGCCTCGGATAAGCTGATCGCCGAGAAAACCACCAAAGACGATGTCTGTTTCTGGGGTTACACTTCGGGCAGCACCGGCAATCCCAAAGGCGCCGTGCATTTGCAGCACGATATGATCACCATCAGCGATCTATTCGTAAAGCCGGTGCTCGGGATGAACGAGAACGACCTTTGTTTCTCCGCCTCGAAAATGTTTTTTTCTTACGGCTTGGGTAACTCGCTCTATTTCCCTTTTCGTTTCGGCGCCTCGACCGTGCTCTGGGCGGAAAAACCCGACCCGGAGAAAATCCTTCAGGTCATCGAAAAGTACCGGCCGACATTCTTTTTTTCCGTGCCCACCTTGTTCGCGCGCTTTTTGCGGATCGAAAAAAAGTACGATTTAAGCTCGTTGCGCGTCTGTCTATCGTCGGGCGAGCCGCTCCCGCCTGCACTGTTCCATCAATGGAAGGATCGCACCGGCTTGGAGCTTCTCGACGTGGTCGGCTCCACGGAAGCGACGCACGACTTTTTGGCGAATCGTCCCGGCCGAGCCAAGGCAGGTAGCAGCGGCGAAGTCACACCCGCATTTGAAGCCAAGATCGTCGATGACCAGGGGTGCGAAGTTCCGATCGGAGAAGTCGGCAGTCTGATGGTCAAAGGCGACGCCAACGCGCCGTATTACTGGAACAAGCACGAGCAGACTAAACGCATGATGCAAGGCGAATGGCTTAAGACCGGCGACACCTATTACCGCGACGCCGACGGCTATTACTGGTATTGCGGCCGCTCCGACGACATGATGAAAGTCGGCGGTCTGTGGGTCTCGCCTATCGAAATCGAAAACACCTTAATGGAGCATCCTGCCGTGCTGGAGTCAGGGGTGATCGGCGACACCGACGCCGACGGTCTGCTCAAACCGAAAGCCTTCGTTTTGCTTAAGAGCGAATTTAAGGCCAGCGCTGCCCTGAGCGTCGAATTGCAAAATCACGTGAAGAGCAAATTGGCTCCCTACAAATATCCCCGCTGGGTCGAGTTCGTCGACGAACTGCCCAAGACGGTGACCGGCAAGATTCAGCGTTTTCGTTTACGTAGCAAAAACTGAGGATCGACCATCGATCCTCAATCGTCTATCTTCGACCACCTACAAGGAGAGATGATGGCCGCGAACCTCAAGGAACTGAAAGAAAAGCTCGCCTACTCTTGCAACATTCTCGCCCACGAGGGACACTGGGACAATATTCTCGGCCATGTTTCGGTACGTATTCCAGGCCAAAATCGAATCCTCATGAAGCCCCATAGTTTCGGCTTCGAAGAAATCCGCCCGCAGCATGCCATCGTCGTCGATATTGAAACCGGCAAAAAAGTCGAAGGCAAGCACGAACGCCACTCCGAAGTTTTCATTCACACGGAAATCATGAAAGCACGACCGGATGTGAACTGCGTCGTTCACTCCCATCCGCCTTACGCAACGGCATTCGGCGCGCTCGGCCAGCGGCTCCGGCCGATCAGTCACGAAGGTAGTATTTTTTATGCAGGGTTGCCGACGTTCGACTATACGACTGCGTTAATTCGAACGCCGGAACTAGGTGTCGAAGTCGCCAAGAGTCTGGGGCCATGCCGCGGCGTGCTGATGAAAAACCACGGCTCCACGGTGGTCGGCGAGTCGATCGAAGTGGCGACCCTGTACGCGATATTTTTAGAGAAAGCCGCGCGCATTCAGTTGATGGCGACCGCATCGGGAGACCCGTCTTGGACCAGCGACGAAGAAGCCGCTGTCAAGTACGAGCAAATCTATACGCCGCACCGGCTCGGCTCCATGTGGGAGTATTTCGTGCGCCGCGCCAAGAAGCTCCACAAAGTCAGCTGACTTGCCGGCAAAGTCAAGCAGTTCGGCAGTCATTAACTGTCTCCCTCTGCCGTTCGCTCCATCAGGACGGACTCTGAAGTTATCGGGGAGAAATTCCAAGTATTCGCGAAATTGGTTGTAGGTGTCTTCTTGAATCTCTACATCCTTCACTTTGAGCTGATTCTCAAACATCTTGAGCGCTGCGGCTTTGTTGGTCTTAAATAGTTGCACGCCCTCGGCGTACGAGCGCACGACGCGCCGAACGATATCTTCGTTGGCGCGGATATAGGCCCGGCTGGTTCCGACCGCGACGGAGACAAACTCCGGACCTTCCTTGGCAATATTCATAAGCTCAACGAACCCGGCTCGCTTTGCGCGGGCATTCGTCGGCGGAGAGTAGCGGAGTCAATTCACCCGGGGACATTTGGCAAAACAGGGGAACCATGCTAGATAGTTTCTGTCGCGAAATTGCCTATTATACCCGGTGTCACGATGCGGCGCCCTTGATAACTCAGCATTTTTTTCGATGCCATAAACTTGAAACGAAGAAATCATGAGTTTCGCGACAGAAACTAGTCTAGTCTAGAAACTAGAAAGTAGAAACCAGCAACTAGCAACTAGATCAATCCCCACTTCCTCCGCATCCACCACTCGACGCTGAGCAGCGCGAGCATGATGGCGAACGGCCAGAGATTGCTCCACAG
>JBOHVN010000034.1:0-37215 GCA_050735675.1 Binatia bacterium | reverse complement strand
CGTAACCTCTTTGCGGCTCAACGCGGGCCGCTTCCAGCAGTCCCCACGCGACGTGCGTCTCGTAGGTCTTTTCTCCGGGCGCCGCAAAGGGCGTCGGGTACCTGCGCCAACATCCGTCGGCGTCCTGTGTCTTCACCAACCAGTCCGCCGCGCGGCACATCGACTCACGGTACTCCCCGACCTCCCGCGCGCCCGCGGCCAATCCGATGAGGATCTGTCCGGTGTTGAAGGTGACCGCACCCGGACTTAGCCGTCCTACCTTCCCGCCTTGAAATCCTCCGTCCGGAAGCTGGAGCGAAAGCAGCCACTCGAGCATTCGCTTTGCCCTGTCGCGCGCTTCGTTTCCGCCGCGCAGCCGCGCATATGCGAGCATCGTCGGCACGATGTAACCGGTCGTCTCGGGATAGGACCTGCCCCATCCGTCAAGCAGACCATAGTGACGCGCCACACCACCGCCAGCCGGGACCGAGCAATCCTGCGCGCGACCGAGCCAGGCGACTCCCTCGTCGATCGCCCGATCGATTCCGGGATCGAAAACCGGCAGCCCCTGTTCGTCCCGCCGCAATTCGGCTTTGGCGGCGTCGGAAAGAGCAATTGGGCGTAAAAGGGACCGTGCCGAACGAGCTATCTTCGAAATATTGGAGCGAATCATGATCCTACTATCCTGGAGCTTGCGAACCGGCAAAGCCGCCTCTGAGTTCGATGCAATCTCGGGGAGCACTCAGAGCGGCAGATTCATACCGGAAGAGAGATCGACCCAGTAGTCGAAGAATAGGACCAAAACCAGTCCCCCTGCCGACCAGGCACCCGTGGTCAAAATCCTGAAGGTTATGTAATAAGGTTTGCGCATGACTCTAACAAACAACAGCACCAGCTCCTGGGCCAGAAGCAGCCCTAGCAGAAGTTTCGTCGCTTTGACCCGATAATCAAAGTGATCGTCAAACTGCGGATACTTGGCGAGGGCTTCATGGAAATCGGCGCGCAATTGTTTGTACCGCTGAGAGACATCGGGACCCGCTGACAGACTCAAAGTTTCACTGCCTACGCTCGTTCCACCGCTCTGAATACTAATGCGGTCGCGTTGCCGGCGTATTTCCAACTCCCCTTTGCCTGACGCCACAGTGAGTGTCCAATCCTGCGGGTTTTCCCATTGCCCCATTCGAGCACTGCTCGGGAATTGATCCCGTGCGGCGGGGCCGTTGTTGCCTAGAGACCATAACGCCACCGACCAAGCATTAGCACCCGGCTGCTCGACAACGATCGCAGGGGCCGGCATAACACGGTTATTGATGACCTCCCATCCCGCGAAGGGCGAGAAGCTACCCTTATACGTCGTCGTTTCAGTACCTGCGGGACCAAGGAAAATTCCACTGAGCGTCGGACCAGGCTTGGTTTCGTCGACAGTAAACAAAAATGAATTTGTAAAGGAGCCCCGCTCTAGACTGACGTTGTGCGGGGTCGTCCACACAGTTCGAGAAACCCGTCCTTTCGGGTTACGGACGTGATCGAGCACAAGCCAGATGTTTGGCTTGATCCACAAAACTTGCCTGCGGGCCGCATAGTCTGCGGGGCCGCTTCGCTCGAGATCGATGAAAGCCAGGGCATGCGAAGAGGCGGAATAAAGCAATCGCGTTTGTCTGGCGCTTTCAGCGCTCTCATCGATTAAATGGGGGGCGTTGGACCCCGCCCACGACTTTGCGTCCTCCCGCGCCGAGCCAGAAGGCCAATCTCCGGTGTTGGTGATCCATCTCCGGCCGCGAGCCCACAGCCAGAGGCTCATTTCGTCAGCGTGTTTGTGGGCGTGCCCTGGGAAATGCGACCAAGCCACCGCCACCTGCGCGAGATGCTGAACGTCCGGCCATTTGTCCAAGCCGTTCCACCAGATCGAGTAGCCGGCAACCGGATAGAGGCTATACGTCTCTGGCCGGCTTTGAACATCACCGACGAACTTCGCATCGGCGATTTCCGCACTAAGGCGCGCGTCGTAATCAATGCCGCTTGAAGTATCGCCGAACACCGGCAGCGAGCCGTCCGGCAGCCTCAAGTTTCTGTAGAACTGCTTGGCGCGATCGTGCTTGAGCGCCCACTCGTCAGGAACAGGCGCTTTAAGCAAACTCAAATACCCCATGGCGTCTCTTAAGCGTATCAGGCCGCCTAGTTGGTAGGACGGCGAGTGCTCCAGCACGACTCCTTCATCGTTCATCTGAAAGGCCAGCACGCCGCGCATTCGGTCGAGCGCGAGATCGCGATATTGAGCAGCTTTTGGCAAAGCGGAAAAAGCCAGAGCATAATGCCAGAGCGCCAGGTTCTGCATTACGCCATGGTTGGTTGCGGCGGTAAAATGGGACGGAGTGGCCAGCAGTCTGCTCGTGCGAGCCACCAGCTCCAAAATGACTCGAGCAGTTCCGGGATGGTAATCGGAATCGTTCCGATAAAATCTCCAGAAGTTTGCCAGCACCACCATGCGATTGGCCAGCGCATGATCATTCCACAAGAGCCCTCGCGGCAACCAGGCGCGCTGCTCGTATTTGGCCCACGCGAGAATGATGTCTCTGGCGGTGAAATAAAATTCACGGCGCCCACTCAACTCATAGGCGGTCAGCAAGAGCCGCGGAACGCCGAGACTTGCTATGAATAGGCCTTTATCGAGATCCTTCGCGCTGAACGGAATGGTGATTTTTTGGGCGGGGCGGCCGGGAAGCTGTAGAACCCCTGCCAAGAGTTTCTCGGCGTCAGCGACAAACTCTTTCGCGTCTTGCTTATCGACCGGATAAGAACGCAGGCGATTCAGTTCGGCCAGGAGATCATCGGACGGCAGCTTTCGGGCCGACTCGATCATTTCGTCCGTAATCACGGTTTCGGGCACGCGATAATGCATGACCACCGGCACCCAAAGAAATGCAATCACTACCGCGGCCACGGTAAAAGACAAGATCTCAATAATCCATCGTTTCGATAATAAAGACATCGGAACTGGGCTCTGAACATGTTTATCTAAGACGCCGCGTCTCGCTGGAGAATAGCCCGGAGTGTGGCGCGGCAGTACGTGGAGAGTTTATTTCGCTTAGACGGACCGGTTGCTCAGCCTAACGTTCAGGGAATCTCAACCTCAACCTTGACTGAAGACTGCGGTCAGCAGACGATCGGCGCTTCGCGGCCGCCGGCAGCACTAAACTCGAAATTCGCCGCAATACAGAATGGTTAAAAAGCCTTGCCATGAGCGGTTGCTCTTCGACGCGAGGGCTTTGAGGCTAAACCAGACGTGGCCGGAGGCGCCGGCTCATCCAATGATTCGATGGCTCGCCTGATGTCTTCGATGGGTGTTTCCCAAACGAATAGCCCGCGCAGCAGTGAAATCTTCCGCACCGCGCCCAACATCCGGCTCCGGGCGTGCTTATGCGATTGCATGGAAGCCCTGTTCTTCGCCGAGATGACCGGGGGTAGTGAATGGATTTTCGGGTGCCAGCGCCGTTAACTCGTGGACCACGGTTACTGCTGGGTCTGGCTCGTTAAAGAAGTGTAAGGACATTGTTACTGCGCGGCATGATTGCAGAAAAGGCTACGAACAAAGTAATTGAAGGCAATAAACCAAAGATTCGGAATAGGCGCGCCCGCGATTGCGTTTTCTGCTCAGGCAGCGGCATTGAGAACTTTTTCGATCGTTTTCCAAGCTGTCTGCCAGACCACGAAGCGCTTCAAAATGACGATCCTCGTCACGTTTCCTGCCAGCCTGAAACCCGACTTTACGTTGGCCTTCAGAGAGACGCTATGATGTGAAGGCACAACCCCGCATATCTTTCTCAACCCATGGAGCCGGCAATAATGTTCTCGCAGTGAGTCGAGATGCGCCTTGAGCCCGCGGCCCCGATATTCGGGAAGAATCTCAAAATAGTGACCAAAGAGAACGTCGTTGGATATTTTTCGCGTGGCGCCAAACGCGGAGAAAACCCCCGGCTGGGAAATGGAATACGCAATGCTGCGCGACCCTTGCCCCCCGGGATCAAACTTCTGAAACACGAACACTACGCAACCCTGTTTAATGCGCTGCTTGAGATCAGCAATCGAATCCCGCGAGAATCCTGAGAACTCACCTCTGAGGGTCATCAGCGCATCGACCGTCTCGAATACGCTGCACTGGATCGTTGGATTCTCCGGTTGACTGAAAACGACGGGACTAATGTCGCGCACAACGATGAACAGTTTTTGACGCTCGATGAGAAAACGCCGAATCCTTCGGAAAGAAACCCCAATGTCTTCAGCCATCACCGCACACCTGATATGCCATCGACCGGCGCTGGCTTCCCATCGAAGTGCTAATATTTCATCCAGTAGCAGCCAGCGGTTTACGCGTTGTTGTAATGGGACAAAATAACCTTGACCGTCCGCTCCGCTGCTCGGCCGTCCCAGCCTTCGGGAATACCGATCTCGTGTCCGTTCTGATTGAGCGCGGAACAGACTGCAGCCCGTATCCGGCAAGGCCGATTGCCCGCCAATCGATTGCAGCCGGACTCTACGGTCACAGGCCGCTCGGTATTGTCGCGCAAGGTGACGCACGGCACTCGAAGGATGGTTGCTTCCTCTTGCAGCCCACCCGAGTCGGTAAGGATGAGCCGTGCCCTGCGATTGAGAGCCAGCATGTCGAGATAGCCCAACGGCGGGCTCAATTTGATCGTCTTACATCGCTCTAAACGCGGCCACAGATCGAATTCCTGAAGATTTTTCTTGGACCTTGGGTGGACCGGCCAAACGATCGTGATCTCAGCGGACAACTCCAACAACACCTCGACAATCCCGCTCAACACTTCGCGATCATCCACATTGCTCGGACGGTGCAGCGTCAGCGTCGCATAGTTTGCCTCTTCTACTTCGAATCGACTGAGGGTCTCGCGATCCTCTGTTTTCGACAGCAGCCCCAACAGCGAATCGATCATCACATTGCCGACGAAGTGGATACGCTCCGGCGCGACGCCCTCTTTCAACAGGTTCTCGTTCGCGTCGCGCGAAGGTGTAAAAAGAAGATCGGAAACCGCGTCCGTCACCACCCGGTTGACTTCTTCCGGCATGCTCCAATCGCGGCTGCGCAGGCCCGCTTCGACGTGGGCGACCGGAATACACAGCTTTTTGGCCGTAATCGCGCAGGCCATCGTCGAATTAACGTCGCCTACGACAACCACTAGGTCAGGGCGTTCTTGGAGACAAACCTGTTCAAACTCAATCATAACCTTCGCCGTCTGTTCGGCATGACTGCCGGAACCGACGCCGAGAAATCGACCGGGGCGGCCCAGGCCGAGATCTGCAAAAAAAACGTCCGACATTTCGGCATCATAGTGCTGCCCGGTGTGCACAATTTGAGCGTGTGCTTGGAGAGCGTGCTTCGAAAACTCTTTTACGAGCGGCGCCACTTTCATGAAATTGGGCCGAGCCCCGGCGACCACTAGAATATTCAGCATTAGTGAAATCAGGCCGAAGTTGTTCGAGACGATCCGGGGAAGGGAGCCGGCGCGCTAGAGAAAACGCTCAAGCGCTGCCGGGATATAGTTCTTTTTCTTGTTCAAAACGATCCCCAGCAGGTTGATCGGTCCCCACTCCAGCTCTTTTTTGATTTTTCGGACGGTCTGCTTTTTGGTTTTTTCAACCTCGACGACCAGCACGACACCGTCTACTTTTGACGCCAGGAAAAACGACTCGGAATAACCGTCCAGCGGCGCGCCGTCTAGAATAATGAAATCGAAGCGCTCCCGCAGGTCGTTTAGGAGGTTGGTTATGGGATCGCCATCGAACAAGTAGGAAGGCGAAGAATGACTCTTGCCGACCGGCAAGAGAAACAAGTTCGGAAAATTGGTTTGATAGATGACGGATTCTACCGGCACATCCGCCGCAACCACGTCTGAAAGCCCTTCTGTATGCTGAATGTCATCGTTGAAAACGCCGTCCAGGGCGGGAGTTCTCAAGTTGGCGTCAACCAGGAGGATCTTGGAGCGGCCGGATCTGGCCAACGTCGCGGCAAGAATGGCCGATGTTGTCGTTGCACCCTCACCATGAGTCGTGGCGGCGACCATCACGACCTTCACATTTCCTTGCTTTGAAGTGGGCGTCAGTCGTCTTCTGAGTTTTTGATATTGCTCCTCCATGAAGGGATCCAGATCGAAGTCGATCTTAATCGGCCGCCTCTGATTCTGAAATAAATCAAGGGTGCTGAACTTGACGGTGCGGTCCCCGTTTTTTGATTTTTCGTCCGCCTTGATTAAGGCATCAAAAATTTTACTCATTCATACCTCGATGATGGCCGATGATGTTCGGTGTGAGCCTCATGCGAAATTTTCCTATCAGTCTTTTTCAGACAAGCAAACGAGCTATTTTAGTCGACTGAGCCGCCTAAAGGATGTACGTGGCGGCAAAAACGCTGGACGCAGCGCGACGCTCTCTACCTCGCGGAAGATCGCGGAGCCGCGGGTTTCGAGTGTTCCTGAATCTCTTTTGCGATTTCATTTTCAAAGCGAAGTCTTAGATTTTCGCTGAGAATCTCTTTCTTGATCGCCGCCACCAATTCGGGGAGCCGGAGGATCGGGAACTCCTCAGGAGACTCGCGGAGTCCGGCGATCTGTTCTTTGAGCACCAAGGATGCCATCGGACCCATCGCATCGGTTAGGCTCTGGATCATTTTTGCGAAGAACGCCGCAGGGACCAGAGGACCGCGTATGCGCTGTCGCGCACTTGTATCGCGCGGTCCAAAGAAAGCTCCATCGCCCGAGCCATCATCAATGCCTGAGATGTCGTCGGTTTCAAGCGGTCGCTCTCGGTCCCCGTTTCTCCTCTCTTTGGCCTTGGCGATTATACTGACATTCTTTGCAGGCGGGCGTTTGAGCTCTTGTTGGTAGGGAAAGTTATTGGCGTCGGGCTGTTCCCATTTCAAACCCAGGTTGTGGGCAACGTCAGCGCCTCCCGGCGCTCGGGTGCTGCGCGCCATCCTCGACCGCTCGGTTGGGTCTTCGGGGCCCCGAACCTTGGTTTTTCCTTTTATGTCTCCAACTCCGGGCTTGTTCCAAAGAGTCTTTGGCGGGGTTTGCTCGACCCCCTTGGGCTCCGGCCAGAGCCAATTAGCCGCATCGGATTCCCGCGTTAGTCGGAGGTCTCGAACGACTTCGTGGATGATCTCCTCCGAAACGACCTTCTGCGAAACCGCGAAGGCGGTTAACAAAGCGTTATCGCAGATGGCGTTAATGAGCCTCGGAGTGCCGGAGGCATGCTCGCAGATAAGCCTGATACCGGATGCATCAAATATATCCGGCCCCTGATAGCCCGCGATGCCGAGCCTGTGGCGGATGTAGATTTCCGTATCTGCCGGGCTCAGACGCTCCAATCGAGACCAGAGCGAGACGCGCTGTTTCAGTTGCCTAAGGGAGGGGCGGTTCAACTTCGCTTCCAGTTCGGGCTGGCCGACAAGGATGATCTGTATTAGCTTATCCCGGTCCGTTTCCATGTTCGAGAGCAGGCGCACGCCTTCCAGGACGTCTTCGGTCAGATGTTGCGCTTCGTCGATCAGGACCGAGACCATGTGTCCGATTCTGACCTTCTCGAGCAGAAATTCATTTAGACTTTCGAGCAGCGCCACACGGCCGGCGCCCGCCTGGTTGATATCCAGATCGCGCAGTATGGTTTCAAGCAATTCGTCAAAATTCAGCAGCGTGTTGAAAATGAAGACCGAATGATGCGTGGCTTCGAGACTACGCAGCAATTTTCTCAGGAGCGTGGTCTTGCCGGTTCCAACTTCCCCGGTCACGACAACGAAGCCCTTTTTGTTCTTGATGCCGTAGTACAGCGCTGCGAAAGCTTCCCGATGAAGCTGGCTGCCGTAAAAAAACTTGGGATCGGGAGTCAGATTGAAAGGCGCGTCCCGAAGGCCGAAATAATTTAAGTACACGACAGCGACCCTAATTCGTAGCGATGAAATAACCCGGTTTCTGCGTATCGTAATGCTCGATTGTCGCCAGGACCGGCAATCCGAACTCGTCTTCAACGTACGCTTCATCCTGCACGGTCGGATCGAAGTAATTCACGACGAACGCAACACCCACCGAAACTGCCGTTGAGAAGAACGCGATGAGTAAAACCCACAGGAAAGTGGAATATCCGGCAGGGGGCAGGGGTAAGCGCGCCCGGTCGAGTATTACCACGTTGCTGAATTTCTGCTCGTCCATGGCATCCGAGATCCGCGCCTCTTCGGCTCTTTTCTGATAAAGAGATAGCGCCTCCTTCTTCGTGTTGACGATCTGCTGGAGGCGATCGTACTCATAGCTTTTCTTTTTCTTATCCGCGGCCGCCGTAGAGTACGAGGCAACCTGGTTGGCCTCGGAGACGCTTTTTTCTCGCAGCGCCTGGAGCTGAACCTTCGCCGCCAAAAGCTCGTTCAATATGCGCTGATGGACAGCGTTAAGCGTTATATTCTCGGAGCCGACCGTCGTCCTTTCAGCCTCCTGGAGTTGCTTCGTCAGCTCTGTGATTTCCCGTTCCTTATCGAGAACCAGACGGTCCTTGGGCAGGTACCGTTGCAACAGCGATTGTTTTTCCAACTCGAGCTGCGTGAGCCGGCTCCTGATCGCAGCGTAAGCCGGATCCACGGTGATGCTCTTGCTGCTGGAAACGGTTGTTTGTTGGGTCTTCAGTTGTTGCTCCAGGATGGCGATTCGTTTTTCCGTCTCTCGAATGCCGGACTCTGTATCTTTCAGGCTCTTTTCCACAATCGCCAGCGCGGTCAGACTGGCGTCGACCTCCTTAGGGGCGTCGACAATACCCTCGCGCTGCTGAAAGTCCTTGAGATCCTGCTCCGCCTTGAGTAACTCCGCCCTCAACCGGCGGTCCTGTTCATCGTAGAATTTTTCGATACCTCGCGTTCTGCGGACATTGAGACTTTGTTCCTGGTATAACTCGGCTGCCCTGTTCACCACGTTGGCAGTCCACGCCGGGTTGGTACTGGTGAGGCTGATCTGAATAATACTGGTCGCTTTGACCGGAGCGGCCTCTATCGCATAAGGTGATCCGGAGGCAAAAAAACCAGCGTCTGGAAACGGCAGCTCCTTGCCGAGTTTGCCGAGTACTTCTCGGCTCCTGATCAACTGAATTTCCGTATTCAAGGCTTCATTGGATGCCGCGACGGTCAACGAATTGTCCGGCCCGAGAAAAGCACGGCTCGGTTTGATGAAAACCCTCGCCGTGCCACGGTATTTTTGCGGCGCGAGAAGGACGATCAGCAACAACGGCAAGCTGACCGCAAGGAACACATTCCGTATGAGCCGCTTGTACTTGAATAGCACTTGAAGAGTGCGGCGCGGGACTTCTTTGTATGTCTGCGGCGGTTCCAGAAGCGGAACTTGCTTGCCGTCGATTTCAATCCAGTCCATTGGCAATTTCCTTTGTTACTCGGCCACGGGCTGCCATTTCACTTCTCAACTTGGCTTCACCCGGCAACAGCGCTTTTCGATCGCTATCTAAGAAAAATGTCGCGCGCTGACGGCGGTCTGAGAATCTCCCATGGGATCAGATCCCTTATGTGTTGCTTTACCCACAGGTCGGCCCGGCCAATTCCACTCAGCGGAACGTATATCACATCGTTGGTCAGCAGCGTAACGCGCTCAGCGACGGCATTGTCCATCGCCTGCGTAAGATCGATCCGGCCGATTTGCGGGTTTTCGGAACCCGCGTCGCGAATCAGGATCACGCTATCCATTTGCGCGGCAGTGGTAAAGCCGCCGCGGTCGAAGATCGCTTGCAGAGGCGTCATGCCGTCGTGGATGTTGACCGGACCCGGCGTCCTTACCTCCCCGCCAACGAAAATCCGTCGTGGGGCGTATTGTGTGACGGTGACAACGACCTGAGGATCGCGCAAACGCTCGGAGCTTTTTTGGGCAATCAATTTCCCCAGTTCTTCCGGAGTCAATCCCGCCGCCTGAACCGAGCCTATTCCATCCAGGACGATATTTCCGTCCGGCTGAACAGGAATAACCGATTTGGGATCTTGTTCAGCATGGTAAGGAAATTTAATCGCAATTTGGTCGTAGGGAATCAATTTGTACGAGCCGCTGGGGAGTCGGGGAACCGTGGTAGTAGCACTCATCCTGTTGGACTCACCGAACTCGGGAACATGAGCCACCGGATTGCTACATGCTGAGATGAGCAACAGCCCAATCACAACAAGAATTGAACTCATCATCTGAGCCGTACCTCCGTGGGTATATATATACATCTCATTGGGACGATTGACATAGCTCCGCCCATAAGCCTAATACCCTTTTGACAAAAGACAACAATTGCTCTCCTGAAACTTCAATCGTCTCAGGTTTTCCAGATCGTTCAACTCTCAGCTCACTGCTCAACTGAACGATAGAAGCCCGAACCCTGTCTAGACTTCGATGGAGGCAGCGGAACGCGATTACGAGCGCTCGTCATTGACGTTTGTGACTCACGAGGATGAAACAGCTATCACACGGCACAGGCGGCCACCCAGCCCATATTGATGTAACCAGCCGGCACCTCGACTTGCACGGGCCGGCTTAAAAGATCCATAAGAACCTTGACTCGGCTCTTGGCATCGGGAGGCTGTTGGATGATGCCCACTAGCCCCTTGAAAGGCCCTTCAGTAATCTGAACGTGATCTCCCACCTTCAGACTCGACTTGGCTGCAATCAGACCGTCTTTATCGGCTTGGTCCTGAATAAGATTTATCAAATGTTCTTCGATTGCCGCCGGTTTTCCGCCGAAACTAACCAGACGTTTTACCCCTGGGCACCAGGTTACCTGACAGTACTCTTGCGAAGAGATCGCAATCCGCACAAAGAGATAGTTGGGGAATAGCGAAACACATTGTCTGGTTTTTTTCTTCGAAATTGGCAGGGACAACTTGGGATAAAAAACTTCTATTCCCTTAGAATTTAAGTAAAATCGGGCCGTTTCCTCATTGCGCGGTTTGGTTAAGGTTACGTACCATTTTCGGTCGAGCGGTTGACTCTGTTCCAAGGTGCACCTTATCGGGATTTTTTTGGGCTTATCCGTACGTTTTCGAACAAGATGAAAGCAAATGGCGCACCAATCACAAAAGCGTTGTAAGTTAATAATTTACACTGGGCGGAAATGGCGGGCCTGGACAGACCTGACAATAATTATTGACACAACTGCTCTGCTTACCGGCACAAGTGCGCCGTTATACTCCTAAGAAGGCTCAGCAGCGGCAATCTCGTCCAACAGGGCAATTGCGACCGATCGCTAAGTTTAAGCCTGGCGATCGGTAAGGTAGGCCCGTCGAAAAAAAGCGTCTCGCCTGTCGGGAATCATCGGTTGGTCTGGTAACCCAATGACCCCACCAAGGCTCAAGCTCGGCAGGTATGCATCGCCTAGAATGGAGTCGGAACTCTAGATCGCGGTCTCGCTCGGGTCAGATAGCGTAGAAGACTCTGCTGAGAAACCTTATGAATGCTTCGACTAAGCTCAGCTGAACGGAAAAACTCCAATAATTTTCACGCTCCTCCGTTCGTCCTGAGGGTCTCGAAGGATGAACGGAAGGTTTTTCAGCAGAATCGTAGAACATCTTCGGTTGGGTACGGCCCGGGGTCGAAGGCGGTGAGGGTTCACTGCTCATGATTCCGAAAATAACGGTTGCGGATCCGGTATAATTCCCATGCTGCTCGGACAAAATCACGGTACTTCAGCTTAGAGCCCGGCATGTCCTTCCACTCCGTTAGCGGAAACTCGTAAATCACCTGCTCAGGCTGCCGGAGTTCCTGACCACGCCTCGCCTGTATCAGACGTGCGATGATTTCAACGTCGAATATCCATCGTGAACAAAAGGGCTGCTGAAAGAACGAGATAGCCGATGAGGCTCTGAATAGCTTGGCGCCGCATTGAGTATCATACACGGCTAACCCTAGCACTGCGGAAGCTGCCGTGGCAAAAAACCGTCCAAGGTAGTGCCGGCTCGGACGCCGCTCAATATGTTTTCCCAATAGTTTGACTCGTGATCCAATGATCATCTCAAGCTCTGGCCGGCTTTCCGCGACTTCCATGAATTCGGCGATGGCGTCGAGCGGGGTTGCGAGATCCGCATCCCAGAATCCGACGTAGTCAGGATGCGAACCCATCGCCGCCAACAAGCCCTGCCTGACTGCTTCCGCCTTCCCCTGGTTTTGCGCAAAATTCAGTACCGCGAATTTGGTTGGATCGGATGCATTCAAAGATTGCAATAGTTGCAGGGTGCGATCCGTGCTTCCATCGTTAACAAACAAGAAAGTGATGGTATGCGAAGAACTCTTAAAGCCACGGAAACTAGCGAGATCGAGCCTTTTTTCTTCGTTGAAACAGGGGATAATAATGCTGGCGCTTGCCATCAGTATCTTAACGGGGTGAGAGCCGCTGTAATCCGCCGTACGGCAAGAATACTAAAATCGCTGCGGACATGATTTATGGTTCGTGCACCGCCGCCGCTAAACTGCGCTGATGTGCCCTTTTTCTACCAGGTATGCTTTCAATGCATCCTGCCACGAGCGAAGCTCCACAAGAGGACGCTCGCTCTGGAGAGCCGAGTTCGTCGGGCGGCGAGCTCGGGTCGGGTATTCCGTGGCAGAAACCGCAGCGAGAGAAGCGTGCCGGCCCGTTAGCTCCACGGCCTTTTTCGCAAATTCATACCAGCTACAGGCGCCGTCATTAGTCAGATGAACAATGCCGTCCGCACCCCTCTCAAGGAGGAGGACCAAGGCCGCCGCGGCGTCGCGCGTGTAAGTAGGCGACATGCGCACGTCGTTCACGATGGTTAGCGGTTCGCCGGCTTTCGCCTTGGCGAGAATGGTTTCAACAAAGTTGCCGCCTTTGCCTCTCGCACCGCTCCGGCCAAAAAGGCTTGCAGCTCTAACGATTAGCCAGTGCGGTGCGGTTTGCCGGATTAAAAATTCTCCGGCTAGCTTCGATGCGCCATACACGTTGATGGGACAAGTCGGGTCCGATTCCACGTACGGTGTCGCCTTATTGCCGTCGAAGACGTAATCGGTGCTAATGTAAACACAAAGCGCGTCAAGCTCGGCGCAAACACGCGCAATGTTGAGCGCGCCGATAGCATTTACATCGAATGCTTCGCGCGCGTGATCTTCGCAGTCATCGACGCGAACATAGGCGGCGCTGTTGATGACGATCTGCGGGCGAGTGCCGAGCAATACGTTTCGGACGGCGCCCGCGTCGGTGCAATCGGCATTTTCATGCTTCAGCGGAACGACATCGACGTCCTCGGATTTTGTTAGAACGTCCACGAGGTCGGTTCCGAGCTGTCCGGTGCTGCCGAAGATAACGGCTCGGCGTTTCTGGCTCATGGATAAGAACTAGCGAAGGGCAGAGTGCATAGAGAAAAATACGCTTAGATTGTCCGGCATAGCGCTAGGCTCTCTGCACCGAGTCCCTGCCCTCTGATCTCTGCCCTTTGCCCCTATGCGCCCGTTCTTCCCCACGCCTGGGCATACACGGAATCGTAATACTTCTGATATTCCCCGGATGTGACTCGCGCGATCCACTCCTGATGATCCAGATACCAGTCCACTGTATGTTTCAGCCGCGTCACGAAGGTCTCACGCGGATTCCAGCCGATCTCTATGCGAACTCTGGAGGTGTCGATCGCGTAACGACGATCATGTCCCGGACGATCGATCACGTAACGAATGCGCTTTTTTAGTTTTTGCAAATCGCGAGCGTTTCGCTCGGCAATGGCTGCACAGATCGATTCGACAACATCAAGATTCGTTCGTTCTTCTCCGGTACCGATGTTGTAGATAGACCCGATTTGGCCTTTTTCAAGAACGCCAAGAATGGCCCTGCAGTTATCTTCGACGTAGAGCCAATCGCGAATTTGCCTGCCGTCGCCATATACCGGAAAATCCAGGTCGTTGAGAGCGTTGCGAATAAGCAAGGGGATTAGCTTTTCCGGAAACTGATAAGGACCGTAATTATTCGAGCTACGCGTCACGATGACGGGCAAGCCGTAGGTTCGGCGATACGAAAAACACAGCAGGTCGGCCGCGGCTTTGGTGGCTGCGTAGGGACTGCTCGGCAAAAGCGGCGATTCTTCGCTGGAGGGCTGTTTTCCCACCTTATCGCCGTAAACCTCGTCGGTAGAGACGTGGAGAAAGCGCTCCACGGAATGCCTGCGAATAGCCTCTAAAAGCACCTGCACGCCTGCAATATTGGCATTCATGAACGGCGAAGCGTCGAGAATACTCCTGTCCACGTGGGATTCGGCGGCGAAGTTAACGATCGCCCATGGCCCTTCTTCTTCAAGTAACCGATCGATCAGAAGTCGATCACAGATGTCGCCTTTGACGAAGCGGTAGTGCGCGCCGGCGACATCCGCGACGTTTTCCAGGTTTCCGGCATACGTGAGTTTATCAAGATTGATGACTCGATAACCGCCCTGGGCGGCCAGAAGCCTGACAAAATTGCTGCCGATAAAGCCGCATCCGCCGGTTACGAGGATAGTCTTCATGATATTAGCAAAGGGCAGAGCGCCGAGAGCATAGGGCTAGGAAAACGCGCATCCTGCATGGAGCAAGGCGCGTTAGTCCCGGAGAGCTTTCTGAAAGCTTGCGATTTTTCGACATAAGCGATCCAATCTTTGCAGTAAAACCGTCACTTCGCTTTCATCTACCAGTTTGCGCTTTTCCATGACAATCGGGACATTGGCATTTTCAAACGTAGAGCGGCGGGCGATGTTCAGAAAACTAGAAAATTCCCGTTTTGAGTTACTCCCTGAGCCTTCAGCAATATTATTCGACATCGAAAGCCCTGATCCGCGCAATTGTTCGGCGAACTTGTAAAGTCTCCTTGATTCCAGCTTATCCGCCATTTCGAATAATCTCGCGCCAATTTCAATGGCATCTCGCCATTTCTCCTAAATCTTGGACTCTCGGCCCTTTGCTCTTTGCCCTAGGCCACTCCATATCTAAAGTTATGATCGGCTCGCGAGAGCGGAGGCCAGGCGCGATCGCGTGCCGACAGTATGGGCTCCGCAATGGGCCAGTCTATGGCCAATTCGGAATCATTCCAAATCACGCCCGCCTCAAGCTCCGGCGCATACTCCGCCGTCGTCATGTAAAAAATTTCGGCTTCAGTGCTGGTTACGCAGAATCCATGAGCAAACCCGCTGGGCACGTAGAGCATTTTCTTATTCTCCGCCGAAAGTGCCGTGGCGACCCATCGTCCGTAAGTTGGCCCTCCCGAGCGCAGATCGACAACAACATCATAGATCTCACCGGAAACCGCCCGCACCAGCTTGGCCTGGGCTTCGGGAGGTTTCTGATAATGCAGCCCGCGTAAAATGCCTCGCTCGGATTTCGAGTGATTGCACTGGACGAAGGTCGCGGCGATTCCGTAGGCGGCGAATTCGGAGCGTTTGTAAGTCTCCATAAAAAACCCGCGCTCATCGGAAAAAACCGGCGGCTCGATAATAACGGCGTCCGGAATGGCAGTTCGAGTGAAACGAAAAGGCATCAGAGCACGACTTCGGAGTCATCTCCGATCATCAACCGGTAAGCCTGACGGGTATTGGGGTCTTTGATGACGGCGGAATTCTTGCCGATTAAGCTATCTTCGAGCCGATCGACGCGATCAATCTGCGCATTCTCAAGAAGAACGCAATGCTCCAGAACTGATGAAATGATTCGGCAACCGCTTGCAATCGAGGTGAACGGCCCGACAAAGGAGTTTTCAATGATCACGTTTTCACCGATCACCGCAGGACCGCGCACCGTGCTGTTAATCACACGGCTTCCGGATCCTAGTTGAACACGACCGGTGACTTGACTCCGCAGATCCACTTCACCGTCGAGTCGCCGCTTGATCCATTCGTCGAGGACCACCGTGTTAGCAGTTAGTAAATCGTCCTTCTTTCCTGTATCCAGCCACCACCCATCGAGGTGATGGCTCAAAACAGTGCATCCTTGCTGCAGAAGTTCCTGAACGGCGTCGGTGATTTCCAACTCTCCGCGTCGGGAGGGCCCAATCCGATCTATCGCCTCATGAATCTTGCTCGAGAAAAAGTAGATGCCGACCAAAGCAAGGTTGGATCGCGGCTCTTTCGGTTTTTCGACAAGACGAATCACTTTCCCCGCGCCATCAATTTCAGCGATGCCAAAGCTCGACGCTTCGCTGACCTCTTTTAGCAAGATGCTGGCGTCGGCATTCGAGTTCTCAAAGTTTTCACAGAATCCGCGGATTCCTGAGCCGATCAAATTATCACCGAGATACATGATGAACGGGTTGGTTCCCAAAAATGCTCTTGCGACCTTAACCGCATGCGCCAATCCTAGCGGCTTTTCTTGAATTATATATTCGACCTTGGTATTCCACGCGCCGCCATCGCCGATCGCTTCTTGGATCGCGCTACCGGTCTCTGGAGAAATAATGATTCCTACGTCACGAACACCGGCCTCAGAAAGATTATCGAGTACGTAGTAGAGGATTGGCCGGTTCGCGACTGGAACGAGTTGTTTGGCTGCTGTATGGGTCAGCGGCCGCAGCCTCGTGCCTCTGCCGCCGCTAAGAACTAGACCCTTCAATTTAGTACTTGGCATTGCCGGTATAGTAAATTAGCAGATAGCAGCTGGCGGGGTATAGATCAAATGATAGCTGGCCTGCCGTCGCCGGCCGAGGGAAATGAGGCAGGGTGCCGGACGAGGACCCCGCCTAAAGGCGAGGCCGGAATCTTGATTGTTTTGGTTTGTCCGGCAGCAGTGAGCAACTGGCAATAAGCAGTGTCAAGGAACAAACCCGCTTGCTTCTAAATAGCCGCAGGCGCGAATTGCCTGGGCAAAGGCTGCGGGGAACCCGGCTCGCTTGCTTGGGTCAGAACCTGGACGATCCGCTTGGCCGCGTTACCATCCCAGAATGGCGGCGGCGGCGGCGGTTGCCCCACGCCCTCAAGGACACGCGAAAATGCTCGAATGATCGTTTCCGGGTCAGCCCCGACCAGCACGTTAGTTCCCTGTGTTAACGTAACCGGCCGTTCGGTAACATTCCTCAGGGTAATGCAAGGAACGCCCAGGATCGTGGTCTCTTCTTGTATTCCTCCGGAATCCGTCAGCACGACCCTGGCGTGAGACATCAATTGGAGAAAGTCGAGATATCCCAGCGGCGGCACCAATCGAATGCGCACGCGTGAATCCCACGGCTCGGGGCCGTCCATAAAATAATCGACGAAGTAATCGCCCAAGTCAGCTTGCTGAATTTGCTTTAGCGTGCGCGGATGGGCCGGAAAAATAATCTGCATGTGGCGGGACACATCCAGGAACGATTGGATGATCCGCGAAAATATCCGCGCATCGTCAACGTTAGTCGGCCGGTGCAAGGTCAAAATCGCATAGGGCCTCACCTGGCCGCCTTCGTCCAATCGCAGGTCGGTGAGAATCGCAGACTCTTTTGCCTTCGCACGATATCGTAACAACGTGTCGATCATGACGTTGCCGACAAAATGAATTTTGTGCTCCGGAATACCTTCCGCCCTGAGGTTCTCATTGGCGCTTTCTTCCGTGGTAAAAAGATAATCGGCGATTGCATCCGTGACTATCCGATTCACTTCTTCCGGCATGGTCCGGTCAAAGCTTCGCAGTCCGGCCTCGACATGGGCTAACTTGGGGATAAAGTCTCTTTCGCAAGGTCCACCCGAGCAGCGGGTTTTTTTTGTCACCAAAGCGCAGGCGACCGTCGAATTCACGTCTCCGACGACCACCACCACATCCGGTTTCTCGGCCAACAGCACTCTCTCGAATCCTTCCATAACTCTCGCGGTTTGCACCGAGTGAGAGCCCGAACCCACTCCCAGGAACAAATTGGGCTTCGGCAGTTCGAGATCGTTAAAAAACAAATCGGACATGTTTGCGTCGTAATGCTGGCCGGTATGCACCAAAATATGGTCGACCTGCTGCGCATCGCCATTAGAGTTATAATTCTTAATGGCTTCGCAAACGGCGGCGACCTTCATAAAGTTAGGTCTGGCTCCGACCACCGAAAGAATCTTATGACCCATCGCCGAGCTCGCCCCTGGATTTTGTACCGTTCAGTGAGAGTGAAAACAGCTCGGACATCGATGCGTGTAATTACGGAGAAGCCGCGTGTAAAACGTAATTGCGGACCGCGCCGGAGCCCTCCTATAATAGATTCCTCGCGACACGCCCAGAACGGATCAAAGAGCGGCCCGAACGTGGGAGTGTGTGTTTTCCTGCGATTTTTGAGCTAAGCAAATCTTTTACCAATCCTATGCATTCGATCAGTTTCTGTGCAAAATCCGAGTCTCAGCAACTCTCATCGCGGAAAAAAGCCATACGTCATGTCGTGCAAACTAAGCCGGGATTGCCCTGATATAGGGGCGGGAAGGCAGAGTGAGGCAGTTTCGCCCTAGCTATAAACAAACAAAACCCTTAAACAAGCTCCTCAGACTTAGGCGTTGATGTGCGCTGGCATGTCTATGTTTGAATCCTTAATTGGGCCCGCAGGATGACGATAATGCGGGAGGTAGGTGCGGTTGTTCCGTATCTTGTTCGGCTCAAATCCACCGGGCGGCAATATTGAAAAACTATCCCATATCTTTAAAGGATTCCTTGTGTAGCCCATGCCTCCTCATCTTTCTGTAGAGGGTCTTATTATCGACCTTCGCCTCCTTGGCCGTCAACGTAATCGCGCCCTTGTGCTTGATCAGCAGACTTCTAAGATATTCCTTTTCGCTGCGCAGCAACCACTGCTTCAGCGAGAAGTCGCCGTTACCAATGCTGAAGCTAATGGAGTGACGATCAAGGATCCTTTGCGGCGGCGGCGGTAGGTCCACATCTTCGATGGTTTCACCTTGGCACTTGACGATCGCGCGCTCGAGAATATTCTCAAGCTCTCGAATGTTGCCGGGCCAGCGATACGCAAGCATTTGATCGAGAACTTTTGGACCTATTTGCCTAATTTTCTTTTCTTGAGCCACGGGATGTTTGCTCAAAATATGGTTCACCAAAACGGGAAGATCCTCCAGCCGCTCCCGCAATGGCGGCAGTTGGAGCGGAATCACGTTGATACGATAGTAAAAGTCTTCGCGCAGAGTCCCCCGAGCCAAGCAGATTTTCAAATCCACGTTCGTTGCCGCGACCACACGCATGTCCACTTTCAACTTGCGATTGCCGCCCAGACGTTCGACTTCTCGTTCTTGCAATACCCGCAAAAGTTTGACTTGCATCGGCGGAGCCATGGTTTCAATTTCGTCAAGGAAGAGGGTCCCTCCGTCGGCGATCTCAATCTTCCCTGCACGACTTTGCACCGCCCCGGTAAACGCCCCCTTTTCGTAGCCGAACAACTCGCTTTCCAAGAGTGTGTCTGGGAACGCGCCGCAATTGATCGCGACAAATTGTTTCGCCTTGCGGCGGCTGAGATTATGGATTGCGCGCGCAACTAATTCTTTGCCCGTTCCGGTTTCGCCCGTGATCATCACCCCCGAATCGGTTTCCGCAAGAGATCGAATAAGATCGAAAACCTTGAGCATTTTAGGACTTTTGCTCAAAATATTTTCGAGATTATGTTCGTCTTGCACTTTTTGACGAAGCTCTCGCACCTCCTCGAGTAGCCGCCGTTTTTCGATTAGCTTTTCGCTCACCAATCGGATCGCCTCAGGCTGGAAAGGCTTGGTGATATAATCACTCGCGCCGAGCTTCATCGCCTCAACAGCCTGCTTGATATTGCCGAAGGCCGTGATCAATATGACATCGGTATCAGGATGTTTCTCACGCACGTGACGAGCCACCTGAAATCCATCCATCCCTGG
The DNA here is from genome assembly GCA_050735675.1 of Binatia bacterium. Taxonomy (GTDB): domain Bacteria; phylum Desulfobacterota; class Binatia; order UBA9968; family UBA9968; genus DP-20. The sequence continues at coordinate 17,399 of JBOHVN010000034.1, read as the reverse complement.
CATTTTGATGTCGGAGACGACGATCGCATAGTTCGATTCGGCGAGTTTTTCAATGCCTTCTTCGCCGCACGACGCGGTCGTTACCTCGAAGCCTTCCTGCTCATAAAACTGCCCGAGTTGCTCCCGGAGCCGGTCGTGATCTTCAACAATTAAGACGTTGTACATGAGTCACCGAAGTCTCTGTTAGGGTTAGGCATCAGACGATTCCGCCGTGAACGTAACAGGAAGCACAATCTCGACTTTGGTCCCCTTCCCGGAGGCGCTCGAGATACTTAACCGGCCCCCGTGAATCTCAACGATTCGGATCGCTATGCTAAGCCCGAGACCGTCCCGCTCCCGCTTCGAGGTCACAAAAGGGTCGGCGGCTTTGGCCAGCATGTTTTTTTCCATGCCATGGCCATTGTCGACAAGGGTGATTCGCGCGATCGATCTCTCTCCCAAGCGCTTGTCAGCTTTCCTGCCACTTACAACAATCCGATTTCCGCTTTTTGTCGCATCGAGAGCGTTTTGAAGTAGCGCGGTAAAGGCGAGTTCCAATAGATAAGCATCGCCGGTAATCATCGCGCCGTTGAGGCATTCTTGAACGCGATCTCGAAGTGCTATTTTCTTTTCGACAAAGGACGGGGCAATCGATCTAATGACCGCATGGAGAATCTCACCCAGATCGATGGCTGGCGTAAGAACCGGCGCCTGGCTATAGTGTGAAAATGCGCGGGTGAACTCAACAGCCCGGTCGACGGTTAGCTGCAACGATTCGATTTCATCAATGTTTGTTCCGGTTCGTTTCAAAGAGCCGATCAGAAGATTGATTAACTGAAAGTGATTGCCAATTTTGTGGATAAACTGCGAAATAACTGAATCGCTCAATGTCGCAGCGTAAAATTCTCCCGTTAAAGGGACCATACAACCATGTATCCTAACCTCGTGCCCAGTCCTCACTTTGCGAAAACTGTGAGCAACTGAAACCTGCAATCCTCGATCGTCTGCTATCTTGTGAGCCATCGAGGCTACGTCGGTCCGCCTCAATTGATTGAGCCGAGACATCAAGCGATCTCGATCTTCTGATAGCAGTCTTTCTTCCCATAGGGTCCGTTTTCCCAGGATGTTCTCAGGGCGAATTCCGATCAGCTCGAGGGAGTTCGATGAAATCGTGGTAACGACGAAATCCGCGGCAGACTCGTACATCACGCAGGGCATGAAAGCCGCAGCATGAAACGTTTCGTCGGTCACAATCGGAGCGCCCAAATTAGCAGTCCGCCGTGGAAAAACCGGTCTTCACGAAGCATTTTCTTGCATAATTCAGCCTTGGTAGATTTGCAGTCTAAAGTTCAAATACGAGGCACTATGGCCTTCTTTTAACCTGCGTAATCTTATTTGCCATTTTAGCCATAAGATCCGCCGCAATTCAATGAATTTGTTAACGGTGTGAACTTGGGAATCAAACGAGAATAATTCGCAAACTATTTAAATCACTCCGTTTTTGTCGCCGGCCGTACACACCCCACGCTACCTAATAATTAACCAGGCGATCACCGTAACGAACCGCTGTCAGAAGATTCATCGGGCACTGCTGACTTTTTCAAGGGCCATGCGGCCGGGACCAAACCCTTTGGCCTGAGCAACCGTAGCGCAGCGGGCCACATCCCTTAACCGCGCTAGGAACGGCCCTAACAATACCATCCAATGCATCATCATTCGATTAAGAAACAATGCGTTACGTATATCTCCGCGATCGGAAGACGGACTGAATAGTCACTCCACTGGGAGTTATTATGATGTAACGAACTGAAACCCGCCACGCCACCAGCCGAACTGGCATACCAGTTGCGTCGAAGGTGTGAGATTTAACTGTTCCGAATTATCAATCTCGATTCGCGCCTGGCGGGCATTCTAGTGATTCTTGGTTGCCAACTCTTTCACTTGTCTAGCGAGACCAAAGCACCCCTTCTTAGTGCCATTCAAAACTTGCCCGCCGCGCAAGGCTTATGGCGACCACGGACTCACAGAAAACGTGGGTCAATATTGTTGTTTCCAGGCGCGACACGGGAACGGCATCGCTCCCGCCGGGTGCCAAAGCTTGGTTGGCCTGTGCATCATGCAACCAAGGAAGAGCGGCCTGGAACAGGCCCTTATTGGGTCGAGATTGATAACCAAGCGAATTGAAAGACCCAATTAACTAAGAGGTAGAACTTCCGACTCTGTGACCGAGTCGAAGGGAAAGCTTTTGTGAAACCAAAAATTCTGCTAGTCGATGACGAGGAAGCTATTCTTAAGCAAATGCGCTGGGCACTCGCTTCTGACTACGCTGTCTTTACGGCGTCGGTCGAAGCCGAAGCCATGAACATTTATGAAAAAGAAAGACCGCCTGTGGTGACTCTGGATCTTTCCTTAGATCCTCACAATGCGACAGATCTTGGTGGCATGCGGCTGCTCGAACAAATTCTTTCTCATGACCCCTCCACCCGGGCGATCGTGCTCACAGGCCATAACGACGACTCTAGCGCGCTGCGGGCGATGCGGCTTGGCGCCTTTGACTATTATACCAAACCGGTCCGGCTCGATGAGTTGAAGGTCATGATCAATCGGGGCTTTCACCTCCACCGATTGCTGCATAAAGCTCAACAGTTGGATCAGACGCCCGGCAGTGGATTTCACGGCATCGTGGGCGCGTCCAAGGCCATGAAAGAGTTGTTCCGCTCCATCGATCGTATTGCTGTGTCCGACGTTTCTCTTTTAATTTCCGGCGAAAGTGGCACAGGCAAAGAAATCCTCGCGCACGCGATTCATTTGCAAAGCGAGCGCAAGAACAATCCGTTCGTGGTTGTCAATTGCGGCGCTGTTCCGGAACACCTCTTCGAAAGTGAATTATTCGGTCATGAGAAGGGAGCCTTCACCGGCGCCCACGCGCGGAAGCGCGGGAAATTTGAGCTTGCCCATACCGGCACCTTGTTTTTAGATGAGATCGGGGACCTTGCGCCACCCCTGCAGGTCAAACTCTTACGATTCTTACAAGATCGTAAGATCGAAAGAGTCGGCGGTACCCTGCCCATCGAAATCAATACCCGGATTATTGCCGCTACGAATCAGGATCTTAAAGGGGCCATCGCAAATCATGGGTTCCGCGAGGACCTTTATTACCGCCTAAATGTCGTTCGTATCGACCTACCCCCGTTGAGAGAACGAAAAGAAGACATCGTTCCGCTGGCGCAACATTTCTTGAAAAAGCTTTGCAAGGAGTATGGTAAACCACCGATGGCGCTATCTACCGAAGCCGAAGGAGCGCTTTTGATGCATCCGTGGCCAGGAAACGTTCGAGAACTGGAGAATTTAATCAGCCGCTCCGTGGTTCTTAGCTCCCGGGCCGTTCTTCAAACGCGCGATTTGGGTTTCGCCGTAGAGCCACCACCAACCGATGTAAACTTAAAGGTCGCTAAAAAGGCGATCGAAATGGATTTCGTAAAGAAAGCCTTGTCCCGCAATCACGGCGTCGTCAGCCGCGCCGCGCGCGACCTCGGAATCAGCCGGGTCAATCTCTACGAACTGATCGAGAAATGCAACATCCGTCTGCAAGAATTCAAAATATCGCGAGAAACGGAGAAATCACAAATCAAAACACGGGAGGTCTCTTAACTTGATCGCGTTAAAGACCAAGCTGGAAAATCATAAGGCAACCGCAGCCGTCATCGGCCTGGGCTACGTAGGCTTGCCGCTTGCTATGGAAATTACCGCGGCTGGATTCGATGTCATCGGCATCGATCTCGATCACAGTAAAATAGATAGGCTCAAACAAGGCCGGTCGTACATCTTGGATGTGCCCGAAAAGAACATCGCCAATGCCGTTCAATCGGGAAAATTCACGCCGACCAGCGACTTTAGCGCTCTCGCCAACGCGGACACCGTGAGCATTTGCGTGCCTACTCCGTTAAGCAAAAGCCGGGACCCGGATATTTCATTTATCCTTTCAGCGACCGAGGAAATCCGCAAGTTTTTACATCACGATCAACTGATTGTCCTCGAAAGCACAACGTATCCGGGAACAACCGATGAACTGATCGTCCCGGAACTCGAAACTTCCGGGCTCAAGGTCGGAAGTGATTTCTACGTGGCTTATTCTCCGGAAAGAATCGATCCGGGAAATGCGACGTTCACGACCCGCAATACTCCGAAAATCGTCGGCGGAATATCACCTCAATGCACGGAGATCGCCCGGTTGTTTTATTCGCAGTTCATTGAACTCGTGATTCCGGTGAGCAGCACCAAATGCGCTGAGATGGTCAAGCTGCTGGAAAATACTTTCCGCAGCGTCAATATCGGCATGGTCAATGAACTGGCTCTGATGTGCGATCTATTAGGAGTCGATGTTTACGAAGTGATCGACGCCGCCGCCACTAAGCCCTTCGGCTTCAGCCCGTTTTATCCAGGCCCCGGGCTCGGCGGCCACTGCATTCCCATCGATCCGCATTATTTGGCCTGGAAACTCAAAGCGCTCAATTTTCAGGCGCGATTTATCGGATTGGCCGCGGAGATTAATGGGATGATGCCTGCGGTCGTGAGCAGTCTGGTCGCCGACGGTCTCAACCGAGTTTCCAAAAGCATCCGTGGCTCTAAGGTCATGATCCTCGGCGTGGCTTACAAGAAAAATGTCAGCGACTGTCGTGAATCGCCGGCCCTGGACGTCATGCGCCTGCTCAGCGAAAAAGGGGCGATCCTTTCCTACAACGACCCGCTGGTACCGAGCGTGCATTTGGGCCGGAGCACGCTCAAGTCCATCGAGGCCAGCCCGGCGCAAATCGCCCGGCATGATTGCGTGATCATACTCACTGACCACAGTACGTATGACATTCGCGAAATTGTCGAATCAGCAAAGCTGGTCATCGACACAAGAAACGCGACAAAGGATTTGCACGCGTTCAAAGACCGGATAATCAAATTAGGCGCCGGTAACAATCCACCGTCAAAAACGCGTCACGACGGCGGCGAAGAAGTTCCGGCGGAGCTGGCCACCCATTGAGAACCGGCGCCGCGGCGGAATCGTTCAGAACCGCACATGGCAAGGGTCAGGGTTAAATTGAATCTGACAAGAGGTCGGATTTTTCTAGCCAGCCGTGACTTGATGGAGCAGTTGTCCTTCGCGCATCACCCAGAAACTGAGGTGACGGCGATACGATTCTCATTGGTAAAACCGTCTTATCTACCGTGGCACCGCTTGTACTTTTTACCGCTGCCGCACGGACACGGGTCGTTACGCCCGACCTTTTCACCGTCTCGTTTGGGCGCGCTGCTGGGCCGCGCCGCAACCGGCTCGTCGCCGTGACTTAAAACCATTCTTTGCGGGCGTGGCTGTTGCAATTCGACCTGAGGCGCGACGCTCTCTCGCGCTAACTCTACGGTAAAGAGTTTCTGGACGACATCTTCTTCTTTGCGCTGAATCATGTCCTCGAACATGTCGTAACCTTCTTTTTGATATTCCTGCAGCGGGTTTTTTTGGCCATACCCGCGCAACCCGATCCCCTCCTTGAGGTGATCCATGTTCAACAGATGATCCTTCCAGAGACTATCGATTGTCTGCAGCATGATAATTTTCTCGAGTTGCCTGAGCATCGGCTCACCGAAGCGTTTTTCTTTGTCTTCATAAACTTCGATGATTCGCGCGCGCGCCATTTCCGCCGCGCGTTCCGCTGATAATCCGTCGTCGGCTTTAAAATCCAGGCGCAAATTGAACTGGTGATATAAGGCTTCGCGCAAGCCATTCAGGTCCCAATCCTCGGAGTGCGCCTCTTTGTCGGCATAACGGGCGACAATGTCATCGGCGAGGGTTTCGGCCAATTCCATCACGTGTTCTTTCAACGTCTGCCCTTTTAAGACCTCGCGGCGCTCGTTGTAAACAACCTCGCGCTGCTTGTTGAGCACGTCGTCGTATTCCAACAGATGTTTGCGGATATCGAAGTTGTGAGCTTCGACTTTCTTCTGCGCGTTTTCGATGGCGCGCGTGACCAAGCCATGCTCGATCGGAACGCCCTCCTCCATGCCGAGCCGGCTCATGATTCCTTGAATGCGATCGGCACCAAAAATACGCATCAGATCGTCTTCCAAGGACAAGTAAAAACGCGACGAGCCAGGATCGCCTTGGCGCCCGGCGCGGCCGCGCAGCTGGTTGTCGATGCGCCGGCTCTCGTGGCGTTCGGTGCCGAGAATATGCAATCCGCCGGCGGCGATGACCTGCTCCTTTTCTTGACTGCAAATGGCGTTGTAACTGGCGAAAATCTCATCGAAGCGCTGGCGGTATTGGTCCGGAGCCTTATCTAATTCTTCTCGGACCCGCTCCACCATTCTCAGGTATTCCTGGCGTTTCGTTTCGTAGTTCAATTGCGCCTGCTGGACGGTTTGTTCGTAAGGCAGGCGAATTTCCTCACAATGCGTCTCGGCCTCTTCAAAAGCGCGGTGCGCGCTTTCGTACTCGCTCACCGTCGACGCATTTTCGCCCTGCGCGAGATGTGCCCGCGCGTTGTCGAACTCCAGATCGATGAGGCGCTGCTCGTAAAGCCGCCGTCTCTCGTCGAGCGCTTCGATCAATTCTGCGCGCTCGCCGCTATTTTCCTGCCAGCGTTCCAGCGCCGTTGTAAAGTCGAACTTTGCTTCGTCGAAATCCGCCGGCGCCGCGTCGCCGTTCCGGGAAGTCAGGATGGCGCTCTCGAAAGCATCCTTGGCTTTGAGGTAACCCTCCGGAATCGGCCTCAAGTTATGCAAGGCCTCGATCAATTCGGTCGCCGACAAGTCCTCGTAGCGTTCGCGCGCCGCGCGGAACGGCGAGAGCGCGCAGATTTCGCGTTGCAGGTCGGTGGTCCGCTTCAAAGCATCGCCGCGTTGTTGCTCGAAGATCTCGCCTTCCTTGACGTATTTTTGTTCAGCTCGCTGTACTTCTTCTTCGTATTTCTCCCTGAGCTCTCGCAGGGCATCTTCGTAGCGCGCCGCGCCCTCGATCGGCAGCTTGGCGGCGCGGCTGATCCACTCGTTCTCCATGTCCGAGCGCGCGAGAAATTCCGGATTGCCGCCGAGCAGGATATCCGTGCCGCGCCCGGCCATGTTGGTCGCGATCGTCACCGCGTTGAACCGTCCCGCCTGCGCGATGATACTCGCTTCAGCTTCGTGATTGACGGCGTTCAAAACGTTGTGCTTGATCGTCTTCTTCTTGAGCATGCGCGAAATCCGCTCGGATTTCGCCACCGAAGTCGTGCCGACCAGGATCGGCTGCCCCTTCTTATTGCGCTCTTCGATCTCCTGCACCACCGCGTCGTACTTTTCATTATCCGTGCGATAGACCACGTCGGGCAGGTCCTGGCGCACCATAGCGCGGTGGGTCGGCACCACGGTGACGTCCAGTTTGTAGATCTTCTTGAATTCCGGTGCTTCCGTGTCGGCGGTACCGGTCATGCCCGCGAGCTTTTTGTACATGCGGAAGTAATTCTGGATCGTGATCGTGGCAAGGGTCTGGTTTTCTTCGCGGATGTGAACCCGCTCTTTGGCTTCCACCGCCTGGTGCAGACCATCCGACCAGCGCCGGCCGGGCATGAGCCGGCCGGTGAATTCGTCGACGATGATCACTTCGCCGTCTTTCACGACGTAGTCGACATCACGCTTGAAGATCGCATGCGCCTTGAGCGCCTGCTGCACATGGTGCAGTGTCTCGATCTGGCGCGGATCGTAGAGATTATGCACGCCGAGCAGTCGCTCGACTTTGGCAACGCCGCCCTCGGTTAGCGTCACCGAGCGGCTTTTCTCATCCACGGTGTAGTCGCCCTTGGCATCGATCGCGGCGCGGTCCTCTTGAGTTGGATCGCCTTGGATCACCGCGCCGCGCTGAAGCTTGGGAATGATGCGATCGATGAGATAATATTTATCGGTGGATTCTTCGGCCGGGCCGGAGATAATCAGGGGCGTTCTCGCCTCGTCGATAAGAATATTATCCACCTCGTCGACCACGGCATAGTTGAGCTCCCGTTGAACGTACTCCTCCAGCGAAAATTTCATATTGTCGCGCAGGTAATCGAAACCGAATTCGTTGTTGGTTCCGTAGGTGATATCGGCCAGATAGGCTTCCTGCCGCGTGATCGGACGCAAATTGAGATAGCGGTAATCCTGGGTGATAAAAGTGGGATCGAAAAGGTAGCTCTCTTCATGCACGATGGACGCCGTTGTCAAGCCCAACTTATGGTAGATCGGCCCCATCCATTGCACATCGCGGCGCGCCAAATAGTCGTTAACCGTAATTAAGTGGACGCCCCTGCCGGTGAGCGCGTTTAAATAAAGCGCCAGCGTCGCCACCAGAGTTTTACCCTCGCCGGTCTTCATCTCGGCGATCTTGCCTTCATGAAGCACCGTGCCACCCATCAGCTGAACGTCGAAATGGCGCAGGCCAATGGTTCGGCGTGAAGCCTCGCGCACGGCCGCGAACGCCTCGGGCAAAATCTCTTCGAGAACCTCAGATTCCTTCTGACGCAACTCCTTGTCGAGTTCGTCCGCCCGGCTTTTGAAATCATCACGCTCGTCCGGCTCCGCGCCGGCTGCCGTTGCATTAGCTTCTTCCAGCTCCTGTCTTAAGCTCGCCGTCGCTTCTGCGATGCGCTTTTTAAATTCACTGGTCTTGGCGCCGAGTTCCGCGTCCGTCAAACGCGCGTCCTCCGGCTCTAATTTATTGATCTCGCCGACATACGGACGAATGCGTTTGATTTCGCGCTCGTTTTTCGTGCCGACGAGCCTCTTTATCCAATCGATCATGCGATGAGCTTGCTCCCTGCCTTTTTGGAAACGGAAGAGGCCTTAGTAGATAGCGTTAAAATACATGATTCCCCAGGCAACTTAAAGCCTCGCATGAGAAACCCGCAGCGCCTCCTAGCGCTCGATTCGCACCGCCGATTCGACCCGTTCACCGAGAAAACGGCGGCCGACTTTGATGAAACGATCAGGCGCATCGGTGACAAAAAAGCCGTGGCTCGCTTTACCGCTCTTGCGCGCGAGCGAAGCCCTTTTCAGCATCGCTTCGACTTCCTTGGCGGTCTCTTCTGCGGAATCAACAAGGCGCACGCCGCTCCCCAGGAACTTTCGAATCGCTTTTTTAAGCAAAGGATAATGCGTGCAGCCTAGAATCAACGTATCGATGCCGCTCTGTTTGAGACTTTCGAGATAAGCTCTAACCGTCATTTCGACGACTTGATTGTCCGTCCAGCCTTCTTCGACCAATGGGACGAAGAGCGGACAAGCCCGGCTATACACTTCGACCGAGGCTTGCGCGGCTTTTAGAGCGTGCGTGTAAGCTCCGCTTTGAATCGTCGCCTCGGTTCCAATGACCCCGACTCTTTTGTTCTTCGTGCTCGCGATAGCGCGCCTGACTCCCGGCCCGATCACGCCGACCACAGGTATCGCGAGCTTGTTTCGCAACGGCTCGAGAGCAATCGCGGTCGATGTATTACACGCCACGACGACGATTTTCACGCCCTTTTCGACCAGAAATTCGCTGTTTTCAAAAGAGTAGCGTAGCACGGTGTCAACCGACTTCGTGCCGTAGGGGGATCGCGCCGTATCGCCCAGATAAACGGTATTCTCGCTGGGTAGCGCCTCGATAATCCGATGTAAAACCGTCAGGCCGCCGATCCCCGAGTCGAAAACGCCAATGGCTCTGTCCTTGTTGAGCATGGTGCGGTTAGTGGACGCCTGGCGCCATCTGATTGCCGAGCTCCTTCTCGCAAGCCGGTGCGAAGCCGAAAACTTGCTCCCACACATCGCGCGACTCCATGCAGAGATAGATTTTCACCGTCGGCGCCGCCCGGCGGATCCAGCGCAGCATCTTGCGGTACATCTCGACGCGCAGCGGTTGGAAATAGCGCAACTTGCCGTCCGGACAAAGCACTTGCTCACCGGTCAAGAGCTCGGACCGTGGAAATCTCTCGCGCATAGCGCGCTTGAGGCCCGGCGTCTGGCGCAGCACGCCAAGGCTTAGCCAGGAGAGCTTGCGCCAATCGATGGTCGCAAAAGTCTGCTCCAGCATCGATTGGTAATCGGATTCCCAACCCGGGTATTCGATCATCGGATCAAAATGAAAGCCCAAGCGGTAGCCAGCCTCCTGGCAGCGCCGCGCCGCGGCGAGCCGGGCATCGAGAGAAGCGGTGCCATGCTCGTCAAGGTCGATCACCCGTTGGGGATTCATCGACCATGCCACGACAACCCGGCCCTTGGGGTCGAGATCGAGCAAGCTCTCGACGCGGTCACTCTTGGTTTTGAGCTCGAGCAACACGTTGGGCTGCTCAGCGAAATACGGAATCAGCTCGCCGACCATGCCGGTGTAGGGCTCGAGCGCGAGGCTATCCGTGATTTCACCCGTGCCGATGCGGAAGAACACGCCGCGGTGGCGCGCCAATGTCCGCTCGGTTTCGTCGATCAAATCATTCACGTTGCTGAATACCTTGAGCGCCGGGCTGTCCGCTAAATACTCCTGCAGGTAGCAATAGCTGCAGTCCATCGGACAATTGCTGGCGAAGTTGATAACGAAGTAGTTGCAACACACTTGACCTTCGCTGCCCGGACACTTTTTGAGAAAATCGCCTTTGTGCCGAGCGAGATAGAGTGTCTTTTTCGCCGCGCCAAAACGGTCGCTCCGGACGGCTCCGGCTGCGCCGGACGATTCAATGCGGTCGACCGTCGTGAACGGCACGTGCGCCAGCGTGCGCCGCAAGTTGAAAAAGATCGGACTCAATTCCGAGCCGCGCTCGACGATCACTTCACTGAATGGTCGATGTTCCATGCCGACGCCTCTAAGCAGAGCGCTGAAAACTCTGATTGCAGGCTGCTCAAAAAGATCTCAGAGACGAGGCGCGCGAAAAATCGATCCTTCGGCTTCGCTCAGGACAGGCTGAGCGGAGGCGTACTTAGCCAGTACGTTGTAGCGAGGCGATTGAGCGCAACGAAGCCTATGAGTCTTTTTCCGCAGCCTGCTAGTTCTGACCTCGTTCTTCCTTGGCGGGCTCTCCGGACAAGCGCTGAAAAATCTCCGCGACCCAGTTCGTCGCCGCCGCATCGCTCAGCCTGCTAGCAAGTTGCTGGAATTCCGCCAGGCTGCCGGCGCTAATTTCCGCCTGCAGCCGTCCGCCCTCCAAGCCCGGCGGCACGCTCAAGCGAATCTCGGCAGGGAGCTTGAGTGCCTGAATATTGTGTCGAATCGCATCCTCGATTCCAGCCAAGCGCGGCAATCTCCAGCGCCTGAGTTGCTCCTTGATGCGTTTGAGCTTATCAGCCCGACCGAGGCGCGGGTTGGTTTTGATCGAGAAGATTTCCTGCTTGGCCAAAATATCGTGAATCTTCGACTGATCGCGCGAAGAAATCTCCTCGAGCCAGTCCATCATTTCACGCACGTGGTTTTCACTGATTTTCAGGCCGACGGCGATCTCTTTCAAGGCATCGCGGTCCGCCGCCGCCCACCCAAGCCAACGCTCAAGCGTTTGCCGGTGAAAGCCCTTGGCCTGGGCGTAATCGCGGATCGCGCTCTCGGACATCCATGATCTCCTGTTCGAACTCGCACAACAGCGCCTTGTAATCGTCTGCTTCGCGCCATTTGCCTCGTTTGCGCGCGCCGTTGGCCAGCACGCCGACTTTACGCCGCAAAACTTCCAGCGCCGCCGCGCGCCGCGAGCCCTCAATCCCCGCGCGTAGGACTTTTTGCAAGGCGCGAACTCGATAGCGATCCATACCCCACGTGGAACGTGACAACTGATCGGCATGGCCGCCGCGCTTGACCACGAGCGCCTCGGCGATCAACGGAACCGGCTCTTGCGCGGCGATGCGCAACCACAGGTCATAGTCTTCGCACACCGGGAAAGTTTCGTCGAACCCGCCGAGCCGTTGAAACAATTCTCGCCTCATCATGACTGTCGATGGGCTGACCAAACAAAGATCGAGACTGCGCACGAAGATGTCGCCGGACGGCTTTCGATGCGTGGTTTTGGGATTGACTCTGATGCCGTTCCGAATCCAAATCTCTTCGGTCTGGCAGATCTGCACCTCCGGATGTTCGACCATGAATGCAGTTTGTCGCGCCAGCTTGCGGGGCCGCCACAGATCGTCGGAATCAAGAAAGGCAATGTAACGGCCGAAGGACTGCCTCACTCCGGTGTTTCGCGCCGCCGACACGCCTCTTCTTGGCGTTGAAAAAATTTGCAGCCTCGAACCCAATCTTGCCAGCTCAGCGGCTGTACCATCGGCCGAACCATCGTCGACGACGATAAGCTCGAAGTTCGAAAAACTTTGCGCCAGCACGGACTCGACGGCTGCGCCGACCAAGGGCCATCGATTGAAGGTGGGAATGATGACGCTTACGAGCGGCGGCACGGCGCGAACCCAGGGGTGGAGCTTGAGCCAAAAATCCCAAGCGATGGCATTGTGAGTTTTTCGCAGCGATCAGATAAAAGTATCGATTTTCTTAAAAAACTGGTCGACCATCATCTTGGCCACCCCATTGAGCATGCGCTGTCCGATACTGGCGATGAGCCCGCCGACCTTGGCATCGGTGCTGTACTTGAGCACGGTTTGACCGTTGACTTCTTCCAGATCGATAGCCACATCGCCCTGCATGAAGCCTGGCCCGCCCGAGCCTTCCCCGCTCAAAATATAATGCGCAGGCGGCTGTTTGTCCTTGATTGTCACTTTGCCCTTGTAGGTCCCTTTCACCGAGGCGATACCGACTTTCATGACGGCTTCATATTGGTCCGGAGCCACTTCGATCATACTTTCGCACCCCGGCATGCACTGCGCCATGATTTTCGGATCGAGTAAAATTTGCCAAACTCGATCCCGCGGCGCGCTGAACGTGTAACTCCCCTCGATCTTCAAGAAAAACTGCCTCCTCCGTCCATTTGCGCCGATTTGCCGACGATGCCATCGATCACCCCGTCAGAGCGCATCAATTGCGCAAAAACCATAACGTTCATTCGCTCAAAAAACAACTGTTCGTGCGTCGTCGGTCTTGGATCCGTCGGCGTTTATCCGACACCGGACTAAAAATTGTTTGAATCGCCGCCAGAGCTTGGTTAAACTTTTGACGTGATGGTAAATCCTGTCGGCATACTTTCCTTGGCGATGATTCTAATAGCGTTTCCACAACGGGGTTATGCCCAAACCACCGCGCCAGCAGAAGCATTCGCCCAAGCTTACTCGCTCTACTCCGGCGGCAAATTCGCCGACGCGAAAGAGCTTTTCCAAAGAACGCTGGACACCGGCTTTCGTCTGGCCGATTACAGTTTGTACTATCTCGCAACTATTGCCTTCCATGAAACTAACTGGGATCAGGCGCGCCGTAGACTTGCCCAGCTTAAACAGCGATTTCCGCAAAGTCTTTGGTCCCAGTCCGCCGCCCTGCTCAACGCAAAAATAGACCTAGCGGAAAAAAAATATGCCCAGGCCAGCGACGCTTTGCGCCAGCTCCGGACGGCAAAATCAGTTAAACGCGACATCACCGATGAAGCGCTATTTCGCCAAGGGCAAATTCGCGAAGCGCAGGGCGAGCCACGCCGCGCCCATGCGCTCTATGACGAGTTGCGCAATGGCTCGCCGCCGTCGCGCTGGACATCGGCCGCGAGACAAGCTCAGGCTCGCTTGCGCGAAAAATATCCCGAACTCTTTGCTTTCCACACGATTCAATCTCTCGCCGACGAAGCCGACCGTCTCACCCGCGAGCGCCAGGCGCGTGAAGCTGAGATTCTTTACAAAAAACTGCTGAACGACGTCTCCGAACCCGATCTGCGCTTGCGTTTCCTGGCGAAACTTTCCGCCCTTTACCTATCGGTCCGCAATCGGAGCGAGGCGATGCCGTTGCTCGAGCAGATCGCGCGGGAATATCCCGAGACCGCTGAAGCGCCCAAAGCGCTCTACCAAATTGGCAATATTCTTTGGAACCGGCACGACAATGCCCGGGCGCTCGACTATTTTGATCGGGTGATCGAGAACCACCCAACCAGCTCAGATGCCGGCCGCGCTCGATTTGCCGCGGCGGATATCCACGAATTTTTCGGCCGCAAAGAACAGGCGATTCAGTTATATACCAGCGTTATCGAGCGATTTCCCAAAAGTCCGGTGCGCGACGATGCCGCCTGGCGGCTTGCATGGCTATATTATCGCGATGGCGAGCTGGTGTCGGCCGCAGCGGCGTTCAAAACGCTGGTGAGCCAACCGAGGAGCGCCGCGCTCGCCACCGCGGCGCTTTATTGGCAAGCGCGCAGCACGGAAAAATTAGGAGATGAGAAGACCGCCAAACAGCTCTACCGCCAGGTTTTTTTTGACAGCGGCGAATCCTACTACCAAACACTCGCCCAGCGCAGCCTTGCTCGTCTGGGGGAACCCATCGACGAGGCCAAGCCGGCCAAACCGCAGGCGGCCGAGGAATCCAATCCGCTGGTGACCCCCGCCGTCGAATTCCATCTCACGCGCGCGCGCGAATTGGCCGCGCTGTCACTGCACCAGCTCGCCGTGGCGGAATTGGATCACATCAACGGTATGAAACCAAACGGCCGGCTGCGCACGCTGTTGATACGGGAGTATTTTTACAACCGCGCCTACGGACGCAGCCTGAGTCTCGCCGACCAGGCGCCGCTGTCACAAAGCGAGCGCGATCTTTACCGCTATCCGTTGGCATTCTGGGATTTGATTCAGCAAAAGGCTCAGGAACGCGAGCTCGATCCTTACCTCGTCGTGGCGTTGATTCGCCAGGAGAGTTTATTCGATGCCCGCGCTCGCTCGCCCGCAGCGGCGCTTGGCTTGATGCAACTGATTCCGCCAACGGCGGCCCGGGTAGCGAGGCAACTGGGCCTTGCCGTGCCGTCTCAAGAAAGGCTTTTCGAGCCCGAGGTGAATTTAACTCTCGGCACTCAATATTTAAAAGACTTGCTGGAACGTTATTCCAACAACTGGCACAAAGCGCTCGCCGCTTACAACGCCGGCGAGGCCGCCGTCGACCGCTGGGAGCGGGAGATCGTCACCGACGATATCGAGGAGTTCGTCGAACAAATTCCCTATGTGGAAACCCGCGGCTATGTTAAACTTGTCCTACGCAATCACCGAATTTATAAGCGCTTGTACGAACAATAAGAATGACCAGCGGTGCTCCTCCTTTGATCGGTGTCACGGCGGATGTCTCCGGCGCTTCGGGCGCTTCGGCCGACGGGGCGAAAAGGCCTAAAGATGCCACACTGTTCCTGCCACAGCGTTATTTGACGGCGATTGCGCGGGCCGGGGCCATTGCGGTTGTAGTGTCTGGACCTCAGGTAAAATCCGCCCTGCGTCATATGATAACCCGCTTGAATGGTTTGGTGCTGAGCGGCGGTCATTTCGATATTCATCCGCGCTATTACGGCGAAAGGCCGATCAAAGAGCTCGGCGAAATCAAAGCCGCGCGCACCGAATTCGAGCTCGAGATGACCGCAGCGGCGCTCCGTCGTAATCTTCCGGTATTGGGCATCTGCGGCGGCGCCCAAGCGATTAATGTCGCTTTGGGCGGATCGCTTTACCAGGACATTGCGACCCAGCTTCCCGGCGCCGGCGCCCACGAGTGCCGCGCTCAACCACACGCTCTCGACCACCCGATTCGGATTGAAACCGGCACGCGGCTTTTCAAAATCCTCGGCCGGCAAAACCTGCGGGTCAACACAACCCATCATCAGGCCGTTAAGCAACTCGGCCGCGGGCTCATCGTCAACGCCGTCGCCGCTGACGGTGTCATCGAAGGTATCGAAAGCACCGAGCACAGCTTCGTCCTCGGCGTGCAATGGCATCCGGAAGTCCTGGCGCCGCGCCGGAGAATTCACCGCCGCTTGTTTTCGTCCTTCGTCGCACTCTGCAACCAGCGCCTGCGGGCGCGCTGACCCTCCGGCCGCGCCGCTCATGCTCGCCGAGCTTTTCACGCCCGATCATTATCGAGCCAGTTGGTTCGCCCTACCTCCCGTGCTAACCGCGAGCACGGTGTTAGCACTTGGCTTAAAGGTTTTGCTGGGCGAACGCGACTCGCGCGTCAGTATCTCTTTCTTCATTATGACCGCCACGGCGGCGCTCTGGCTGGCAGGTTATTCGCTGATGTACTGCGCCCAAACGGCGCGCGTGGCGGCGGCGTGGAGCGTGCTCGGCCACATCGGCATCACCTTGATTCCAGCGTCGGTCTACCACTTCACGGTGGCCGCGTTGCAGCATTATAGCCGCTACCGGCGTCGCGTTTGGCTGGTCTGGGCAATCTGTGCGGCATTTCTTGCTACGGTCTTTTTCGGCAACGCATTTCTCACGGGAGTTCATCTTTATGGGTGGGGCTACTATCCGTACTACGGCTGGATGGGTATTCTGTTCATCTGCTTCTTTTTCGGTCTCATGGCCTTGAGCCTGCGCGAATACTGGAGCGCGTATCGCTCGGCGCTGCCCGGCGCCGGCAAGCTTCGTACCCGGGGATTGCTCAGCGCGTTTTGCATCGCTTATTTGGGATCGTTTGATTACCTGGCCGCCCTGGGCGTGCCGCTTTATCCGTTCGGCTACCTGCCGGTGCTGGGATTTATCATTTTGGTCGGCCGCACGATTCGACGTTACCGCTTGGTCAACATTACGCCGGAGCTCGCCGCCAAAGAAATCATTCAGGCCATGGACGACGCGCTGCTGGTCATGGACAATGAAGGCATTGTGCGCGTCGCCAACCGCAGCGCTTGCCAAATCTTTTCCCGCGCCGAGACCGAATTGGAAGGCGCTTCGGTGGCGGCACTCGCGCAAGTCTTCGGCGCCGACGCCGGCCCACTCGCGCATCGCATCGTGGACGGCTCGTTGCGGGATCATGAATGTACTGCGCACGGCCGTAGGACGGTGGTTAGCCTGTCGTCATTCATCATGCGCGACGCCGACCACCATCACGTCGCCACGGTGTGCATGGCCCGCGATATCACCGAGGCGAAAGCGGCGCAGCGCCAAATCGAACGCCACACCGCAGAGCAAGCCGCGCTCTATGAGCTCAACTTGGCGGCGACTTCGACGCTGGAGCTGCGCGCGGTGCTGAATGTTCTGCTGGAGCGGCTCGCCGTCTTGGTTCCACGCACGGCCACCACCGTTCTGTTGCTCGATAAAGCTAATCAACCGCTGCGCAAAGTTGCCTGCCGGGGCATCAACGAACAAGCTTGGCAGTCGGAGCCCGGTGCCGGCGGTAACCTAGCTCATCCGGTACTGCAAGCGAAAGGCATTATTTCGCTGCCCGACATTCGCGCCGGCCTCGACGACGAACTGGATACCGCGTATTTTATCCGCCAAGGTTTTCGTTCCTATCTCGGGCTGCCTCTCATCGCGCAAAACCAGGTCATCGGCGTCTTGTCCTTTTATTCCCAAGAGGAACGCCGCTA